>JALFTG010000143.1 GCA_022779345.1 Oscillospiraceae bacterium | reverse complement strand
GGCGATGAGTACCGGGATGCCGATGAGGTGATTGCCAAAATGGGTCTCAAAGAAAAACAGGGGATTGCCCGGATCCACATTCATGAGGAACATGAAATTCGTGTTCAGCAGCAGGTTGATCCCGTAAATGGGAATGGCCAGAAGGAGCAGAAACAGCAGGCACCGGGGCAGACACCGCACCTCCGGCTGAATATCCCCGCCCGCCGTGAGCATGATGGGATAAGTGGCCAGCAGGATGTGCACCGTGAAGCTGTGGAGATGCATGAAATTGCAGAAAGGCAGCTCCGTCCAGGTGGGGAACAGCAGGGCCGCCGTCGCCGCCGGGACGCATACGGTGTAGAGGAAATTGTCCAGCATCTTTCCCGGCCGGAAGGAATGGATGGCAATCAGGATGATGTTGATGCTGCACAGGTGCAAAGGCAGGTAGGCCGCCTCATAGTTTCCGCCGATGCACAGCATGACCACCTTGAACAGCTCGTCCCCCACCAGCAGGCAGGCGAACACATGACGCACCCGGGTGCGTTTCCCGGCGTCCTGCCGCCGGTAATACAGACTGCATCCCACGGCGAACAGGACAAAAAACGCCAGCCACGCCAGATGCAGGGGAGAGTACATTGCAAAGCCCTTACCGGCAGGAATGGTATCGACCGTGTCGAGAAAATACTGAAACATTCTCATCATCCGCTTTCTGAATATTTGGAAGTGCCGGGAACAGTATACGACAGCCGTCCCGTACAAATGTGAACGGGACATCAAGATTTCCTTATGATTTCCTTACGCTTTTGTCACAGTTTCCTGCCGCTGTCCGGAAAATGCGCCACAGGGGCAGGAGATACAGGAAGCACGCCGCCAGAATGGACGCCGTGGGCGCCCCGACGGTGGCCAGCGGCACCGCCCCGGCGATGGACCAGGGAATCAGCGGGGGAAGAACCACGGCGGAGTCCTCCAGATCCAGGGCAATCTGCTCCCTGTCCGGTGCAAGAGGGACGCACAGCTGATGACTGAGCAGAATGGCCAGAGACTGGTTGCAGGAGATCATGCCGGAGACCAGCGCCGTCAGCGCCACAGCGGGGAATACCCCCGTCCGCCCGGCCAGCGCGCCGATTTTTTCCTGAACGCCGTCCAGCAGGCCCGTTCCGGCGAACAGCCCGGAATAGGAGGAGGCCACCGTCACCACCAGGGCCACATGGACCATGGAGACGATGCCGCCCCCGTCGAGCATGGCGGCCAGCTCCGGTGTTTTGGCGGTATAGCCGGACAGCAGCAGTCCCGGCAGCTCCGCCGGGGACATCCCCTCGGAAACCACCGAGACCCCGGCGGCCAGCAGGATGCTGCTCAGCAGCGTGAACTGCACCGGCGCCCGGAGCAGGGATAGTACCAGCACTGCGGCGGCGGGGAGGAGGGACGCCCAGTGGAGCCGGAACCCGGCGGCGAACAGGGCGCGCACATCCGGCACGGCCCCATCCCCGGACAGGCACAGACCTGCGATCAGATAGATCCCGCAGGCCGCGGCAAAGGGCACCGCCGCCGAGCGGAGCATATTCCGGATGTTCCGGTACAGGTCCGTGTCCGTCAGTCGGCTCACCAGCAGGGCGCTGGTGGACACCGGAGAGCACCGGTCCCCGAAATAGACCCCCGCCAGGATTGCCCCGCCGGTCCACAGGGGGCTGATGCCCATGGTCCGGGCCACGGTCATGGTGATGACGCCCATGGTGGCCGCCGTGCCGAAAGAGGTGCCCGTGAGGACGGAGAGAATGCAGTTGAGCAAAAAAGCCAGCAGCAGGAAAGCCCCCGGCCGGATCAGCCCGGACAGCAGGCACACGATCAGCGGGATCGTCCCCGCCGCCCGCCACAGGGCCGTGAGCATACCGATGAGCAGAAAGGTGCACAGAATCGTGGTCACCGGGCGGATGCCGTCCCGGCTCATGCGCAGCAGCGACCGCCAGGAACAGCCCCGGCGCCGTCCGTACAGGCAAAACAGCGCCCAGCCGAACACCAGCGCGATCAGCACATCCCAGCCCGCCGCCACGCAGACGATCAGTCCGGCGCAGAAGATCCCCAATGTCACCCATTCCATGGTGCTGCCCCCTTCCCGGTTGAAATCGCCCGTATTATAGTCCTCCCGCCGGGGGAATGCAAGGAAAAAGCCGTGACCTGCCGGTTTTGCGGCATGACACGGCTTTTCCGGGGTCAGGTCTCGCCGTCCCGGAGACGCTCTACGATGGTGGAGCGGGACAGGCTGCGGTACACCAGGGACGGTACGGCGATGCCCAGCAGGGCGAATACCGGCAGCAGGATCAGGATGGGCCACAGGGTCAGATGATAGCTGAAGAACCAGAACATCCCCTCCATCACATCGGCAAGCAGCGGCCCGGCGGCCAGAGCCAGCACCAGCGCCAGACCCACCGCCCCCAGGGCGTACAGCAGGCCCTCGTACTGGAGCATCCGTTTCAGCTGCGCACCGGTCATGCCGATGGACTGGAGCATGGCCAGCTCCCGTTTCCGGGTGATGATGCCCGTGAGCACCGCATTGATATAATTCAGCACGCCCACCAGCCCCACGACAAAGCTCAGGGCGCTGCCCAGCAGCAGGAACATATTCCGGAAGCCGTCAAATTCCGCGGCATAGGTGGCCTTGCTCTCATAGTCAAACTGGGGATTTTCCGTCTCCGTGTAGTTTTCCAGGAAAGATTCCATAGCGGCGGTGGAGGCGTCGTCCGCCATGTCAAAGGCGTAGAGCATGACAGCGTCCGTGCCCGTATCCCGGAGAAAGGCCTCGCTGCCCAGAACGAACTCGTCCGACCCGAAATACCGGTAGCTGAGGGTGAGGGGCACCACCACCAGCGCCGCCACTTCATAGTCCACCTCCCGGAAGGATTTCGCCCGGGCCGCCCAGGGCTGGCCCTCCGGGATCTCATCGGGGTAGATTTCTCCGGTGTCGGGGTTGTAGTACTCATATTCCTCCACATACCGGAGGGTCACGGTATCTCCCAGCTTTGCCCAGTGGGAATCCGGCTCCGGATTGCCATAGTCGTCATCGGAATAGACAGCGGCGATGTAGTGCCCGTCCGGATCGTTCAGTTTGGAGAGGTCGCCCTCCAGCACCGTGAGTTTGCTGAGAATGTACGGCTCCATGCCGTAGAGCTGGGCACCGTCCGCCAGCAGGCCGTCTGCCGTGTGCTCTGTCCGGTCCACCAGCAGATTCAGGTTGTCCTCGTCACTCCAATCATTGAGGGAGCGGAACCACGCTTCCGTGATAAATTCCTCCACAGCGGAGCTTTTGCCGTAGATGCGGCCGCCCTCAGCGATGCCGCCCTGGGCATTGATGGTGTCGATGACTTCCTCCGGCACGGCACGGGCGGCGCTGAAGAAACTGCCAGTCTGGAACTGCCCGGCGTCTGCCACGATAAAGTCGGCCGCAGATCTGGAGGTCAGGTATTTGTCCATGTCGAACCCGCCGGCAAAGGTGACGGTCATGGTCAGCAGTACCACCGCCAGGGACAGGGACAAAATGGTGACCACCGTTTTGCTGCGGCTGCGGCCCAGATTGGCCCGGGCCATGGACAGCAGGGACACCCTGCCGCCCTTCCGGGTCTTCTGCTTCCCGCCGCCGCCTTCCGTATACCGCAACGCCTCCACCGGGGAGACCTTTGCCGCCATCCGTCCCGGCCGGTCGCAGGACAGCAGCACCGTGATCAGGGAGAACACCGCCGCCCCAACGAAAATCAGGGGATTCACCGACACCACGCTGGTGATGCCGTCCAGCTGGGCGATGACCACCGGGGTCAGCTTTGCCCCGATCAGCCAGCCCAGCACCAGCCCCAGGGGAATGCCCACGGCGGAGAGCAGCAGCGCCTGCTGGCGGATGATCCGCTTCAGCTGCCGGGGGGTGGTGCCGATGGTTTTCAGCAGGCCGTAAAACCGGATGTCCCCGGCCACGGAAATCTGAAACACATTATAGATGATGAGATAGCCGGTGAACACAATGAGCAGCACCATGGCGATGATGGCCAGGGCCGTGCCCGGGTCGATGTTCGTGGCCAGCTGGGAGCCGGTGTAGCCCCAGTTCACGCCGGTTCCGATGTAGTTGTCTGCATTCCGGTCATCGGACTGATAGCCGTGATTGGCCAGCACCTGCTCCATGTCCCGGTCGATGTGCAGGGAGTTTTTGAACATGACATCCAGATTCCATGTCCCGGTTATGCCGTCGGCAGGATTCGCCGGGTCTGCGCCCACCTCGCCATAAATGGCTTCCGCCCGGCTCTCCGGGATGAGGATGTGGCTGGCAATGATGACTTCATCGTATTCCCACCAGCCACACAGGGTGAAGGTCTGGGTGGTTTCATGGCCGTCCACCTGGAAAGTGACGGTGAATTCCGCCCCGATCTCCGGCTCCACCCCCAGCAGCGACAGCACCCGGGTGTCCGTGGCGGCCTCGTTGGTGCCCTCGGCGGGCAGGCGGCCCTCCACAGGGTC
>JALFTG010000009.1 GCA_022779345.1 Oscillospiraceae bacterium | reverse complement strand
GGCATTGTATAATATTGTGGACCAGGTGTTCATCGCCAATGCGGATTACCTGGGGTCCTACGGCAACGCCGCCAACACGGTGGTGTTCCCCCTGACGGTGGTGGCCCTGTCCATCGCCGTGATGATCGGCGACGGCTGCTGTGCCTTTGTGAGCATCTGCCTGGGCGCAGACCAGCGGGAGGACGCCCACCGGAGCATCGGCAACGCCATTTTGCTGTGCATCATCGCCAGCGTGGTGCTCACGGCGGTGTATCTGATCTTTATGGAGCCGATCCTGACCCTGTTCGGCGGCAAGGTGAACACCGGGACCTACGCCTGCGCGAAGGAGTATTTCTTCTGGATCACCCTGGGCCTGCCCTTCTATATGTTCGGTCAGGCCATGAATCCCATCATCCGCTCCGACGGCAGCCCCCGGTTCGCCATGTGCGCCACAGTGCTGGGCGCCGTCACGAACCTGATCCTGGACCCCATTTTCATCTTCCCCCTGGGCATGGGCATGAAGGGCGCCGCCATCGCCACGGTGATCGGCCAGATCCTCACGGCGGTGCTGTCGGTGTGGTATCTGTTTCATATGAAGGCCGTGCAGCTGCACAGAAACAGCTTCGGCCTGTGGCCGGGGCTGATGCGCCGGTTCCTGGCCCTGGGCATCACCAGTTTCCTGTCCCAGTTCTCCCTGGTGGTGTCCATGGCGGCGGTACAGAATATGTGCACGAAATACGGCGCGCTGGACCCGGTGTTCGGTCTGGCGGAATATTCCCAGATCCCCCTGGCGGTGCTGGGCATCGTGATGAAGTTTTTCCAGATCGCCATCTCCATTGCCGTGGGCATGGCGGCGGGCTGCATCCCCGTGGTGGGCTACAATGTGGGCGCCCGGCGGTTTGACCGGGCCAAGGGCCTGTTCACCCGCCTGCTCATCGCCGAGGCGGTGCTGGGCTTCGCCGCATTGCTGATTGTGGAACTGTTTCCCCAGCAGCTCATCGCTCTCTTCGGCGCCCAGAACGAGAGCGCATATTACACCCAGTTCGCCGTACGGTGCTTCCGCATCTATCTGTGCATGATGCCCCTGGCCACGGTGAACAAGGGCACCTTCATCTATCTCCAGGCGCTGGGCAAGGCGGTGGCCTCCACGGTCATCTCCCTGACCCGTGAGATCATCTTCGGCGTGGCCCTGCCCATTCTCCTTCCCATGTTCTTCGGGCTGAACGGTATGCTGTATTCCTTCCCCGCGGCGGATATCCTCACCTTCCTGATCACCATTGTGGTGGTCGCCCGGACCTGGCGGGAGCTGAATGCCGGGTGCGCCGTTGCCGGTACATAAGTACAAGAATCCTCCGTATGGCGAACGCATACGGAGGATTTCCATGTTTTCGGACATTGCCGGAATTCCGGAGCTGTCTCTGATTCGGTTTATTTGGCGTTGCGGTCCTCGAAGGCGATCATCAGGCCGCCTTTTTCCGCATAGTAGCTGCAGATGCCCCGGGTGGGGACAATGTTGATCTCCGCCAGGGGATATTTCTTCCGGATGCGCTCCGCCAGAGCAGCGGCGGCAGACGCGTTCATGCAATGGGCGATGCACACCCGGCCCCCGGCATAATTCAGGCCCTCCATGTGCTTCCAGATGGCATCCAGTGCCTTCTTCTCTCCCCGGCACTTGTCCATGGGTTCCAGTTCCCCGTGGTCACTGGCCTTGCCCACGATCCGGATGCCCAGCAGCCCCGCCGCGGCGGCCACTGCCGGATTCACCCGGCCGTTCCGGGCCAGATTCGTCAGGGATTCCAGGGAGAACAGCAGGTGGGTGTGGCGCCAGTACACATTGGTCCGGGTCTGGATTTCCTCAATGCTCATGCCCGCCCGGGTCATGTCCCGCATCCGCTCCAGAATCAGCTGGATTTCCGGCCCGGCGGACAGAGAGTCCAGAATAAACACCTTCCGGTCCGGATGAGCGCTCTCATACTCCTCTTTCGCCATCATGGCGGCGCTGTAGCTGCCCGACAGCGTGCCGGTGATGGACACGCCCACCACGGTGTCCGCGTCCCCGAAGGACTCCAGCCACTCCCCCACGCTGGGGCAGGCGGTGCTGCTGCGGCCCCTGGTATCCCGGATTTCCGCCACCATGGCCTCCACATCCAGCCCGGCGTCATCCACATATTCCTTATCTTTCGTCACAATCTTCAGCGGCACGGAGGTGAAGTCCGCACCGGGCAGTTCCAGCACATTGGCGGAGGAATCCGCCACGATTTTATAAGTCATACCGCTCTCCAAATTCTGTCATATCCTGATCTGAACCCCCTTCCCGGCAGGACAGGGGCTGAGAGCAGTATAGAAGTTTTATAATATTCTGTCAAGAGTTTTTTAAAAACTTATCATCCGGCATTCTTGACTTTTTGAAAGCAGAGGTATAGAATACTCCCATGAAACCGGAAATGAAAGAGACCATTGCCGCAGCCGCCCGGGCGTTCCAGCTCCCGGCCTATCCGGACATCCCCGATGTGGGGCTGTATCTGGAGCAGACCGTAAAGTATGTGAACGGCTATCTGGAGCCGCTGCATGGCATGGAGCTGACCGCGTCCATGGTCAGCAATTATGTAAAAAAAGGAATCATCGCCAAGCCTGTCCGGAAACAGTATCACCGGGATCAGATTGCCTGTCTGTTTTTTGTGGCCGTGGCGAAAATTTCCATGTCCATGGAGGACATTGATCTGCTGTTTCTTTTGCAGCAACGGTCCTATCCCTATGACATCGCCTATGAGTATTTCCGTGCGGAGCTGAAGAATGTGCTGGACTTCGTGTTCGGCCTGAAGGACCACCTGGACAGCGTGGGCCGGGACCACACGGAGGAAAAGCAGCTGCTGCGGAATGTAATCATCGCCGTGGCCCACAAGATCTATCTGGATCAGTACCTGGCCGCCGCGAGAGCTGAACAGACAGAAACTCCATGAAATGGCCAAAATCCCGACGGATGTTCCGTCGGGATTTTTTATGCCGTGATCCGTTTCCGGCTCCGGGCATCCAGCACCAGCAGGAGGATGCAGGCGAGAAACAGCAGGGCCACGATGAGAATGGCGCAGTTGCGGAAAAAGGCCTCGGGCAGGACATTGATGATGGCATCCGTCTCTGCATCGAAAATCCAGTTGTCCTTTCCCGGGAAAAACAGCTTGTGGAACACCACAAACGCCCGGTCAAAATCCATCGCCGCCAGGGCGGCAATCACGGCGAACACCACGATCGGGATGCTGCCGGACCAGAACAGGGGGCCCCGGCCCAGCAGCTTCGCCGGACGCAGGCCCCGGCGATACAGCACCAGGCACACCAGCAGCACCGCCCCGGACACGGCCAGCACCGTAAAGTCCAGCCGGAACAGCACCGCGCAGTCGGCAAAATGGGCCTTCCCCTCCTCCGACCAGGGCAAAACCCCGGTGCCGAACTCCGTACCGTACACGCAGAAGTCCAGCATCTCGTCATAGGCCGCCCGGATTTCCTCCGCCGTGTACCCGGTCCTCTCCGGCAGGTCCATGGCGGTGATGTGGGCATAGTAGAAGGGGCGGCACAGAATGGGCGCGGCGATGGATGCGCTGAGGATCAGCAGGATGACCGCCGCCGTCAGCACCACGGTGAATCCTCTGTTGTTCTTTGTCATCAGGATGCCCCCTTTGGGGCCATCATAGCACGCCCCCTGTCCCGGCGCAAGCAGATTCTTCCGGTTATACCAGTTTTATCCGGTAGGTCTCCAGCCAGTGGTTCAGCTGCACAAACCAGGCGATGGTCTGGGGCCGGGTCATGAGCTGGCCGTACCAGGGCACATTGGCCCGGTCCTCCCCTTCGCCCCGGAGCAGGGCTTCCAGGGCCGGACGCCGGACGATCTGGAACACCGGGGCCGCAGGATTTGCCAGTACATCCGCCAGCATCCGCTCCACCGCCGCCAGATAGACCGGGTGGTGGGTCTTGGGATAGGGGCTCTTTTTCCGGTGGAGAATCTCCTCCGGCAGCAGGCCTGCCATGGCCTCCCGGAGCAGTCCCTTCTCCCGGCCCTGGAAATCCTTGTACCGCCAGGGCACCGTGTAGAGATATTCCGCGATCCGGTAGTCGCAGAAGGGCACACGCACCTCCAGACCGCAGTCCATGCTCATCCGGTCCTTCCGGTCCAGCAGGGTCTGCATGAACCAGCTGAAGTTCAGCTGCACCATCTCCTTCATCCGCCGGTCGGTGGGGTCCGTGCCGGGCAGGATGTCGGCGTCCGCTACGGTGGCCCGGTAGCGGCTGTCCACAAAGGCAAAGGGGTCCGTCCCCGCCAGCCACTCCGGACGGAGGAAGGACGCCCGGTAATCCGTGGACTGGGCCCAGGGGAAGCCCTCCCGCTCCCGGATGGTGGAATCCCGGTACCAGGGGTAGCCCCCGAAGATCTCGTCGGCGCACTCCCCGGACAATGCCACCGTGGCGTGGCGCTTGATCTCCTGACAGAACAGCAGCAGGGAGGAATCCACATCCGCCATGCCCGGCAGGTCCCGGGCCTCCGCCGCGGCGTACAATGCCCGGGCCACCTCCTCGCTGTCCAGTTCCACAATGTGGTGCTCCCCGTGGAGGGCGGCGGCCATGATGCGGATATAGGCGTCGTCGCTGTTGGGCTGGAATTTCCCCGCCTGAAAATACTTGTCGTTGTCCTTATAGGTGACGGAGAAAGTGTGCAGCGTCTGCCCCCGCTCCCGGAAATACCGGTCGGCGATGGCGGAGATGATGCTGGAATCCAGTCCCCCGGACAGGAAGGTGCACACCGGCACATCGCTGACCAGCTGCCGCTGCACCGCATCCGTGACCAGCTGACGCACCCGCTCCACGGTTTCCGGGAAAGTGTCCCGGTTCTCCCGGTCCACCAGACGCCAGTACCGCCGCAGACGCAGGCCGGAGCGGTCATACATCCCGCACCACCCCGGCTCCAGCTCTTTCACACCCCGGAACACGCCGCACCCCGGCGTCCGCCCCGGACCGATGAGCATCACTTCCAGCACGCCGTTCTGATCAATTTCCGGCGGGATCACCCCCGAGGCCAGCAGAGCCTTGATCTCCGAGGCGAACAGGAAGTTCCCGTCCCGCTCCGCATAAAAGAAGGGCTTCACGCCGATCCGGTCCCGGGCGATGAACAGCCGCTCCCGCCGCTGTTCCCATACGGCAAAGGCGAAAATGCCGTTGAATTTCTCCACGCAGCCCTCGCCCCACTCCATATA
>JALFTG010000008.1 GCA_022779345.1 Oscillospiraceae bacterium | reverse complement strand
TGGAGGCGGGCAATGTCGCCCAGCAGGTAGTAGAAACCGTTACCGGACACCCGGCCGGCGGCATCCATGTCGATGCCGTCAAAGCTCTCCATGATGTCGGTGTGGTAGGGGATGGGGAAATCGGGCACTACGGGGTCGCCGAAGCGCTGGACTTCCACATTGCAGCTGTCATCGGGGCCCAGGGGCACGCTGTCGTCAATGATCTGGGGGATCTGGAGCATGACCTTGTGCAGCTTGCCGTCCAGCTCGTTTTCCAGAGCTTCCAGCTCGGCCAGACGGTCCGCGTCCTTCTTCACTTCTTCCTTCACAGCCTCGGCCTCCGCCAGCTTGGAGGGGTCCTTCTTGGCCTGACCCATGAGCATACCCACCTTCTTGCTCAGGGCATTTCTGGCGGTACGCAGTTCCTGGGCCTCCTGGATGGCGGCGCGCAGGTTCTTGTCCAGCTCAATGGCCTCGTCCACCAGGGGCAGTTTCTGGTCCTGGAATTTCTTTTTGATATTCTCGCGGACGATGTCCGGATTCTCTCTGACAAATTTGATGTCCAGCATGGTTGATTACTCCTTGTATTTCTAAATTACTTATTGTTTGTGTTTTTTCGGGGCAGCCTGTTTCCGATGGAGCGCAGGGCGTCCATGAGGGCTTCCCGGTCGTCGGCGTCATAGTAGTCGATCTCGATTTTTCCGCCGTTTTTCCCCTCGGTCATTTTCACCCGGCGGCCCAGACTGTCTTCCAGCTGCTTGGCTGCCAGGGCCAGATAGTCGATTCCCGCGGGCTTTTTGTCCTCTTTTTCCTTTTTTCTTCCCAGACTGACGGCCAGGGCTTCGGTCTGCCGGACGGACATGCCTTTTGCCACAATGAGCTTCGCCGCCTCGATTTTCACGGCGTCATCCTCAATGGCCAGCAGCGCCCGGGCGTGTCCGGCGGACAACTCCCCTGCTTCCAGCATGGTGAGCACTTCCTCCGGCAGGGCCAGCAGACGCATGGCGTTGGTCACGGCGGGACGGGACTTTCCCACACTCTGCGCCGCTTCCTCCTGGGTCAGGCCGTAGACCTTGATCAGGGTCTGATAGCCCCGGGCTTCCTCCACGGGATTCAGGTCTGTTCGCTGGAGATTTTCCACCAGCGCCAGCTCCGCGGCCAGCCGGTCGTCGGCTTCGATGATGTTCACCGGCACTTCCGTGAGACCTGCCATCCTTGCGGCCCGCCAGCGCCGCTCGCCGGCGATGATCTGGTAGTAGCCCGTGGGCAGTTTCCGGACGGTGATGGGCTGGATCATGCCGTGCTGGGCGATGGAGTCGCTCAGCTCCCGGAGGGCCACCTCGTCAAAGTGACTGCGGGGCTGATCGGCTTTGGGTTCCACCTTGGCGATGGGCAGGGTGGCCTGTTTCGCTCCGGATTCCGCCACAATGTCGCCGCCCAGCAGGGCGCCCAGGCCGGTCCCAAGTCCTTTTTTGGAATTGGATGCCATGGTTTCCTCCTTATTTGTGTTCGATTTGTTTCACCAGCTCCGCCGCCAGCTTCAGATAGGCGGAGGAACCTCTGGAAATCCGGTCGTAGGCGATGACCGGTTTCCCGTGGCTGGGGGCCTCGGCAATCCGGACATTCCGGGGAATGACCGTTTTATACACCTTGTCCCCGAAGAAATTCCGGATTTCCGCCGCCACCTGCTCGGAGAAATTGGTGCGGGAGTCGTACATGGTTAGCACGATGCCCTGAATTTCCAGCTTCGGATTGATCCGGGCGTTGATCATTTTGATTGTGGTGGTCAGGTCGGCGATGCCCTCCAGTGCGTAATACTCGCACTGCACCGGCACCAGTACGCCGTCCGCCGCTGCCAGGGCGTTTACCGTCAGCAGTTCCAGGGACGGGGGACAGTCGATGATGATGTAGTCGTACTGGTCCCGCAGGGGTTCCAGCGCCTGCCGCAGGACATATTCCCGGTCCTCCACATCCACCAGCTCCACGCCGGCGCCGGACAGGTCTTTGTTGGTGGGGATCACATCCCCGTAGTTCGTATGTACGATGCACTCCGCCGCGGGGACTCCCTGGGTGAGCACATGATACATGTTTGGCGTGATGGACTTGTCCACACCCATGCCGGATGTGGCGTTGCCCTGTGCATCGCAGTCCACCAGAAGCACCTTTCTGCCCCGTTTTTTCAGGGCGAAGGTCAGGTTCACGCAGGTGGTCGTTTTTCCCACGCCGCCCTTCTGGTTTGCGATGGCAATGATTCTTGCCATATCTGCACCTCTCTGTGAATTTAATGCGAAAATATTATATCATATATGTCTGTGTTTTCAAGAGAAATGTTTCACATGAAACATTTTCGTAGGGCGGGGTGGAATGTTTCACGTGAAACATCAGGAAACAAACAGATCGATGTCCCCAATGGTGAGACCCTCGTGGAGCGCGAAGTTGAGGGCGTATCCCACCAGCTTGGCGGCATCGGACACGAAGCTGTCGATATCCCGGGGCGTGACGATCATCTCCGGACTGTCGTCCTCCGGCAGGGAACCGCCCAGGTCCTGCACCACCGTGCCCATATCCACCACCGTGGGAACGCCCACGGCAATGACCGGAACGCCCAGGGATTTCTGATTTAAAGCGTAACGGTGATTGCCCACCCCGGAACCAGGGGAGATGCCCGTGTCGCAGATCTGCACCGTGCGGCACAGCCGGTGAAGATTCCGGGCGGCCAGCGCGTCAATGGCGATGACCGCATCCGGTTTCACTTCCCGGACGGCGGCGCCCACCAGGGCGGCGCTCTCAATGCCCGTAGTGCCGAGAACGCCGGGGCAGACCACCGCCACAGACCGGAAGGGTTGAAAAGTCTCCGGCATCCGCTCTTTCAGATGGCGGGTGACCATGATATTCCGTGCACACAGCGGCCCGATGGCGTCCGGGGTGATGGCAGGATTTCCCAGACAGGCCACCAGTACGCCGGAATCCCGTTTCAGGTCTAGCAGTTCCCGGAGCAGCTGCCCGATTCCCTGGGCGGAATCCGTGAAGGCGTCATCCCGCCGCCGGAGAAACCGGTCGATTTCCACCGTGACATAGCGTCCAACTGGTTTACATAATCTATCCGCACCCTCTTGCGTTGTGATGTCCATCACATCGATGTGCATGCCGCCCAGTTTCCGGCGGGAAAACCGCACCCCGGGAATCCGGGCCTGTTCCTCCGCCGTGGCCCCGGCCAGCTCCCGGGATTCCAGCGCCAGATCCGTGCGAATGGCAGGTTTCACGGAAAAAATCGCCCCTCTCTGATACTAAATCTTGTGGGTAGTTTGCCCGGCGGACACAAGGCTATACATTTTATAAAAAAGTACGAAAAAAATTAAAAAAGTGCTTGCTTTTCCGGCATTTCGATGTTACAATAAATATCCGCAAGTCAGAACGACTGGCAATCTTATAGGAGGAGGTGGCAATAGAAGCATGCCCAACATTAAGTCCCAGATCAAGAGAGATGCGAAGAACAAGGAGCAGCAGGCCAGAAACAAGGCGCAGAAGTCCGCCATGAAGACCGCTATCAAGAAGTTCGATGCAGCTGTTGCTGCGGGTGACAAAGAAGCTGCCGCAAGTACCTATAAATGTGCTGTCAGCGCAGTCGACCGTGCCGCAGGCAAGAACCTGATCCACAAGAACAACGCAGCCCACAAAAAGGCCGCTCTTGACAAGAAGCTGAACACCCTGGCCTGATTCGCCATTGCAAATAAAACCGACGATAGACATGACCTTGTCTGTCGTCGGTTTTATTTTTTCCCAAATTGTGCCCCGGGAGCATAAAAAGGCAGGGGCGGGATTCTCCCGCCCGTATGGAATTCCTCCCGGAACAAATTGCCACGGGTAGGGGCCGACCTATGTGTCGGCCCGCTGCGGGTCATCCGACGGGCGCACACGCAGGTGCGCCCCTACCCGGTGTAATCGATGCGGCGGACAAAGCGGAGTGTGATATTCCAGCCAGAACAAATTGCCACGGGTAGGGGCCGACCTGTGTGTCGGCCCGTTGTGGGTCATCCGCCGGGCGCACACGCAGGTGCGCCCCTACCCATGACAATCGGTGCCAATGGGAAATCTTACACCGGGCGGGTTTGGAACCCGCCCCTACAGTTGCTGGAAACCGGATGCGGGCGACCGCAAGGGCAGCACTGCCGCACCCGGTGAAACGGGGCGCATCCATCCCCGGAAACGCCCCGTTCCAAAATTTTTCATTTTCCTGTTGACAACACTGTATGAGTGTGCTATTGTATTAAGCAGATAGAACAACAGTACAAAAGGAGGGAACGAAGTGGACTGGAAACTGACGGGAGACCGGCCAATCTGGCTGCAGCTGAAGGAGCAGATCACCCAGCGGATCATTCTGGGGGAATATCCCATGGGCAGCCGCCTACCCACGGTGCGGGAACTGGCCACGGAGGCGGGGGTGAATCCCAACACCATGCAGCGGGCGCTGGCGGAGCTGGAGACGGACGGTCTGGCGGAATCCAACCGGACGGCGGGCCGCCTGGTAACCACCGACGCTGCCGCTGTGGAGCGTGTCCGCAGCCGGATGGCGGGAAAGTGCATTGATGATTTCTATGAGGGGATGGGTCAGCTGGGGTATGACCACGCGGCGGCCCGGAAGAAATTAGAGGAGGAAACGGAAGATGGAGAATAATCTGGTACACATCGCCGGACTGAACAAGAGCTACAGCACGGTCCGTGCGCTGGAGGATTTGGACCTGGACCTGCAGCCCGGCCACATCAACGGCCTGCTGTGCCCCAACGGCCCCGGCAAGACCACACTCATTAAAATACTGAACGGCCTTCTCCGGGCGGACAGCGGCGTGGTGGAGATCGACGGGGCGGCCCCCGGCCCTCACACCAAGTCCGTGGTCAGCTACCTGCCCGACCGGCCCCATTTCGCCGACTGGATGCGGGTGGGCCAGCTGTTCGACCTGTTTGAGGAGTTCTACACCGACTTCGACCGGAACCGGGCGGAGTATATGTGCAAAACCCTCCGCATTGACCCGAACATGAAGATCAAGTCCATGTCCAAGGGCACCAAGGAGAAGGTCCAGCTGATTCTGGTCATGAGCCGGAAGGCAAAGCTGTATCTGCTGGATGAGCCCATCGCCGGCGTGGACCCGGCGGCCCGGGACTTCATCATGGACACCATCCTGTCCAACTACAACCCGGAAGGCTCCGTCATCATCTCCACCCACCTGATCTCCGACATTGAGAAGGTGCTGGACGAGGCAGTGTTCATCCGCACCGGCCGGATCGTCCTCCACGACAGCGTGGACAACATCCGGGAACGGGAAGGCAAGAGCGTGGACGAACTGTTCCGGGAAATGTTCCGGATGACATACTGAGGGAGGCGAGAGGAATGTTTGGAAAACTCTGCAAACT
>JALFTG010000187.1 GCA_022779345.1 Oscillospiraceae bacterium | reverse complement strand
TTATGTACCGGCGGTGAGCACGGCGCCCAGAACCAGGATCGGCAGGTTGTCGGCGTAGATGCGCTCAAACTGGCTGAGGGGCAGGGGATTGGTGCCCTTGCCCGCCTCAATGGTGTACCCCGGGCGGTCGTAATTCTGGATGAACCAGTCCTTGTACCCGGCGAAGCCGGAGCCGTAGGGCGTCTCCTCCACCAGATAGCCGGAGGCGGCGGAGAACCGGTAGGCGATGGCCCGGCTGTTTTCCGGTTCATAGTCCAGATATTTCCAGTAGATCACCTCGCCCTGGGTGTGATAGGCCAGAATGAGCGCGGGATTGACGGACAAAGTAAAATCATACATGGCCCGGGCCTCCGGCGCGGACAGCGGCGCGGTGCCCACAAAATCCCGGGGCGCCGGGGACACGAAGCCCTGGGCGAACTTCACCTCCCGGGCCTGTTCCCATTCGGCGGGGTACTGGAGGTTCAGGTCCGTCCCCAGAATGTTGGCCTTCCACCCGGCGGGGAACGGGATGTCCGGATAGTCGGCGGCGATGGCCCGGGCACTGTCGTAAAACCGACCGTCTGTCAGATACCCGGTGACCAGATCGATCCCGTCCGGGTCCACAGCGGGGACGATGAAAAAGCGGGTGCCCGCCAGCACCTCCCGGGCGGCATACTGCCAGACCGTGCCGTCATTGGCATAGGCCGCCGCCAGTTCCTCGGTGAATTTCATGAGCACCGGCGTGGTGATCCACTCGTTGGCGTGGTGGGCGGCGTTGTAAAGCACCCGGTTTTGTCCTGTGCCCAGGGAGAGGGCGGGGATGGGTGTGCCAATGACGCTGCGGCCTATGGTGTCCACCTCCAGGAAGGGATACCGTGCCGCCAGCCCGATAACCGTCCGGGCCACCACCTCCGAGGTCCAGGCGATGCCCGTTGGCACCACCGGAAAGCTGAGGGGTACGATCACCGTGCCGCCCACGGGCAGGTTGTACGGGTCCAGCCCCGGATTGGCGGTCTCGATCCGCCGGACGGTGGTGTGGTGCATCCGGGCAATGGAATAGAAACTGTCGCCCCGGCGGAGGGTGTGCCGGGTAAAGCCGGTGTACCAGGGCATGAGGGCCCGGTCTGTCCGGGGACCCACGATGCCGTCGGCGCCCAGGCCCATGCCTGTCTGAAAGGCCTGGACGCTGCTGCGGGTGCGGTAGCCGAAGATGCCGTCGGTGACCAGCGGGCCGTAGCCCGCCCGGTTCAGGGCCAGCTGGAGGAACTGGACCTGCGGGCCCCGGCTGCCGAATTTCATAATTTTCATCCAAAAATTTCCTCCCCAATGTGATCTCCTTACAGTCTATGCGGGAAAATCGTGAAAAGGGAATAGAGTGAGAATCCTCCTCCTGTTTTTTCGGATTTTCGGGTCATACTGTTTGTATGCGGTTTTTCAGGCCGCATGGGGAGAGGGGATTTTTGGAAATGAAGGCAACAATGCGAAATGCGGTGGTGGGTCTGCTGGCGGCGGTGGTGCTGTCCGTCCCGGCGCTGGCGGCGGATCTGGTGCCGGTGGGCAAGGCTGTGGGCATCAGCGTGACCATCGACGGGGCCATGGTGGCCGGAATCAGCGAGGTGGAAACCGCCGGAGGCAAGGTGTCACCGGCCGGACAGGCGGGCGTGCTGCCCGGAGACATCATCATCCGTCTGGGCAGTGAGGAGGTCCACTGCCTGTCCGACCTGGCCGGGTCGGTCAGGACCCTGGACGGAACGCCCGTGACGGTGACGGTGCTCCGGGAGGACGGACAGAAGCAGTTTACCCTGACGCCCGCTTTGTCCTGTGAGGGCCGGTATCAGCTGGGCCTGTGGCTCCGGGACAGCGTGACGGGCATCGGCACCATCACTTATTATGACCCGGAAACGGGAAATTACGGCGCGCTGGGCCACGGGATCAATGATGTGGACACCGGGCGGCTGCTGCCCGTGCGGGACGGGAGCATCTATCACGCCAGCGTGATCGGCGTGGTCCGGGGCCAGCCGGGGACGCCGGGAGAGCTGACCGGCACCTTTGACGGCGAGGGCACCTGCGGCACCATCTGCGGCAACACGGTGTTCGGTATTTTCGGCACCTGCGAGGGCGTGGCGGGCACCGGCGGCGACACGGTGACCAGCGCAGAATACGGGGAAGCCCGTCCCGGGGAGGCCGAGATTCTCAGCAACATCCGGGGCGAGGAAGTGGAGGAATTCTCCATTCAGATCGACCGGGTGTACCGGGAGAACGGGGAAGAGCGGTTCTCCATCACCGTCATCGACCCGGACCTGCTGGCAGCCACCGGCGGCATCGTCCAGGGCATGAGCGGCAGCCCCATCCTCCAGGACGGAAAACTGGTGGGGGCTGTGACCCATGTGCTCACCGGCGACCCCGCCCGGGGCTACGGCCTGGGCATCTCGTCCATGCTCAGCGCCGGCCAGGAGACATCGGAAGCGGCAGCATAACAACAAAAAACCGCTGCGGGATTTTCCCGCAGCGGTCCTGTTTTATGAAATTTATTCGCCTTTTACGGATCTGGCGATGGCGTCGGCCAGGGCGTCGATCTGGGCATCCTGACTGTCTTTCAGGGTGGACAGCAGGGAAACGGTCTCGTCCAGATAGGTCATGTTCTTGCAGGGCTCCAGGATCTGGCGCATCTGCCGGGTGGCCACAGGGGCCCAGGAGCCGTTGTCCAGGAACGCTACCGTACGGTTCTGGAGATTGTGGGTGACCAGCTCCCGAAGGACCTCGTCCATGGATACGAACACGCCGCCGTTATAGGTGGTGGAGGCGAACACCAGATGGCTCCACTGGAAGCTGGCGGACAC
>JALFTG010000166.1 GCA_022779345.1 Oscillospiraceae bacterium | reverse complement strand
ACCATGCGGCGGAGGTGTATATCGCCAAGCTCATCGCCAAGGGGTACAAGGTGGCCATCTGCGAGCAGATGGAGGACCCGGCCCTGGCCAAGGGGCTGGTGAAGCGGGATGTGATCCGCATCATCACCCCCGGCACCGTGAACGCCGGCTCCATGCTGGACGAAAAGCGCTCCAATTATCTCTGCGCCGTCTGTTACCACGGGAAACAGGACCGGGGCGGCATCGCCTTCTGCGATATGTCCACCGGCGAATTCTGCACCGCCGCCTTCCCGAAAGCCGCGGCGGAGCATCTGGTGAACGAACTGGGGCGCTTCGCCCCGAAAGAGGCGGTGCTGAACCGGGACGCTGCGGAAAACCCCGCCATCCGGAATTTCCTCACCGCCAAGCTGGGCTGCGTGGTCCAGTGTCTGGACGACACCTTTGATCTGAACCGCAGCGAACAGCTGCTGTGCCGCCAGTTTGCCGTGGAAACCACCGCCGCCTTGGGACTGGGGCAGGCCCCCCAGGCCGTGCAGGCCTCCGGCGCCCTGCTGGATTATCTGATCACCACCCAGAAGGCGGATCTCAGTTATCTCCAGGCCCCGGACCTGTTTGCTGCGGGCCGGTTCATGGAGATGGACTACGCCACCCGGCGGAATCTGGAGCTGACGGAATCCCTGCGCACCGGGGAGAAGCGGGGCAGCCTGCTGTGGGTGCTGGACAAGACCCGCACCCCCATGGGCAGCCGCACCCTCCGCTCCTGGCTGGAGCGGCCCCTGCTCCACCCGGACCCCATCCGGTACCGGAACACCGCCGTGGGCGAACTGGCCGGGGACAGCATCCTCCGGGATGAGCTGATGCACACCCTCCGGGGCGTGGGCGACATCCAGCGGATCATCGGCCGGGTGGTGTACGGCACCGCCAACGCCCGGGATCTGGCGGCCCTGGGTAATTACTGTCAGGTCCTGCCGGAGCTGAGCGCCCGGCTGAGCGGCTGTCAGGCCCCGGCCCTCCGGGACATCGCCGGGATGGACATTCTGGACGATGTGTTCACCGTGATCCGGGACACCATTGACGACGATCCCCCCCTGTCCGTCCGGGAGGGCGGCATGATCCGTCCGGGCTTTGACCCGGAGCTGGACCGCCTCCGGGACATCCGGGACCACGGCAAGGACGCCATTCTGGAAATGGAACAGCGGGAGCGGGAGCGCACCGGCATCAAAAAGCTGAAAATCGGATACAACAAGGTATTCGGATACTATATCGATGTTCCCCGCACCGCCGGGGAGGAGAGCATCCCGGCGGACTACATCCGCAAGCAGACCCTGGTGAACAACGAGCGGTACTTCACCCAGGAGCTGAAGGAACTGGAAAACAACCTGCTCACGGCGAAAGACCGGATCGAGGACATGGAGTACCGGTTCTTCTGCAGTGTCCGGGAACAGGTGGCCGCCCAGGTGGACCGGGTGCAGGCCACCGGCGACTGCATCGGCATGCTGGACGCCCTGTGCGCCCTGGCGGATGTGGCCGTACGCAACGGCTATGTGTGCCCGGAAGTGAACACCTCCGGCACCATCTATATTGAAGAAGGCCGCCATCCCGTGGTGGAGCAGGCCCAGAAGGACACCCTGTTCGTGCCCAACTCCCTGTTCCTCAACGACTCCACGGACCTGGCCATGATCATCACCGGCCCCAACATGGCGGGCAAGAGCACCTATATGCGCCAGACGGCCCTGATCGTGCTCATGGCCCAGATCGGTTCTTTCGTTCCCGCGAAGAAGGCGGTCATCGGCGTGGTGGACCGGGTGTTCACCCGCATCGGCGCCTCGGACGATCTGGCCAGCGGCCAGTCCACCTTCATGGTGGAAATGAACGAGGTGGCGGGCATCCTGAAAAATGCCACCAAAAACAGCCTGATCCTGCTGGACGAGATCGGACGGGGCACCAGCACCTTTGACGGCATGGCCATCGCCCGGGCAGTGCTGGAATACTGCGTGGACCGGCGGAAGCTGGGGGCCAAGACCCTGTTCGCCACCCACTACCATGAGCTGACCGCCATGGCCGAGGAACTGCCGGGACTGAAAAACTACCATGTCACCGCCAAAAATGACGACGGCACCCTGATCTTCCAGCGCACGGTGAAGCCCGGCGCGGCGGACCGGAGCTACGGCGTGGAGGTGGCCAAGCTGGCGGGCGTGCCCGAGAGCGTGATCCGCCGGGCGAATGTGTGCCTGCAGGAACTGGAGAGCCAGAAGGACGCCATGTTCCAGACCCCGGACCTGTTCCGCACCGCCGCCCCCGCTTATGCCCAGCCGGACCCGGCCGTCCAGGACCTGCTGGACGAGCTGGCGGCCCTGAATCCCGATGATTTCACCCCCATCGCCGCCCTGAACTATCTCTATGCGCTGAAAAAGAAAGTGACTGCCCATGAATGAAACCCGTATGACCGCGAAAAACTTTACCCCGGACCTGACCCGAGGCGAGACCATCGCGGGCTGGATCTACCTGCCCGTGCATATGTTCCTGCTGCCCGTCCTGCTGGGGATGCTCCAGATGCTGTATCCCTCCGGAGAGATCTCCGATGTGACCGTGAACCTGATCTATTACGGCATCGGCATCCTGGTGACGGCAGTGTGCTTCCTGAAGCTGCTGCGCCGGGAGTTCGACCACCTGTGCGACCGGGTGTTCTACTGCATCTCCAGCTTCTGCGCCGCCTACTGCGCGTGGTATCTGGCCATGCTGGTGCTCAGCCTGATCCTGGAGCAGCTGTCCATCTCCACCGAGACCCCCAATGACGCCACCATCCAGCTCATGGCCGCCGACAATTTCCGGATGATGAAGGCCATCGGCATATTCCTGGCCCCCATCGTGGAGGAAGTCGTGTTCCGGGGCGTGGTGTTCCAGTCCCTGCGGAAGAAAAGCCGCCTGCTGGCCTATGGGGTGTCCGTGGGCCTGTTCTGCCTCTATCATGTGTGGCAGTACGCCGTGGCGTATCAGGACCCGGTCATGCTGCTGTACGCCCTGGAGTATATCCCCATCACCCTGGCCATCACCTGGAGCTATGAGCGCTCCGGCAGCCTGTGGACGGCCATCGCCTTCCACGCGGCCAATAACCTTATGAATTTCATGGTCATCGAGGCCATCATGTGAA
>JALFTG010000164.1 GCA_022779345.1 Oscillospiraceae bacterium | reverse complement strand
AAAAACTTAACAAAATAAGTTCAGCCCCCGGCTCCGGCCGGGGGCTGTTTTTGTTATGCGATGGCGATGTAATAATACGCAACATTACTGCCGTTGAGCTGCGTCCCTGCGCCGTATGCGTTGTACCAGGAGATGCCGGTTTCGGTCCATGTGATGTTACAGTAAGACCGGGACATATCATCATACTTTGTGTATTGTCCCGTCATGCCCTTTAGCAAAAGCATTTGAGAACCGCCTGATGGTGACATGATGAGCAGGAACCTCGGTGCCCGGCCCAGGGTGTCGGCGAAATCCAGCGTTGTGGGGGATGCACTTCCGTAATTTCCCGTTCCGGTGTAGGTACCGTACACGATTTTCACCATCTCCCCCAGCGCGGCGTCGATTCTGGCGTTGTCGGCGTTGAATTCCGCCATCTGCACCCGGTCGGACTTTACCCATTGATTCAACCCGTAATTTGTTGTTTTTCCGCTTGCCATTCTGTTCTCCTCCAATCTCATCTGGGGGAGATGGCCTGTCTTTCAATGTGCTCCCCCCCTCACAAGTAGCGCCCCGGCCCCCGCTTTTTTGACATTTCCGTGGAACAAAAAAATCCCCTGCGGATTTTCCGCAGAGGATTTTTGGCTTTTCAGAATTCCGGTTTGATCTGGCGGGTGAAGAGCCTGTTCAGCGTCTCATCAATGTCGGCGCCGTTGTAGAGAATGTCATACACGGCCCGGGTGATGGGGAGTTCTACATGGTATTTGTCCGCCAGGCGTACCATGGCATCGGCGGTGTAGTACCCCTCGGCCAGCTTGTCAAATTTCTCGCCTTTCACGAACATCTCGCCGAAGCGGCGGTTGTGGCTGTGTTCGCTGAAGAGCGTGGCCTCGTAGTCGCCCAGATGACACAGGCCGTAGGCCGACATCTCGTTGCCGCCCATGGCCGCAATGAGTTTGCCCACTTCGTAGGTGCCCCGGCTCATGAGGGGACCCTTCATCTGGGTTTTGCCCACGCCGTCGAGCATTCCTGCGGCGATGCCCATGACATTTTTTGCCGCGCCGCCGATCTCGTTGCCGATCAGGTCCGTGCCGTAGTAGAAGCGGATCAGGTCGGAGGAGAAGGAGTCCACCAGGAACCGCTTGGTCTCCTCATCGGCGGAGTCGATGACCATGCAGGTGGGCACACCTTTATACAGCGTCTGCACATGGCCCGGACCCAGCCACACGGCGATCCGGTTGCTGGGATCCAGATTGTCCTCCGCCACCTGGCTCAGCCGGCGGCCGGTGCTGATCTCGATGCCCTTCATGCACAGGATGAAGATTTTGTTTTTCAGCTGGTAGGGAGCCAGCTCGTCAAAGACCTTCTGCAGGCCCTGGGAGTTCACGGAGATGACGATGACCTCCGCATCCTTCACGCAGTCCAGGTCATTGGTGAGGGTGATGCTCTCCGGCAGGCGGAGAAAATCGTTGGTGCGGTCGGCCATGAACTGCTGCATATGGGGGGAGGTGGCACGGCCGTACAGCGTGACGGTATTGCCGATGGAGTCCAGATACCAGGTGATGGTGGAGCCCCAGCGACCGCAGCCGATAACGGTTACTTTCATTGGTTTGTTCTCCTTGTAATACATTGCCCGGATATCCCGGAAAACGGGGGATTTCCTGACTTTTGCCTATTATAGCATACCCCATCGGCAATGTGAATACCTTTTCCCCCGGCGATGCATCACAATTTGTTGATTTGCCTGTAGTAATTTCTCACGAAGTGTGCTACGATATATTTGTCAACTTTTCACCGCCGGACGGGGAATCGTCCGGAAAAATACAAAAGAGGAGAGAGAAGATTGGAAAAGCTTTTCAAAGTGAAGGAGAACGGTTCCACTGTCCGGACCGAGATCCTGGCAGGTCTGACCACATTCATGACGATGGCATACATCATCGCCCTGAACCCCAACCTGCTGACTGGTTTTGATGTGGGCTCCCCGCTGTGGAACGGTGTGTTCCTCGCCACCTGCATCGCCTCCGCCATCGCCATGTTTGTCATGGCCTTTGCGGCGAACAAACCCTTTGCGCTGGCCCCCGGCATGGGCCTGAACAGCTTCTTTGCCGTTGTGGTGACCAACATCGTGGCCATCACCGGCATGACCTATCTGGAGTCCTTCCAGGCGGCACTGTGCATCATCCTGATTGAAGGTCTGGTGTTCGTGGTTCTGTCCTTCTTCAGCGTCCGGGAGAAGATCGTGGAAGCCATCCCCCTGGGCGTCCGGGCGGGCATTGCCCCGGCCATCGGCCTGATGCTCATGAACATTGGTCTGGGCTCCAATGTGGGCATCTACAGCGACGGCAACGGCTTTGCCGCTCCGTTCTATGTCATGCGGGACTTCTTCGGCGCTCTGACCCCCTCCCTGATCAAAGACAGCATGGGCTCCGGCTATCCGGAAATGGTGCTCACTGTGGTCACCATGTTCGTGGGTCTGTTTGCCATCGCCATTCTGGCCAAGCGGGGCAACCGTGGCGCTGTGCTGCTGGGTATGCTCATCGCCAGCGTGATCTACTGGGCCGGGGAATTCATCTTCCTGGGCAACAATCCCTTTGCCTCTCTGGCCACGGCTTCCTTTGTCCCCGCCTTTGGCGACATGGTAGCCACCACGCTGTTCAAGTTTGATTTCGCCGGACTGATGAACATCGGCTTCTTCACCGTCATCACACTGGTCATCACCTTCTGCATGATCGATATGTTCGACACCATCGGCACCCTGGTGGGCACCGCCTCCCGGGCCGGGATGCTGGATAAGGACGGCAAGATGCCCCAGATGAAGCAGGCCCTGATGGCCGACGCTGTGGGTACTGTGGCCGGCGCCTGCATGGGCACCTCCACCGTCACCACCTTCATCGAGTCCGCCTCCGGCGTGGAAGCCGGCGGCCGCACCGGCCTGACCGCCCTGACCACCGGCGTGCTGTTCCTGGCCTGCATGTTCCTGGCCCCCATCGCCGCCATCATCCCCGCCGCTGCCACTTCCTCCGC
>JALFTG010000162.1 GCA_022779345.1 Oscillospiraceae bacterium | reverse complement strand
CGCACAGGACTATTACCATTGCGACGGCGGCTATCTCATCGCCGCGCCCAAACAGGTGGGGGACGCCACTTTCCTGTCCAATCTGGCCCTGTTTGACGCCTTTGCCGCCCAGACGGGCCTGCCCGCCACGCTGATCGCCGTACCCGAGGCCGGGGCTGTGCTGGAGGATCTCCTGCCCGCCGGGCATCTGGACTACCGGGACGGCGAACTGATCCAAACGGCGAAAGATACCCTCCGGAACATCACGGTGCTGGATGTGACGGACACCCTGAAGTCCGGCAATGAAACAGCGCCGGTGTATTACCACACGGACCACCACCTCACCGCCTGGGGCAACTATCTGGTGTACCGGGACTATCTCACCGCCCAGGGGAGGACCCCTGGGAATGAAAACGATTTCACCGTCACCTCTTACGGCGGTTTTTACGGCACCGACTGGTCCGGCAGCGGTTACTGGCTCACGCCGGCGGACACGGTGGAACTCTGGGACCGGGGGACAGAGGTCACCGTGACTATCTCCGATGCGGGGAATGAGGATGTGGTGGCCGCCAGCCTGTTCTTCCCGGACCACCTGGCGGAACTGGACAAATACCCCGTGTATCTGGACGGCAACCACGGTCTGGTGAAGATTGAGAACCCGGCGTCTGACGGCGGCACATTGCTGGTGGTGCGGGACTCCTATGCCCATTGCCTGTCCACCTTCCTGGCCGGGGACTATGCGGAGATCTACCTGATCGACCTGCGGTATTACCGGGGCTGTGCTTCCCAGCTGGCCGCCGACTGCGGGGCAGACGAACTGCTGTTCCTGTACGGCATGGAAAACCTCCGCACCGACACCAACGCCGCCTGGCTGTACTGAATCCGACACGGCGGAGAAAGCGGTCCGCTTTCTCCGCCATATTTTGCCTTGACAAATCCTGTGCCGGGCGGTACAATGCTGTGGAATTGAAAACGCCTGTGAGGGAGTAGGAGCGCGCCGGAGGGCGCGTGGCAAGTCAACATACTGACAGTTTCCTGTCTGGCTTGTCTTAAATCACGAGACTCATGTATGACTGCTTCAGCTGTACATCAGTCTGTCCGGACCCGAGTATTGCTGAGATCCAGCCGTACTTGGGCTTTTCTTTTGCCATTACACGACAGGAGAGGTTTGCATGACATTGTTGATCACATTTTTTCTGACAGGCGTGGGCCTGGCCATGGACGCGTTTGCCGTGTCCATCTGCAAGGGCCTTGGGATGCGGAAAGTGAACGGAAAGCAGGCGCTGGTGATCGGCCTGTTTTTCGGCGGATTCCAGGCGCTGATGCCCATGATCGGCTGGCTGCTGGGCAGACAGTTTGAGCAGTATATCGTCAGCATCGACCACTGGATCGCCTTTGTGCTGCTGGCCTTCATCGGCGGCAAGATGATCGCCGAGGCCCGGAAGCCGGAGGAAGAGGAGACCCCCATCGAGATGGACCAGCCCCTGGATCTGAAGGAACTGCTGGTCATGGCGGTGGCCACCAGTATTGACGCTTTGGCCGTGGGCATCTCTTTCGCTTTCCTGAACTACCCTCTGGTGGAGGCGGTGACCGTCATCGGCGTGACTACATTCTTCATCTCCGTGGCCGGAGTGTATATCGGCAACTACTTCGGCAACAAATATCAGAAGAAGGCGGAGATGGCCGGCGGCGTGATCCTGATTCTCATCGGCACGAAGATTCTGCTGGAGCATCTGGGCATTCTGGGCTGACGCAAAGGAGACACACCATGAAATACGAACTCGCGATCTTTGATCTGGACGGCACGATTCTGGACACCATCGCCGATCTGACAACGGCGGTGAACGACGGGCTGGCAAAAGAAGGCCTGCCCCTCCGGCCGGTGGACGACATCCGCCGCTTCGTGGGCAACGGCATCCATAAGACCATTGAGCGGGCGGTGCCGCCGGGCACGGATGCCGCCGCCATTGAGCGGATTTACGACAATTTCAACGCCTATTACCCGGAACACTGCGCCGACCTCACCCGGCCCTATCCGGGCATCCGGGAGCTGGTGGAGCGGCTCCGGGCCGCCGGGGTGAAAACGGCGGTGGTGTCCAACAAAGTGGACTACGGCGTGAAAAAGCTGTGTGATCTCTGGTATCCCGGCCTGTTTGACATGGCCCTGGGCGAGCGGCCGGGCATCCCCCGGAAACCGGCCCCGGACGGGGTGCTGGAAGTGCTCTCCGCCCTGGGTGTCCCGGCGGAGCGGAGTGTGTATATCGGCGACTCCGATGTGGACCTCCAGACCGCCCGGAACGCGGGCATGGACGAGATTCTCGTGGCCTGGGGCTTCCGGGGCAGAAAAGCGCTGGAGGACTGCGGCGGAAGGCGCATCGTGGACACGGCGGAGGAGATCGGAGACCTGATTCTGGGGGACTAGAAAATGATCCTTACTTCTGTCATTCCGAGGAGGGGCGCAGCCCCGACGTGGGAATCCGTTCCTCTTTTTTGCGTTGCATGACGCAAGTTTTGAGGACACGGATTGCCATGTCGCTGCGCTCCCCGCAATGACAAGTGGAAGGCTTTACAATCAAAAAACACGATGCGATCCATGATGGAATGCATCGTGTTTTTTTCATTCTTCCACCAGCGTCACGGTCAAGGACACGGGATTGTGGTCGGTCCAGGTGAACTGCTCATCCAGCGTGGTGACGGACTCCACGGTCACATTGGGGGAGACGATGAACCCGTCAATCACATAAAACTGGGTGTCCGGGCTGTCCGGGGCATAGGGCTGGTTCAGCAGGCGGCAGGTGGGGACGGAATCGTCAAAGGCAAACTGCCATCCCGCAGGCAGCATCTCTGCCTCCAGCACGCCGGGGGCCCACAGGTCCGGATTTTTGATGGGATAGGTGTCCGTGGTCCCGGGGAACACCTGATTGAAATCCCCGCCGGCGATCACATAGTTGCCCTTTTCATATTCGGCGGTGAGCAGTTCCATGAGCACCTGCGTCTGGGCGGCCTTACCCTCGCCGTCGTCATAGGCCTCCAGATGGAGATTCACCAGCACCAGCTGCCGGTCTGTCCCCGCCAGGGGCACATAGCTCACCAGCAGGCACCGCTTCAGATTCGCCGCGGACACCGGCCAGGAGAAGGGGCAGGGCAGGGCGATGCGCTGGGCACTCTCCAGCTCCAGCCGGCTGATGGTCTGCACGCCGCTGTGGACCTTGCCGATGGGGGGCAGGGGATAGGGCACAAAGTCGCAGGAGTAGTTCAGTGCGTAGGCACTGGCAAACACATCGTCCCCATCAGCACTGAGCCGGTCCCGGTACTGCCGGGTCTGATCCACGCCGTAGCTGCGCCGGGAGCCGGAGTCCACCTCCTGGAGAAGATACACATCCGCATCCTGGCCGCACAGGAAATCCCCGATGCCGCTGAGATTGGCGCTGCTCTGTGCTTCCGTGGGCTGGACGCTCTTGCCGCCGTCCATGAAAAAGTCCGCCTCTCTGCCCAGACCGGCGTATCCGGTGTTCAGGGACAGGATCTTCACCGTGTCCCTCACGGACACAGACCGGCCCTGACCGGCAGTTTCCACGGAGATGTCCTCCACCGCCGCGGGTTTATACTCCCGCACCGTCAGCCACAGCACCAGGGCCACGGCCGCCAGCAGAATGATCCCCAGCAGGATCAGTACCCATTTTCCAATTTTTCTCGCAATCATACCGTCACCTCAGTTTCTCGATCTCGCACACGGT
>JALFTG010000125.1 GCA_022779345.1 Oscillospiraceae bacterium | reverse complement strand
TTCTCCACCGGCGGCGCCACCCGGGAGGATGTGGCCCTGCTCCGGGAGCACAGCGCGCCCCATCTGAAGGTGAAGGCCGCCGGCGGCATCTCCTCTCTGGAAGATGCGGAGGACATGATCCGTCTGGGCGCCGACCGTCTGGGCACCAGCCGCATCGTGAAGATTGCGGCCTCCATGGAGAACGCCTAAGTCACCAGAACCCGCAGGAACCGGCAAAGCCACACGCCGGGGATGGATATGCCCAGCCACACCAGACAGAAGGCCGGGCATATCTGCCCCAGCAGATTGATCCGCATTCCGCTGTAATCCCAGATATTCCACCCCAGCCAGAGGTTCAGCACTACGCCGGAAAAAAACTCCACCGTGGTGATCAGCGCGGCGCACAGGATCCACTCCTGCCACAGGGGCAGCCGGGAAAAATTTGCCACCCAGTACATCATGCAGCCGCACACGGCCCCGGCCAGAAGCATGGACCAGTGGGTCCAGCCCCGCCAGAGCATTTCCAGTGTCCCATAGACCGCCGCACCGGTCAGCGACACGGCGGTAATCTCCAGAAATGTCAATCACATCAGCTCCCGGGACTATTCTGCCCGGATGGAATGAAATTAAAAGGCGGGAATGGGAAAAAAGTACTTGACATTTTCCCTCCTGGCTGGTAAACTGTCATAGCAAAACAAAGCAGGAACTGTCCTCACCCGGCGGCGAACGGTCAGCGCGGGTTAATAACTCCGGCGGATGTAATTCTGCCGTGTGTTGATGCGTGGATAGATTCTGTCCGCGCTTATTTTTTTTGGAGGTGTTGAGTCATCGCAAATACAACGAATCTGATCAATGAAGAGATCCAGGAAAAGGAAATCCGTCTCATCGGCGAGGACGGCGAACAGCTGGGACTGATGTCCTCTGACGAAGCGCTGAAGATCGCGGAATCAAAGGACCGGGACCTTGTGATGATCTCTCCGGCTGCCAAGCCGCCTGTCTGCAAGATCATGGATTACGGCAAGTACCGGTTCGAGCAGAGCAAGCGGGAAAAGGAAGCCAAAAAGAATCAGCGTGTCATGGATGTGAAGGAGATCCGGATGTCTCCCGGCATCGGTGAAAACGATTTCAACACCAAACTGAAAAACGGACAGAAGTTTCTGGCGGACGGCGATCGCGTGAAGGTGACCGTGCGGTTCCGCGGCAGAGAGATGGCCCACACCAGCATCGGTGAAGCCCTGCTGCGCGATTATGCAAAGAAATGCGCAGATATTGCCAACATGGATAAGGAACCGAAGCTGGAAGGCAGAAGTATGTCTCTGTTCCTTTCCCCGAAATCTCAGGTTCAGCTCAAGAAAGAGCAGAAAGCCCGGAAGCAGGCTGAGGAGAAGAAGGCCCAGGAGGCCAGGGCCGAAGCCGGTGACCAGGCTGATAAAACGGCACAGTAACAAGGAAGGAGTACCACAATCATGCCCAAGATGAAAACACATTCCGGTGCTAAAAAGAGATTTAACACCACCAAGAGCGGCAAGGTCAAACGGGCCCACGCCTACAAGAGCCACATCCTGAATAAGAAGGATACCAAGCGCTGCCGCAGACTTCGTTCCGGCACCTACGCCGATGTGACCAACGAAGCCACCATCAAGAAAATGATTCCGTACAAATAATTAGGGAGGACTTTCACAAATGGCAAGAGTTAAAGGCGCGATGATGACGCGCAAGAGAAGAAATAAAGTCCTGGGCCTGGCAAAGGGATACTGGGGCAACAAGTCCCGTCACTACAAGATGGCCAACGAGCAGGTCATGAAGTCCGGTCGTTACGCCTATGTGGGCCGCAAGCAGAAGAAGAGAGATTACCGTCAGCTGTGGATCACCCGTATCAGCGCCGGCTGCAAGGCCAACGGCATGAATTACTCCACCTTTATGCACGGTCTGAAGCTGGCCGGCATCGACATGAACCGCAAGATGCTCTCCGAGACTGCGATCCATGATCCCGCCGCCTTCACCGCTCTGTGCGAGACCGCTAAGGCTGCCCTGAAGTAATTGTATTTTTTTAATACCGGACATTGCCGCTGGCAGCGTCCGGTATTTTTATCTGATCAGAAAGGATTTCAGTTATGGTAACCATTGATTTTACCGGAAAGAACTATATTGTCACCGGCGGCGCCGGCAGTATCGGCAGGGCCATTGTGGAGACTGTAGTGGCCTGCGGCGGCCGGGTGTGCGCCATCGATATTGACGAGGTCACGCTCCGGGAGATGGGGGAGACCCTGCCCGGGGATCTGTACTCCTGGCGGAAAGTAGACCTGTCTTCCACGGACGCCATCCGCGCCAGTTTCGCGGAGATCATCGGGGAATTTGGCCAGCTTCACGGTCTGGTGAACTGCGTGGGCGTGCTGAGCACCACCCGGTTTGAGGAGATCACCCAGGAGGAGTGGAACAAGATCATTCAGATCAATCTGACCGGCGTGTTTGCCGCCATTCAGTCCGTGTTCCCCCATATGAAGGCCAACCGGTACGGCCGGATTGTGAATGTGTCCTCTGTGGCCGGCAAGGTGGGCGGAGGCCTGATGGGCCGGGGCGCCTACGCCACCAGCAAGGCGGGCGTGAACGGTCTGACCAAGGTGGTAGCCAAAGAAGGCGGCGCTTATAATGTGTGCTGCAACACGGTCTGCCCCGGCTGGACGGACAGCCGGATGATCAATCATCTGGTGGACGATGCCAACTACAACCGGCTGAAGGGCATGGTATCCCTGGCCCGGCCCGCCACGGCGCTGGAGGCCGCCTGGCCCGTGGTGTTCTACCTGAGCGACCTGGCGTCCTTCGTCAACGGCGAGATCAGCGATGTGGACGGCGGTCTGACCTACGACGGCTGAATACAAAAAACAAAAATCCCTTTCCATCCATTGGAAAGGGATTTTTTATGCCTCTTCGGATTGTCCGTTCTCAACCAGATAATCAATGGCTGCAAAGACACCGCCGGTGAGCACCCGGAGGATAACATTCATATACTCATCAATGGGTTCCTTCATGCCGTTCAGAAACCAGTCCTCAATCAGATAATAGACACAGGGGGCATAAACCCGGGCCAGCAGCTGGAGCTGGCTGTCTGTCAGCGAATAGGGATTGCCGGTGTTCTGTTCCAGCAGCTGCACGCCCACATTGATGTATTCCTTCATGGACTCTTCCAGCTTGGGGATCAGCCAGGTTTTCAGCTCCGGCAGATATTTGGAGCGGAGAACTTTGCTGACAAACCAGGCATATTCCTGCATATACTCCATTATATTCCGGATGCTGTCGCCCCAGTTTTCCGGATCATCCCGGTCGGCGATCAGCTCATCTTCCAGTTTCTGGATGAGATACTGGAGCAGACCGGCAATGCCGTCAAAGTGGTTGTAAAATGTCTTCCGGTTCACGCCGGCGGCACTCACCAGGTCCATCACGGTGATGCTGTCCAGATTCCTGTCGCGGGAGAGTTCAATGAGCGTTTCCGCCAGCAGATTGTCAATGTATTTCGGCATAAGTTCCTCGCTTCTTTTTTACACAAATCGATGCCGATGTGCCAATTTTCATCCATTATACCATTTTTGCGCCATTGAATCAACGACTTTTTGTGCTAAAATCATACACAACAGTAAAGTGCCTGTAACATTTTAAAACTGGTTTGAGAGGAGCACCATTTATGTCATTTCAGGACTTTAAAGACAACACAACAAGAGCCCTGGTTTCCAAAACAATTGACGGCGTCCTGCATTATGTAAATAAGGACCGTCAGAAAAATCTGCTGAAGCTGGTGGATATTTCTGAAAAACTCATGGGCGACAAATTCCGCAAGGAAGTATTTGACGGCGCCCGGAATCTGATCAACGATCCCGACAGCAAGTGGATGAAATACGCCACCAGCATTCTGGACGAGATTGACCCCCATGTGGTCAAGATGCACGCACTGAACCTGGGCTACCAGGCGGGCTTCTACGGATATTCCAAGACCTCCGCCTTTGCCGAGGAACACGGCTACCGGCTGCCCTGGATCATCCTGATGGACCCCACCTCCGCATGCAACCGTCATTGCACCGGCTGCTGGGCCGCGGAATACGGCCATCAGATGAGCCTGTCCTATGAGGACCTGGACAGCATTGTCACCCAAGGCGAGGAACTGGGCATCTACTTCTACATGATGACCGGCGGCGAACCCCTGCTGCGGAAGAAAGACATCGTGAAGCTGGCGGAGAAGCACAACAAGTGCATGTTCTATGCTTTCACCAACGGCACTCTGGTGGATGACGAATTCTGCGAGGATATGCGCCGTCTGGGCAACATCTCCCTGGCCCTGAGCATTGAGGGCTTCGAGGAGCAGAATGACGGCCGCCGGGGTGACGGTTCCTTTGCCACCACCGTGGCCGCCCTGGAACGGATGCAGAAGTACGGTCTGGTGGCCGGTACCTCCATCTGCTACACATCCAAAAACTATCAGACGGTCACCAGCGACGAGTTCCTGGACTTCCTGATTTCCAAGGGCGTGCGCTACAGCTGGTACTTCCACTATATGCCCGTGGGCAATGAGGCCTCCCCCGACCTGCTGCTGACACCCGATCAGCGGGAATATATGTATCACCGGATCCGGGAGATCCGCGGCATGGAGGGCGGCAAGCCAATCTTCGTGTTTGATTTCCAGAACGACGGTGAGTATGTTGGTGGATGCATCGCCGGCGGCCGGTTCTACTGCCATATCAATCCCAACGGTGATGTGGAGCCCTGTGTGTTCATCCACTATTCCGGCGCAAATATTCACGAGAAGTCCCTGCTGGAGTGCCTGAGCCAGCCACTGTTCAAAGCCTATCAGAAGGGCCAGCCCTTCAACTGCAACCATCTGCGGCCCTGCCCCATGCTGGAGAATCCGGAAGATCTGGTGAAGATCGTGCAGGCTACCGATGCCAAGAGCACGGATATGCAGAGTCCGGAGGATGTGGAGCATCTGTGCGCCAAGTGCACCGAGTATGCGGCCTGTTGGGCCCCCAGAGCGGAGGAACTGATGGAAGCCAACCCCAAACAGAAGCGCGGCGAGCGGGGCAAGCTGCCTGATGAACCGTGACCGTACAGTGCCGGGGGAGGGAGGACCCTCCCCCCGGAAAAAACGGCTGACCCGGGATCAGGTGCTGACCATCCCCAACGCCTTGAGTCTGTTCCGGCTGGTGCTGATCCCGGTGATCGTCTGGCTGTATGTGAAAAAACAGAATGTTCCGGCCACGCTGGCCGTGGTTGCCCTGTCCGGCCTGACTGATGTGGCGGACGGACAGATCGCCCGGCGGTGCAACATGGTGTCCGATGTGGGCAAGGTGCTGGACCCCATTGCAGACAAGCTGACCCAGGCAGCGCTCCTGCTGTGCCTGTTGTCCCGGTACCGGCTGCTATGGGTGCTGGTTCTCCTGTTCATTGTCAAAGAGGCGCTCATGGCTTTCTGGGGCTTACTGACTATCAGATACGCCGATGAGGTGAACAGCGCCAGATGGTATGGCAAAGCCAGCACCGTGACGCTGTACGCCGTCATGATGATCCTGATCCTGCTTCCCCGCATTGCTCCGGCAGCGGCAAACGGACTGATCTGTCTGTGCGCCGGGATGATGATGGTCTCTCTCGTGGGCTATGGCCGGTTTTACCGGGGCATCCTGAACCAGCCCCCGGAGGAAGGGAAGGACGCCCCCTGGGCCATGACCTGGAAACTGGTGCTGGTCTTTGTCTGGCTGACCGTGATCCTGGTCTGTTTCTTTTTCCGGGACCGGTTTACCGTGGAGGGCATTGTGTCGCTGACCCCCGGCAATCTGTTCCTGGCGGCCCTGGTGATGATCGGCCTGTTTGCACTGAAAAGTCTGAGCGTGGTGATCTACTCGGGCCTGCTGTATGTGGCATCGGGCATTCTCTTCCCGCTGCCTGTAGCGGTGCTGGTGAACTTCCTGGGTACGGCAGTCATGGTCACGATCCCCTATCTGCTGGGAAAGCGGACTGGCGGCTCCGCAGTGGAACAGGTGGTGGAGAAATATCCAAAAGCAGCGCAGCTGCATCAGTTCCGCGCCCGGAACGATTTCATGTTCGTGTTTCTGGTGCGGATCATCGGACGGCTGCCCAGTGATGTGGTGAGTATGTATATGGGCGCCGTGGGCGTGGCCTACCGGTCCTACCTGCCCGCCTGCCTGATGGGGATGCTGCCCCACATGATTACTTTCCCCATCATGGGCGGCAGTATCACGGATCTGCACTCTCCGGTTTTCTGGATTGCCCTGGCGGCGGAGATCGCCTATGTGGCGGCGTCTGTCCTGCTGTACCGGTGGTACCGGAAAAAGCATATGGAGCCATGAGAAACCCCCGCCTCCGGCATCGCCGGAGGCGGGGGTTGTACGCTTTTAAGTTCCGGCGGCTCACTCCATGGGCTCGTCCAGAAGATACATGACGCAGGCCACCACACCGCCGGCCAGTATCCGCACCACCAGATTGATGAATTCGTCGATGGACTGGGACATCCCCTGGGCATACCACTCTTCAATCAGCGCATAGACGCAGGGGGCATAGAGATCTACCAGTTTCTGCATCTGCGTTTCATTGATCGGATAGCTTTTTCCGGTGTTTTTTTGCAGAAGCTCCAGTTCCAGCCGGATGAAATCCCGAAGGGACTGATCCATTTCCGGGCGGAGCCATACCTGCAGGTCCCGAAGGTACCGGGACTGAAAAATCTTTGCAGTGAAAGCGGCGTTGGTTTTCATACAATGCATGGCACGGCGGATATTTTCATCCCATTTTTCAAGACTGGACCGGTCCACAGATGTCTGGCTCTGCTTTTCCCGGATGATATATCGCAGAAGCCCCTCGATGCCGTCGAAGTGATTATAAAAGGTCTTGCGGTTGACGCCTGCGGCGGTGACCAGCTCGGTCACGGTGATACTGTCCAGACTTTTCTTTCGGGAAATCTCTACCAGGCTGTCTGCCAGCAGATCGTCGATTTTTTTCGCCATAGATGCCTCCTTTCGCCGGAATTCTTTTTTGATTGTAACATGTTTCCCGTTCCTGCGCAATCGGAGACTGTGAAAAACGGAAGTTTTTGATGCCTGTGAAAATATCACACATCATCCACCGGAATCTGGATAACCTCCCGTTTCTGCCGGATAGCATAGAGCAGGGTGTTCATTGTGCCGCCCGACGAGCCGTTATAAGCGGCAATCAGCACGGAGGCGTTGTCCACCATATACTGATTCCGCCGGCGCATACAGTCGGGTGTGTAGCTGTGGCTGACCACTGTCTGGTAATCACAGCTGTCATACAACCGCTGCCACCGCTGTCTCTGATCAGCGGGCCAGCTTTTGGCCTGTCCCTCATAGGGTACGGCGGCCTCCAGGGTGATGTCCGGATGGAGCTGGCGCAGCTGCAGCACCGCCTCGCCGAAATACAGGTCGCATCCGTTGGCCATGCCGCAGATATAATGCCGGATGCCGGAATCGTAGACGGCCTCGACGGTATCGTAGATCTGCTGCTTCAGCCGGATGCACCGGAGATCGTCTTCCCGGTATTTCCAGGGCAGTTTGGAGGCCCGATGGCCTGTAAAACAGCAGGTAGTTTCGATGTCCGGCATGGGATCCCTCCTTTGCTCACAATAAAACTATTATATATTTTTCTGACAGGTATTGCAATTTAAAATTATCCCGCTATAATAGAACCATAACAACTGAATCGTTGTCTTCGGGGCAGGGTGAAATTCCCTACCGGCGGTATAGTCCGCGAGCCTTCGGGCATGAACCGGTGCAATTCCGGTACCGACAGTGGCGTGAAACGCTGTGCTTCGCATCTGCGGAGCGGAACAGTCTGGATGAGAGAAGATCGCATCGCAAGTCAGTGCGTCCGTGAGGCAATGTCTTTCGGGCGTTATTTTTATCCCAAAAGGGAAATTCTGTACTTGAGGTGTAAGAAAATGCGTGAACTCCTGCAATCTGCAAAAGAAAATGTGACATTTCTTCTGGTGTGCCTGCTGGTGGCAGTGGCTTTGTTCGTGGTGGCCATGCTGGTGGAGAAATACTGTCTGAAAAGCGTGAAGGAAGTGTCCAAGGCCCGCCGGGTGTCCTATATTGCCATGTTCTCCGTGCTGGCGGCGGTGCTGATGTTCTTTGAAATCCCCCTGTTCTTTGCCCCCAGCTTCTATGAGATCGACCTGAGCGAAGTCCCCGTACTGATCTGCACCTTCTATCTGGGCCCTGTGGCCGGTGTGACCACGGAGCTGGCCAAGGTGATTATCAAGATCCTGCTGAAGGGCACCACCACCGCCTTCGTGGGCGACTTTGCCAACTTTGTGGTGGGTTGCTCCTTTGTCCTGCCCGCCTCCATCATCTACCATGTGAAAAAGTCCAAAGCCAGCGCTATCACCGGTATGGCCGTGGGCACCCTGTGCATGACCGTGTTCGGCAGTTTATTCAACGCGGTGTATCTGCTGCCCAAGTTCGCCCAGCTGTTCGGGATGCCGCTGGATGCCATCATTGGAATGGGCACGGCGGTGAACAGCGCCATCAACAGCGTGTCCACCCTGGTCCTGTTTGCGGTGGTGCCTTTCAACCTGCTGAAGGGCCTGATCGTGTCCATCATCACCTATCTGCTCTACAAGCGTGTGGAGAAGATTCTGGTGCCCCACGACAGATAATCAAAAGACTTGAGCGCCCCGGTCAGTATGACCGGGGCGCTTTGCGTATTCAGATGATCGTTCCGCCGCCCAGGACGGTATCGCCGTCGTACAAAACCACGGCCTGGCCCCGGCAGATGGCCCGCTGAGGCTCGTCAAACACGATGTGCACTGTGTCCGGCCCGGTGGGGGTCACGGAGGCGGGCTGTTCCGTGTGTTTGTACCGGATCTTTGCCGACGCCCGGATGGTACCTGAGGGGCAGTCCAGAGCGCTCCAGTTGAAGCCTTTGGCGTCCAGCTCCCGGGAGAACAGCTCCTCATTTTTTGACAGGATCACCCGGTTGCCCGCCATGTCCTTGTCTTTCACATACATGGGGCAGGGGAGCGCAAGCCCCAGCCCTTTCCGCTGGCCGATGGTGTACCGCACGATGCCCTTGTGCCGGCCCAGAACCTTGCCCTGGGTATCCACAAACTCCCCGGCGGGATAGGACTTGCCGGTGTACCGCTCGAGAAAGGCGGCGTAGTCTCCGTCCGGGACAAAGCAGATGTCCTGGCTGTCATGCTTCCGGGCATTGAGGAAGCCCTGCTCCTCGGCAATGCGCCGGGTCTCCGCTTTGGTCATACCACCCAGGGGAAAGACCGTCCGGGCCAGCTGGGCCTGTGTCAGGCCGTACAGCACATAGGACTGATCCTTGCTGTCGTCCAGACCCTTTTTCAGCAGGAACCGGTCTCCGTCCTGTTCGATGCGGGCATAGTGGCCCGTGACCACATAGTCATATCCCAGCTCGTCCATCCGCTGGAAAATCTTGCCGAATTTCAGATATTTGTTGCAGTCGATGCAGGGGTTCGGTGTCTCCCCGCACTCATAGGCGTTCACGAACCGGTCAATGACGCAGCTGCGGAACTCCTCGGTGAAGTTGAACACCCGGAAGGGGATGCCCAGCCGGAAGGCCACGCTCCGGGCGTCCTCCACATCGTCCAGGGAGCAGCAGGTCTTTTCCGTTTTCCCGATGTCCTCGTTGTTGTACAGCCGCATGGTCATGCCCAGACAGTCATATCCTGCCTGTACCATCAGATATGCGGCCACGGAGGAGTCCACCCCTCCGCTCATGGCGATCATAGCCCGTTTCATCACAGCACCTCGCTTTTCTCCGGTCATTATAGTACAAGGCCGCCCCGCTTGCAAGAGCGGAGCGGCAGATTTACAGCACAGCCCGGAGGATCAGCCACAGAATCACCAGCCAGAAGACCACCACCGGCAGGGCATAATACCAGCGTTTGGGCTTCCCATCTGCCCACATTCCCTGTGCCTGCTCCCGGTATGCCGCAAAGGTCTCCCGGGGAATGCACCGGACGGTGAGGGCAATCAGCGCCGGCAGGAGGATCACATCATCCAGATATCCCAGCACCGGGATAAAGTCCGGGATGAGATCCACCGGGGACAGGGCATAGCACACGGTGACGGTGGCCAGAACCTTTGCGTACCAGGGAGTCTCCGGGGCCTTCAGGGCCAGAAATACCGCAGGAATATCTGCTTTCAGTTGTCGGGCTTTGTCTTTCAGATTCATGATTGCCTCCGAAAAAGCATCTCCCACGGGAGTCCCGTGGGAGAGAGAATTATAACACTTTTGCCAGGAAATCCTTGGTACGGGGCTGTTTGGGAGCGGTGAAGATCTCGTCCGGAGTGCCTTCCTCCACGATCTTGCCGTCCGCCATGAAGATGACGCGGTCAGCCACTTCCTTGGCAAAGCCCATCTCATGGGTGACCACCACCATGGTCATGCCGTCCCGGGCAAGTTCCTTCATGACTTCCAGCACCTCGCCGACCATTTCCGGGTCCAGCGCGGAGGTGGGTTCGTCAAAGAGCATCACCTCCGGGTCCATGCACAGGGCACGGACGATGGCAATGCGCTGCTTCTGACCGCCGGACAGCTGGCTGGGATAGGCCTTTGCCCGGTCCGCCAGACCGACGCGCTCCAGCAGGGCCATGGCCTGTTCCTCGGCCTCCTTCTGGGGCTTCTTCAGCAGCTTCATGGGCGCCAGCGTCATGTTTTTCAGGATGGTCATGTGGGGGAACAGGTTGAAGTGCTGGAACACCATGCCCATCTTCTGCCGGTGCAGGTTGATGTCGGCGTTTTTATCCGTGATATCGGCGCCCTCAAACAGAACCTGTCCGCTGGTGGGAACCTCCAGAAGGTTCAGGCACCGGAGGAAAGTAGATTTGCCGGAGCCGGAGGGCCCGATGACCACAACCACTTCGCCCTGCTGAATGGAAGCAGAGACGCCGTCCAGCGCCTTGATGGAATCGCCGTTATAGTATTTCTTCAGGTCTTTGGCCTCGATGATGTACTTATCGCTCACTGTTTCTCAGCCTCCTCTCCAGCTTGCCCACCAGATAGGTGAAGAACATGACCAGCACCAGATAGATCAGTGCGGACATGAGCAGCGGGAACAGATAGTCATATGTATTGCCGCCCACGATGTTGCCTGCGTAAGTCACATCCGCCAGGCCCACATAGCCGGCCACGGCCGTCTCCTTCAGCAGGACGATGAACTCGTTGGCCAGGGTGGGGAGGACGGTCTTGAAGGCCTGGGGCAGGATGATGTACCGCATGGTGGATACATAGCCGAAGCCCAGGCTGCGGCCTGCCTCCATCTGTCCCTGATCGATGGACATGATGCCGCCCCGGATGATCTCCGCCACATAGGCGCCGGAGTTGATGCCGAAGGACAGGGCACCCACCAGAATCTTGTTCCGGCTGGAGGCGAAGATGACGAAGTACATGATCATCAGCTGCACGACCACAGGCGTGCCGCGGATCACCGTCAGGTACACCTTGGACACGACATTCAGCACCGCCATCACAACCTTGACTGGACCGTGCATCTCGTCATGGTTCTTGTCCCAGGAGACGCGGATCAGAGAGACCACCACGCCCAGGGCAATGCCGATGAGCAGGGCGAAGAAGGTCAGCACCAGGGTGTTGCGAAGACCGTTGACATACATCATGTACCGGTCATCAAAAACAAAACTTTTATAGATATCATAGCCGAGACTGTTCAGCCAGTCGGGACCATTCAGAATCCAGTCCGGCGCCACTTCCGGCCACAGCTGGGAGGCAGATGCTCTCATAAAATGAACTCCTCACTTACGAACAAGGGGGCCCAGTTGTCTGGACCCCTTGTTGGAATCAAAATTGCAGTCTGCTGCGAACTTATTCCGCAGTAATGTACTTGTCGATGATGGACTGGACGGTGCCGTCGGCAATCAGCTCCTGCAGAGCGGCGTTCACGGCATCGTACAGGGCCTGGTTGTCCTTGCTCATGGCGCCGGCGTACTCTTCCTCAACATACTCGGTGTCCAGAATCTTCAGACCTTCCACTTCGGAAACGAACGCCTTGGCGGGCTCGTTGTCGATGACCACGCAGTCGACCTTGCCGGTCTTCAGAGCCTGTACGGCATCAGTGCCCTTGCTGTAGCGGTCGATGGTGGCCAGACCCTCATCTTCCAGATCCCAGGTGGTGTACAGGTCGCCGGTGGTGTTGCGCTGCACGCCGATGATGTAGTTGTTGCCCTCCGCGAACAGGTCATCCACGGAAGTGATGGGGCTGTCCTCGGTGACAATGACCACCTGCACGCCGGTGGCGTAGGTCTCGGTGAAGTTGACTTCTTCCTGACGGTCGGGCGTGACGGTCATGCCGGCCAGACCGATGTCAGCCTTGCCGCTCTTCACGGCCTCGATGATGGAGTCAAACTCCATGTCCTCGATCTGCAGTTCCAGACCCAGCTTGTCAGCGATGGCAGCAGCGATCTCTGCGTCAATGCCGACAACCTGATTGCCTTCCACATATTCATAGGGAGGGAAGGTTGCATTGGTGGCCATGGTCAGGACACCTTTGTTGGCGGTGGTGAATTCCGCGGCGGCGCTATCGCCGTCATCAGTGGGCTGATCGGTATCAGCGGTCTTGCTGCCGCAGGCGGCCAGAGACAGAACCATGACCAGGGCCAGGAGCAGTGCTACAAACTTTTTCATTTTATAACCTCCATAAAATACAATCATCGATTTCGTGCAAATGCACCAATCGATGAAGAGATACTATCACTAATATCCGCGCTTGTCAATGGAAAAATGAAAAAATAATGAAAAAATCCACGAAAAGTGTGAATAAACTGCATGAATATTCAAAAAAATATTCATTTACGCAAAAATATGGAAATAATTCTGCATTAACATAATTTACCTGTATATTTGTTATTCCTTGACATAGATGTGCAAACATGATACGATACCCGGGAGGTGAAGCACCATGATCGGCACGACACTCAAGCGGCTGCTCCAGGAGCGGAATATGAATGTGAATGAGCTGTCCCGGCGCACGGGCATTTCTGCCCAGACGCTTTACAGCATCATCAAGCGGGACAATATGAAGATCGATTTCGAGGTTCTTCTGAAGCTGTGCGACGCTCTGAGTGTTCCGGTGGAGGCCTTTTACAATGCCGAAGGCAAGCGCCCTGCGTCCACCCGCCTGCCGGACACGGAGGAGTGGGATCTGGTGCGGCAGTACCGGCAGCTGGATGACCATGGCCGCCGCCTGACCCGGCTGGTCATGGAGGTGGAGCTGGAGCGGATGGAGCAGACCCGTGCGGATCAGTCTCCGACTGAGAAACCGAAGGGCAGGATCATCCCTCTGTACCGCACCCCCGCCGCGGCCGGCTATGCGTCTCCAGCTTTCGGAGAGGATTATGATGATTTTACGGTGGACAACGATTCCCCGGCGGACTTTGCCTTCCGCATCAGCGGCGACAGCATGGAGCCCTATATTCCGGACGGGTCCATTCAGCTTGCTAAACGGGGCGCCATCATCCACGATGGGGATGTGGGCCTGTTTTTTGTGGACGGGGACATGAAATGCAAGCAGTACTGCCAGGACTATTACGGAAATGTGCACCTGTTCTCCCTGAACCGGAACCGGTCGGATGCGGACATGGATATTCCTGCCAGCTCCGGCATCATGCTTATGTGCTTCGGCAAGGTTCTTCTCCCGGAGAATGTACCCCTGCCCCAGGCATGAGAAACAACAAAGAAAACGGATGAGGAAATCATGAGTCGAAATCATACATGGAAGTGTGTGGCGCTGATTGCGCTGCTGTTAATCCTGCTGACGGCCTGCCACAAGGCGTCAGCTGGGGCAGACCTGCCCCCGGCGGAGACGCCGGACCTGTCGGATGAGGGACTGTATTCCCCGGAACCCACACCCACGCCCACGCCCACACCGGAGGAGGGCCCCATTGTCATCTCCATGGTGGGGGACTGCACCCTGGCCTCCAGCCAGTACAATGATGATTTTGAGCGAGTGGTGGGCACGGACTATACCTGGCCCTTTGCCAAGGTGAAGGAGATTCTGGCGGCGGACGATTTCACCATCGCCAATCTGGAGGGCAGCTTCTCCGACCGGCAGCTGTCTGCCTCTGCCACTTTCTATTTCTGCGCCCCGACCGCCTATGCACAGATTTTGTCCGAGGGCAGCGTGGAATGCGCTACCATGGGCAATAACCACACCGGCGAATTTGGCAGCGAGGGTATCAGGGACACGGAAGCAGCGCTGGACGCTGTGGGGGTAGCCCATCAGACCAGCGGTGTGGGGACGGTCTATGAGGTCCGGGACATGAAGCTGGGGGTCTATGTATCTCCCTTCGGCCCATCGGAGAGCAATGTGCGAACCGGGGTCCAGGCCCTGAAAAATGCGGGAGCGGACATCATCATTGTGTGCGTCCACTGGGGCATTGAGGGATCCTATCGGCCCACATCCTCCCAGACCGCAGCGGCCTATGCCGCTATCGATGCCGGAGCGGATGTGGTGTGCGGTACTCATCCCCATGTGTTGCAAAAGACCGAGGAATATCATGGCGGATACATCTTCTACAGTCTGGGCAATTTCAGCTTCGGCGGCAACACGAATCCCCGGGACAGGGATACGGTGATTGCCCAGGTGATCGTGGAAAAAGGGGAGGACGGCGGCTTTGCCGTCACCGGTATGGAGCTGATCCCCTGTGCTCTGAGCAGCAAGAGCAGCAGCAACAATTATCAGCCCATTCCCTATGAGGAGGGCAGCAAAGAGTATGACCGCACGCTGTCCAAGCTGGACGGCACCTTTACCGGTCCGGACCTGGTTGTGGACTATTCCGATCTCCACAAAAATGATCAGGATCCGGAGGAGACAGCCTCTCCCGAACCCACCACACCGGCAGAGCCGGAACCGGAACCGACCCCGCCATCAGATACCGGTACGGAAGTGCCGCCTGCAGAACCGGTTGCCCCGCCGGAGAATACCGGTTCATCTGATGTACAGCCTCCGGCAACAGAATCATGAACATCGATCCCCGGCGCCTGCCATGTGCGGGCACCGGGGATCTTCCTGTCCGCATATTTTTCCCGGAAAACCCATAGGATGTGGCAAATCTGTCTGGAGGGATTTCCATGAAAAAATTGTCGGAATTTATGTCTCTGCACCGAAAAGGCCTGTCTGTCCTGGGCGTGACGGCGGCGGTGTGCGCCATGTTCTATGTGATCAACGCCCCGCAGATCGTTGGGGCCGCCGCATCGGAGCGGGTGCTGCCTATCTACTGTGTGGAGCGGGACAACAAGACCGTTGCCCTGTCCTTTGACGCTGCCTGGGGAAATGAGGATACCCAGCAGCTCATCGATATTCTGAACCAGTATCAGGTGAAGGCCACTTTCTTTGTAGTGGGGGACTGGGTGGACCGGTACCCTGAATCGGTGAAAGCCCTGTCCGATGCGGGCATGGAGGTAATGAACCACTCCGATGATCACGCCCACTTCTCCCAGCTCAGCGAGCAGCAGATCGTGGACAATGTGAACGCTTGCGCCGACAAGATTGAGGCTGTCACCGGTACCCGTCCCACGCTGTTCCGCTGCCCCTACGGGGAATACGACGACCATGTGGTGTCCACCATCAACGGCATGGGCATCCAGGTGATCCAGTGGGATGTGGAAGCACTGGCAGCGGATGGAACCCCCTGCACCGCAAGGGGCTGGGCGTATGGCGTATAGCATCCGGGAAGGGAGGAGCATCATGACAATCATACATACCTATCTGCCCGGAGACACCTCTGACCGCGCGGAGCGGCAGGCTGCGGTGCACCGGCGCTGTCTGCTGCTGCTGCAGGCTGCACGGAGCAGGGGGTGAACTTTGGACGCCATCTATGCCCGGCAGTCCGTGGATAAGAAAGACAGTCTGTCCATTGAAGGGCAGATCGACCTGTGCCGGAAATTTGCTGACGGGGACGCCCTGGTTTTTCAGGACCGGGGCTTCTCCGGGAAAAACACGAAGCGCCCGGCCTTCACGGAACTGATTGGCGCCATTGAGGACGGACGGGTGCAGAAACTGTTTGTCTACCGTCTGGACCGGTTCAGCCGTTCCATTGCGGATTTCTCCCGGCTTTGGGAATTGCTGGAGCACCACGGTGTGGAGTTTGTGTCGGTGACTGAGCACTTCGACACATCCACGCCCATCGGTCGGGCCATGCTGAACATCGTGCTGGTATTTGCCCAGCTGGAGCGGGAGACCACGGCGGAGCGGGTGAAGGACAATTACATCCACCGATTTCAGCTGGGCGCATGGCCCGGCGGTCCGGCACCTTACGGCTTTGATCTGATCCGCATCACTGACGGAAAGCGCACGGTGTCATCTCTTTCTGCCAATGAGCACGCGGAAGTGGTGCGGTGGATGTTTGAAGCATATGCCAGGCCGGAGGCATCCCTCCGGGGCGTCGCAAGGGAACTGACCGCCAGGGGCATCCATGGACCGAAGCGGGAGGTCTGGGACAATGTGACCCTGTCCCGGATTCTCCGCAGCCCCCTGTATGTGCGGGCGGATGAGGAGGTGTACTGGCATTATCTCACCCGGGGGCTGGAGATCGTATCGCCGCCGGAGGCCTTTGACGGCGCCCACGCCTGCAATGTGATCGGCCGCCGGGACCGGAGCCGGAATCAATACAGCGCCCCGGACGGCCAGCGGCTCACCGTGGCGAACCACGAGGGGTTCATTGACGCCGGGCTGTGGCTGAAAGTCCAGGAGAAGCTTGAGGGAAATTCCCAGCTTCCCCGGGCAAACGCCGGGAAATATTCCTGGCTCACCGGCCTGATGAAATGTGCCCGCTGCGGCTATGCCGTCAAGATCAACTGTATCCGTCCCGGGGACCGGTGTAAGCTGCTGTGCTCCGGCCGGTCCAATTTATCCAGCTGCGATGCCGTCATCTCTGTGGACCTGCGGGAACTGGAAGACGAAATTGCCCGCCGGATCCAGACCATGCTGGATGCCAGCCCGCCCGGCGGGATCTGTCCCCGGGATGACCGGACCTCCGCAGCCATTCTGGACCTTGAAGCCAGAATCGACCGGCTGATCGACGCTCTGGCAGAGAGCAGCGCCGTGTCCGCCGGGTACATCTCCAAAAAGATCGACCGGCTGAATCAGGAGCGGGAAGCTCTGCTGGAACAGGCCCAAAACCAGCCGGCGCTCCCGGGTCTGCAGTTTGGTTCGCTGGCTTTTGCAGAAAAGAAGCTGGTTGCCGCCCAGTTCATCGACCGCATTCTGCTGGATGGCGATACGGCGGAAATGCTCTGGAAAGTATAGCTCCAGGCCCCCAGATGTCGTACTGACTTGGCACTTATGTGATGGTCATGTCTGTTCCGGCAGTGAGTTTGTCCGAACAGGATCAGTTGGAGATCCTTTTGATTCATCAGGCTGACGGGGAGGGGGGCAGCTGTTCCCGGTTTTCTTTTTGATCACCCCGAAAATTGTCGCCGTGCACAAGGGGAAGAACCGGACGGAAAGTCCCGGAGAAAATGGCCTGATGGTGTCTGTGATGCTGCCCCAGTCATTGTAAGGTGTCTTCTGATCAATACGAAAAGCCTTGGAAATCTGTGATTTCCAAGGCTTTTTTTGCCTGTTTGACTGCTGCGTCCCGCCGGAGGATTTACGCCTTGACATTTCGGCAGGAAACAGTCATAGTAACAGGGAAAGGAGAGACACGCATGAGCAAACTGGTTGTATTTTACGGCAGCCCCCGGCCGGATGGATTCACGGCCCGGCTGCTGGATCAGGTGGCGGCGGGCGCTGCGGCTGCGGGGGCGGAGGTCATCCGCTATGATCTGAATGACCCGGCGGTGCTGGGCTGTCAGGGCTGCCGGTGGTGCCGCACCCACGATGGCTGCGCGACTCAGGATGCCCTGCAGCCCATGTACCGGGATATTGCGGAGGCTGACGGGATCGCAGCGGGATTTCCCATCTACTTCATGGGTATCTCCGGGCAGGGAAAACGCTGGCTGGACAGGCTGTTCCCCTTTGCTGACGCACAGATGCGTCCCCGCCATCCGGGGAAGAAAGCTGTGACGGTCTACGCCCAGGGAAATCCGGATTCAAAGCTGTTTCAGTCTGCTATGGCGACAACGGACCGGTGCCTGACCATGATGGGCTGGACAGTGCTTCGCCGCTTCCACATCTGCGGCACCAACGCCCCGGACACAGTCATTCCTTCTGAAATGCTGGATGCCGCGTTTGAAGCGGGCAGACAGCTGGTAACGAAATAAAAAAGAAACCGGACGGCAGGATTTCCTGTCGTCCGGCTCCTTTTATAGGAGGGTGATTACTTTGCGATATTCTCCACGAAACGCATCAGCATGGCAGCTGCTTCAGCGCGGGAGGCAGTACCCTGAGGTGCAATGGTGGTTGCGGTGCGGCCGTTCACCAGACCGGCGCCGACAGCCCACTGCATAGCGGAGACGGCGTAGTCGGAAACGGAGTCAGCATCGGTGTAACCGGTCAGAGCTTCGCTTGCGCTCACATCATAGCCCTTGAACTGAGCGTAGCGGTACAGCATAGCTGCCAGCTGCTCACGGGTGATGTTGGCGGTGGGATCGAAGGTGGTGTCGGAGGTGCCGTTCACAATA
>JALFTG010000121.1 GCA_022779345.1 Oscillospiraceae bacterium | reverse complement strand
GGAAGCTGCGGCGGTGCAAACAGAAGAAATAATAAGGCCAAATCCGCCGGTCCGGCTCGGACCGGCGGATTTCTTACAATATTGTAAGTAGTTTGCAAGGGTGGATTGTGATACACTTGAAATGAGGTGAAATGGATGTATCGGATTTTTCTGGTGGAGGATGACAGCGTGATCGCCGGTGAGATGAAACGGGTGATCGACAGCTGGGGCTTTGAGACAAAGTGCGCTGAGGATTTTCGGTCGGTTCTTGAGGAATTTTCCGCTTTTGACCCCCATCTGGTCCTGCTGGATCTGGCACTGCCTTTTTATAACGGGTACCACTGGTGCACGGAGATCCGCCGGACCTCCAGTGTGCCCATCCTGTTCATTTCCTCTGCGGCGGACAACATGAGCATGGTTATGGCCATGAATATGGGTGCTGACGATTTCATCCCCAAGCCGGTGGATATGAATGTGCTGGTGGCAAAGATCATGGCGGTGCTACGCCGGTGCTACGACTATGTGGAGCAGGTCCCTACCTACACATGCCGGGGCGCGGTGTTCCATCCGGCGGACGCCACCATGGAATATCAGGGCCAGCGGCTGTCCCTGACGAAAAACGACTGCCGGATCCTCCAGACCCTGCTGGAGCACAAGGGCAGCCTGGTGAGCCGGGACACGCTGATGATGCGCCTGTGGGAGACGGACAGTTTTATCGATGAAAATACCCTGACCGTGAACATCGCCCGGCTCCGGCGGAAGCTGGACGGACTGGGGCTGACGGACCTGATTGTCACGAAAAAGGGCATGGGTTATATGATCGGAGAGTGAGGAACAGTATGGCGTATCTGAAAAGCCTGTGGCGGCCCATCGCCGTGTTTGCAGTTTTCTCGGTGATTTTTGCCACGATTTTTATGCTGTACCATATCCCGCTGTATGCCGTGCGGGACGGGGCGCTGCTGTGCCTGTTCTTCGGCGGGGTGTGTCTGGCGGTGGATGCAGCGTCCTTTTACTGCCGGCACCGGGAACTGGAGAACCTGCGGCGGGAGATCACGCTGCAGGTGGACCATATGCCCATGCCGGAGGGGCTGCTGGAGGAGGATTATCAGGAACTGATCCGTGTTCTCCATCAGGCGGCCCAGCAGGCCCGGGATGCGGCGGACAGCCGCTACCTGGACATGGTGGAGTATTACACCCTGTGGGCCCACCAGATCAAAACGCCCATTGCTGCCATGAACCTGCTGCTCCGGGAGGAGCAGGGACCTCAGACCTTGGAACTGCGGGGAGAGCTTCAGCGGATCGAGCAGTATGTGGAGATGGTCCTGTGCTATCTCCGGCTGGACGGGGATACCACGGATTTTGTCCTGCGCCGGTATGACCTGGACGGCATCCTGCGTCCGGCGGTGCGGAAATTTGCCGGGCAGTTCATCCGGAAAAAGATCCGGCTGGACTACGAGCCCCTCGGCGCCATGGTGCTGACGGACGAGAAATGGCTCCGGTTTGTGGTGGAGCAGGTGCTGTCCAACGCTTTGAAATATACCCCCGCCGGCGGCACCATCTCCGTGACACTGGAGGATCCGCTGACCCTGTGCATCGCCGACACGGGCATCGGCATCGCCCCGGAGGACCTGCCCCGGGTGTTTGAGCGGGGGTTCACCGGGTATAACGGCCGCAGGGAGCAGAGATCCAGCGGCATCGGCCTGTATCTGTGCCGCCGGATTCTGGACAGGCTGGGCCACACCATCACCATCGCCTCCGTGCCCGGAGAGGGGACCACCGTTCGCATCGGACTGGACAGCCGGAAGATGCGGGTGGAGTAATCTGACAAAACCGTAAGGTTCCGGGGCCGGATTGTAAGCCAGCGTTATGGCATCCCTGCCCCCGGCACGGTACAATAGGCCCATGAAACCCCAAAGGAGGTCGATGTTTCATGTCCATTCTGGAAGTGAAAAATCTTCAGAAAATCTATACCACCCGCCTGGGCGGCAATCAGGTCCAGGCCCTGCGGAATGTGACCTTTTCCGTGGAGGAGGGGGAATATGTGGCCATCATGGGTGAGTCCGGTTCCGGTAAAACCACCCTGCTGAACATTCTGGCGGCCCTGGATAAGCCCACCGGCGGCCAGGTGCTCCTGGAGGGCCGGGATCTGTCCGGCGTAAAGGAGTCGGCGCTGGCGGCGTTCCGCCGGGAGCACCTGGGCTTTGTGTTCCAGGACTTCAACCTGCTGGACAACTTCTCCATCCAGGACAATATTTTCCTGCCCCTGGTGCTGGCGGGCCGGCCCTACAACGAAATGTACAGCCGCATGATGCCCCTGGCCCGGAAGCTGGGGATCGACGACATTCTGGAGAAATTCCCCTATGAAGTGTCCGGCGGCCAGAAGCAGCGCACTGCCGTGGCCCGGGCGCTGATCACAGACCCGAAGCTGCTGCTGGCGGACGAGCCCACCGGCGCGCTGGATTCCCGGTCCACAGACGAGCTGCTGGACCTGTTCGGCCGGATCAATGCCGATGGCCAGACCATCCTCATGGTCACCCATTCCGTGAAAGCGGCCAGCCACGCCGGACGGGTGCTGTTCATCCGGGACGGGGAAGTGTTCCACCAGATCTACCGGGGAAACGCCGACAATGAGACCCTGTATCAGAAAATCGCGGACACCCTGACGGTGCTGGCCACAGGCGGTGACCGGAATGCGTAAACGGTTTTATTCCCGGATGGCCCTCACCAATATGCTGGTGAACGGGAAGCTCTACACCCCTTATCTGATCACCTGCGTGGTGACGGTGGCCATGTATTTCATTGTGGTCTCCATGGCAATCACGGATCTGCCCGGAGGCGAGACCATGCGGGTTCTCATGCGGCTGGGCCAGGTGCTCATCGCCCTGTTCAGCGGTGTGTTCCTCTATTACACTAACAGCTTTCTCATCCGTCGCCGGAAAAAGGAGCTGGCTCTCTACAATATCCTGGGCCTGGAAAAGCGGCACATTTTCCGCATCCTGCTGGACGAGACCCTGCTGACGGCCCTCATCGGCATCGGCGGCGGGGTGTTGTTCGGGACGGTGCTGGACAAGGTGATGTATCTGGTGCTGCTGAATCTCATGCACTTTGATGTGACCCAGGCCTTTCATCTGTATCCCGAGGCGCTTCTCTCCTCGGCGGCTGTGTTTCTGGTGATCTTCGCCCTGATTCTGCTGGCCAATTTCCGGCAGATCCGGAAGATCGACCCCATCCAGCTGCTTCACAGCGAGCACATGGGGGAGCGGGAGCCGAAGGTGAAGTGGCCTCTGGTGGTCATCGGCGTGCTCACTCTGGGGGCGGGCTATGCCATCGCCGTGCTGGTGGAAAATGTGCTGGCGGCGCTGCTGCTGTTTTTCGTGGCGGTGGTGCTGGTCATCATCGGCACCTACTGCCTGTTCACCGCCGGGAGCATCGCCGTGCTGAAGGCCATGAAGGGCAGCAGGCGGTACTATTACCAGCCCCGGCATTTCGTGTCCGTGTCCGGTCTGCTGTTCCGCATGAAGCAGAACGCGGCGGGCCTGGCCAACATCTGCATCCTGTCTACCATGGTGCTGGTCACCCTGTGCACCACGGTGAGCCTGTATATCGGGGTGGAGGATCTGATCAGCAAGGAGTATCCGGCGGACATCTCCATCGGTGTCGATGCCCGGAACGATGAGGAGCGGGCCGCCCTGCTGGAGCTGGTGGAGACCACCGTAGCCGACAGCGGACAGAATGCCACCCGGCTGGTGGATTACAGCACACTGAAATTTGCGATGGGTATGAAAAACGGAGAATTTTCCACGGATTACCGGGATGCCGCCCAGCAGAATATCTACCAGTTGTCCGTGATCACGGCGGAGGACTACAGCCGGGTCACCGGTGAGACGGTGTCCCTGGCGCCGGATGAAGTGATCCTCTACGATGAGGGCGGCCGGATTCCGGACACTTTCACGCTGTTCGGCGATACCTACCGGGTGATCCGGCGGCTGGAGGAACAGCCCCTGTTCCAGTGGAGCGGGGTCATGGGCGTGGTGCCCACCAACATCGTGGTGGACAGCAGGGACACGCTGGAAGCCATCCATGCCGCCCAGCAGGCCGCCTACAGGGCGGATGCCAGCACGCTGTTCTACAACATCCAGCTGGACACGGACGGCACGGACGAGGCGAAGATCGCCCTGCGGCAGACACTCCATGACGAAATCGTGCGCTGCTTCCGCGATCTGCGGGCAGACTCCGGCGGGATGGCCATGACCACCCAGTGCCGGGCAGAAGGGGCCAGGGACCTGTACTCCTTCTACGGCAGCTTCCTGTTCCTGGGCATCTTCATGGGCGCACTGTTCCTGCTGGTGACGGTGCTGATCATCTACTACAAGCAGCTGGTGGAGGGCTATGACGACCGGGAGCGGTTTGCCATCATGCAGAAGGTGGGCATGGACAAGCCCATGATCCGCGCCTCCATCCGCAGCCAGGTACTCACCATGTTTGCCCTGCCCATCGTCACGGCGGCCATCCATCTGGCCTTTGCCTTCCCCATGCTCACCCGGCTGCTCCAGGCCCTGTACCTGACGGATATCCCCCTGATCGCCGTATGCACCGTGGGGGTGCTGCTGGTGTTCGCGGTGATCTATGTGCTGGTCTACTGCATCACCGCCCGCACCTATTTCCGCATCGTCAGCGGCGGCGGAACGCATGGGGCATGATTGTACAAAATTTGTTCATTTGACAGGTTGCTGCCGGATGTGCTAACATGGGAAGCGGTCAGTTTTTCTGGCCCTTCCCATGATTTTTTGCAGTACCGAGGCGCTTGCATATGTTTGGCTATATCCTGGCAAATCCCAAATTGATGACGGAGGAGGAGTTCCACCGGTACCGCGCGGCCTACTGCGGCCTGTGCCGGACGCTGGGACGGCGGCACGGGCAGCTTGCACGGCTGTCGCTGACCTATGACATGACCTTCCTGCTCCTGTTTCTGGGGGCGCTGTACGAGCCGGAGGAGACAACGGAGGCGTTCCGCTGCCCCATCCATCCCAAACAGCGGCGTCAGGCGGTGTACACCCGGTTCACGGACTACGCGGCGGATATGAATGTGCTGCTGGCCTACCTGAACTGCCGGGATGA
>JALFTG010000078.1 GCA_022779345.1 Oscillospiraceae bacterium | reverse complement strand
CGGGACATGGAGAGCCGGCCCAACGGCAAGCTGGTGCTGGTCACCGCCATGACGCCCACTGCCGCCGGTGAGGGCAAGACCACCACCACCGTGGGTCTGGGCGACGCTTTGCGGAAGATCGGCAAGCGCCCGGTCATCGCCCTGCGGGAGCCGTCCCTGGGGCCTGTGTTCGGCGTGAAGGGCGGAGCTGCCGGCGGCGGCTATGCCCAGGTGGTGCCCATGGAGGACATCAACCTCCACTTCACCGGCGACTTCCACGCCATCGGCGCCGCCAACAACCTGCTGGCCGCCATGCTGGACAACCATATTCAGCAGGGCAACGCCCTGGGCATCGATGTGAAGCGCATCACCTGGAAGCGGTGCGTGGATATGAACGACCGCCAGCTGCGCAACATCGTGGACGGTCTGGGCGGCCGGATGCAGGGCGTCCCCCGGGAGGACGGCTTTGACATCACCGTGGCCAGCGAGGTCATGGCGGTGCTGTGCCTGTCCAGCAGCATCGACGATCTGAAAGCGCGTCTGGCCCGCATGATCGTGGCCTATACTTACGACGGCAAGCCCGTCACCGCCGGGGATCTGAAGGCCCAGGGCGCCATGGCGGCCCTGCTGAAGGATGCGCTGAAGCCCAATCTGGTCCAGACCCTGGAGCACACCCCCGCTTTCGTACACTGCGGACCCTTTGCCAATATCGCCCACGGCTGCAACAGCGTCATGGCCACCCGCATGGCTCTGAAGCTGGGCGATTACTGCGTCACCGAGGCCGGCTTCGGCGCGGACCTGGGCGCGGAGAAATTCCTGGACATCAAGTGCCGGGTCGCCGGCCTGAAGCCCGACGCCGTGGTCATCGTGGGCACTGTCCGTGCCCTGAAGCTCCACGGCGGCGTTGCCAAGACCGACCTGAACGAGGAAAATCTGGAGGCCCTGGAGCGGGGCCTGCCCAACCTGCTGCGCCATGTGGAGAACATCACCCAGGTCTACGGCCTGCCCGCCGTGGTGGCCATCAACCGCTTCCCCACGGATACCGAAGCCGAGCTGAAGCTGGTGGAGGACAAGTGCCGGGAGCTGGGCGTGAAGGCCGTATTGTCCGAAGTCTGGGGCAAAGGCGGCGAGGGCGGCGTGGCCCTGGCCGAGGAAGTGGTCCGTCTGTGCGAGCAGCCCAGCGATTTCCACTTCTGCTATGAGGACGACCTGTCCATCATGGAGAAGCTGGAGGCCATCTCCAGAAAGATCTACCGGGCCGACAGCGTGGAGCTGGTGGGCAACGCCGTGAAGCAGATCAAAGAGCTCACCGACCTGGGCTTTGACAAACTGCCTGTGTGCATGGCCAAGACCCAGTACAGCTTCTCCGATGACGCCGCCAAACTGGGCGCTCCGGAGGGCTTCAAGATCACCGTGCGGAACCTGAAGGTGTCCGCCGGCGCGGGCTTCATCGTGGCCCTCACCGGTGAGGTGATGACCATGCCCGGCCTGCCGAAGGTCCCCGCGGCCGAGAAGATCGATGTGGACAGCGAGGGAAAAATTACCGGACTGTTTTAATTCTGCGAAGCATGAAAATGGTAAGGAGTATCCATGGAACTTTCAAATGAACGGATATCGGATTTCCTCACGGCCCTGGCGTCCAAAGACCCCACCCCCGGCGGGGGCGGCGCTTCGGCACTGACGGCGGCCCTGGGCGCGGCTCTGGGGTCCATGGTGGGGAATCTGACCGTGGGCAAGGAGAAATACAGGGCCGTGGAGGCGGATATGTACTGCCTGATGAACGAGACGGCCCAGATTCAGGAGGAGCTGACCGCCCTGATCCAGAAGGACGCTGACGCTTTCGCCCCCCTGTCCGCGGCCTATGCCATGGACAAGTCCGACCCGGACTATGACACGGTCATGGAAAAGTGCCTCCGGGAGGCCGCCCGGCCGCCCATGGAGGTGCTGCGCCTCAGCTGCCGGATGATCGAGCTGCACAGCGAGTACGCCAAAAAAGGCAGCGTGCTGGCGGTGTCCGACGCGGGCACCGGCGTGGTGCTGTGCTGGGCCGCCATGTACGGTGCGGCGCTGAATGTGGTCACCAACACCCGGCTGATGAAAGACCGGCTGTACGCCCAGCGGCTGAACGATGAGGTGGACCGGCTGATGAACAAATACTGGCAGCTGGCGGAGGAGACCTATGACCGGGTGTACCGGGAACTGAAGAAACCGAAGAAGAAGTAAAGGGGAACGGAATAGTATGAGTACGATTTTGCTTCAGGGCGCCCCTGTCGCCCAGGCAATTTATGAAAAGGCGGCAAAGGTTAGCGCGTCTCTGGCGGAGAAGGGCGTGACCCCCGTGGTGGCCCTGGTCCGGGTGGGAGAGAATCCGGCGGATATCTCCTATGAAAACAGCATCAAAAAGAACATGGCCAAGGGCGGCGTCAGCGCCGTGACCGCGGCCATGGCCCAGAGCGCCACCACCGAGCAGGTGCTGGAGACCATCCAGACCCTGAACGAGAGTCCCATCGTCCACGGCATCATGCTGTTCCGTCCCATGCCCGAGCAGATCGACGGCGAGGCCATCCGCCACGCCATCCATCCCGCCAAGGATGTGGACGGCATCACGGACATGAGTCTGGGCGGCGTGTTCACCGGCAGCGGCATCGGCTATGCCCCCTGCACGGCCCAGGCTGTGGTGGAGATGCTGGACTATTACGGCATCGAGCTCCGGGGCCGCAGCGTGGCGGTGCTGGGCCGGAGCCTGGTGATCGGCCGGCCCGTGGCCATGCTGCTCACCCAGCGGGACGCCACCGTGACGCTGTGCCACAGCCGCACCCCCAAGCTCAGCGAAGTGACCCGGAAAGCGGACATCGTCATCACCGCCACCGGCCGGGCCAGAGCCTACGGCGCGGAGTATTTTGCCCCCCACCAGACGGTGATCGATGTGGGCATCAACGATGACCCCGCCACCGGCAAGCTGTGTGGCGATGTGGACTTCGGCACCGTGGCCACAAAGGTGTCCGCCATCACCCCGGTCCCCGGCGGCGTGGGCAGCGTGACCACCTCCGTGCTGGTCAGCCATGTGGTCCAGGCGGCCAAAAAGGCGGCGGAGCGCCAGGGCTGATGGAATACCAGAAGATCGAAAAGGTCTATGACGGGAACTATCTGGACTACTACCTGGTGACCTACCGGGACGAGCAGGGCCGGGAAAAGGTCTATGAGATGGTGTCCCGGGACAAGGAGATCGATTCCCGGGAGAAGCTGTACGACCACTCCACCGACGCGGTGGTGATGATCGTGAACGACCCGGAGGACGAGCATGTGGTATTGGTCCGGGAGTTCCGGCTGGAGCTGGGCAAGACCATCTACGGCTTCCCCGCGGGCCTGATCGATCCGGGGGAGAGCGCCGCGGAGTGCGCCGTGCGGGAGCTGAAGGAGGAGACCGGACTGGACATGGTGTCCGTCCGGGATGTGCTGAAGGGCGCCTTCAGCGCCGTGGGCATCTCCAATGAGACCACCTCCTGCGTCATCGGCACCGCCACGGGCCGGTTCAGCCACCACGATGCCGGGGGCGAGGAGATCGATGCGGCCTGGTACTCCAAAGAGGAGGTCCGCCGCCTGATCAAAACCGAGCATTTCGGATCCTGGGCCCAGGCCTACTGCTATATGTGGTCACGGGAGTAAGACCATTCAAAAAAACAGCCACCGCACCCCGATGCTGTATTGCGAGGACGGGGTGCGGTGGTTTATTTTGACTTGCGGTGGGTGACGCACAGCGGGACGGGAGCCCCGTCCCCTACGCCGGAAACCGGGTGCATCCCATGCAAGGTCGTAGGGGTCGGGTTCCCCGACCCGTTGCCCGATTTCCCGCCGGTGTTGATTCAGAACCGGTAGGGGCGGGTTCCAAACCCGCCCGGTGTGCTGCCACACCATAACAGCCTTTCTCAACAACTCAGCCCCCGCCCAACCGGGCGGGGGCTCAGCTTGTCGGAAAAGCTTCGCAGAATTTGCGCCAAATGGCGCAAACAAATTGAATCTGTTTTTTGTGCGGCTTTGCTGTGCAAAAAAACACTTCTCGGCCGGCGGAGTGTGCGGCCGAAGGGCGTGCATGGAGCGGCCGCAAAGGCACTGTCGGAAAGCCCCGCAGGGGTTTTCCGACAGACTCAGCCCCTGCCCAACCGGGCGGGGGCTGAGTTGCATTTATACCGGGGCGTCCTGGGCGGATTCCTTTTTGATCAGCCGGAACACGGCAGTGTAGGTCACCAGAACGAAGAGCAGGAACACGGGAGTGGACCAGGTACTGCCGCTCATGGCGCAGGTGTCATAGAAGCCGTGGAGCAGCACCGGCACCAGCCAGGCCGCCCACAGATCCGCCTGGCATTTGGCTTCCTCCCCATAGTGGGCGTGATGCCGGGCCCGGCTGTAAAACACGCCCATGACCACGGCGAAGCTCATGTGGCCGGGGATGGACAGCAGCGCCCGGGGCAGGGCTACGGACAGGCCGTATGAGAACACATACAGGATATTTTCAAAAGCCGCGAAGCCCAGGGACACGAACACCGCGTACACCACCCCATCGAACCGGTAGTTGAACGCCGGGTGGTTCCAGGTCCGGCGGCGGAGCAGGACAAACTTCATGCCCTCCTCGGAGGCGGCCACCACCACGAAGGCTGTGAGGGGCAGATACAGCACGCTGTCCGCCGGGACGAGGACATTCAAAACCAGGGTGAGCAGGGATTCCACCACCATGGCCCCCAGCGCAGAGAGCACGCCCAAGCCGATCAGCCGGAGCAGCAGCCCTTTCGGTTCCGGCTCCACGGTGTCGTGGCGATAGATATACACCATCAGAAAAACTGCCGGCAGCACCGCCGCCAGTACATACACCGCCGTCACGGCGGAAATCACGGGGAAAAAGAACATGGACCGGCCTCCATCAGATCGTTTTCCCCATTATACGACAAAAGTCCCCCGGGGACAAGACGGAGAAACCGGCCTGCCGCAAACATCCGGCAGAATCCCCCTGTCATTCCGAGGGAGCGGAGCGACCGTGGGAATCCGTTCTCCCAATTGCGCAGTTGGGGACGCGGATTCCCACGTCGGCCTGTGGCCTCCTCGGAATGACAGTCTGTTTTCTGCGGTCTGTCCTTTGCGGCAGGCCGGTTTTTCTGTTTATCTGATCGTCAGCAGGAGCTGGCCGCCTTTCACGGTGTCGCCCTCTTTGATTTCGATGCTGTCCACCACGCCGTCCATGCGGGCGGTGATGGCGGTCTCCATCTTCATGGCCTCGATGATCACCAGCGTCTGGTTCACGGTCACGGCGTCGCCGGGCTTCACGCTGATCCTGCTCACCGCGCCGGGGATGGAGGCGCCCACCTGGCTCTTGTCCTCGGGGTCGGCCATGGGCACCTTGACGATGTCCTTCCGGGCGGCCTCATCCGGGACCTTCACATCCCGGCGGACGCCGTTGAGCTCAAAGCACACGGTGCGCATGCCTTCCTCGTCCACTTCGCCCAGACCCAGATACTTGATGACCAGGGTCTTGCCATCGGCGATGTTCACCTTGTTCGTCTCGCCCACGGCCAGACCGTGGAAGAACACATGGCTGCCCAGACGCATGATGTAGCCGTATTCCTTTTTGCTCTTGATGTAGTCCTCCATGACCTTGGGATACAGGCAGTAGCTGAGCACATCCCGCCAGCTGGGGTCCGGCTCCAGTTTTTCCAGCTCCCGGCGCTTTTCCCCGAAGTCCACGGGAGCCAGCAGCTCGCCGGGACGGCAGGTGATGGGCTCTCTGCCCTTCAGCACCACTTTCTGCAGGTCCTCCGGGAAGCCGAAGGGGGGCTGGCCCATCATGCCGGAGAAGTAGCTGACCGCGCTGTCCGGAAAGGCCAGGGACTCGCCCTTTTCCAGAATGTTCTCCGGGGTCAGGTTGTTCTGGGTCATGAAAATGGCCATGTCACCCACCATCTTGGAGGACGGGGTCACCTTCACGATGCCGCCCAGCATATCGTTGACCACCTTGTAGTTTTCTCTGACTTCCTGGAACCGGGGGCCCAGGCCCAGGGATTCCACCTGGGGCTTCAGGTTCGTGTACTGGCCGCCGGGGATCTCATAGCGGTAGATATCCGTGCTGTTGCACTTGATGCCGCCCTCGAAGGAATCATAGCGCTTGCGGATGTCCTCCCAGTAGTCGGTGAGGTACTGGAGACGATCCAGATCCAGACCGGTGTCCCGCTCGGTTCCCTGCAATGCCGCCACAACGGCGTTGAGGGAGGGCTGGCTGGTCATGCCGGCCATGGAGGAGATGGCGCAGTCCACCACGTCCACACCGGCCTCGGCAGCCAGCAGGCAGGCGGCCACCTGATTGCCGGAGGTGTCGTGGGTGTGGAGCTGGATGGGAATGCCGATCTCCTGTTTTAGGGTGGAGACCAGCTTCTTGGCAGCGTAGGGCTTCAGGATGCCGGACATGTCCTTGATGCACAGCATGTGGGCGCCCCGGTGCTCC
>JALFTG010000019.1 GCA_022779345.1 Oscillospiraceae bacterium | reverse complement strand
CCACACTCAGGCGGCCGCCAATGGGCAGCCATTGGAGGGTTTTGTAAAAGATCAGCTGCAGGAACAGCGCCACCCAGAAGGTGGGCAAAGACACCGCGCCGATGGAGAAAAACCGGCTGCAATGGTCCAGCAGCTTATCCTTCTTTTTGGCAGAATAGATGCCCAGCGGGATGCCCAGCACGATGGCCAAACCAAAGGCCAGGAGCACCAGTTCCAGTGTGGCGGGGATGTAACGCTTCAGCTCTGTCGCCACAGGCTGATGGCTGTTCAGGCTGTCGCCCAGATCGCCATGCAGCAGGTCATCCAGATAAATGACATACTGCTCCGGTATGGACTTGTCCAGTCCCAACTCCTCCCTGGCAGCCTGCAGCTGTTCCGGGGTAGCACGGGATCCGGCCCATTTTACTTCCGGATTGGAAGGTATGACCCGGGAGATAAAAAAGGTAATGGTGACGACACCCAGCAGGACCAGAATACTGCTGAGTATCCGTTTTACGATATACTTAAACATGGGGCAGGCTCCTCATTTCGGTCTGTTTGTCGTAGAATCATACTGTCCGGAAAAACGCCAAAATGGCACCCCCGAAAATGCCGGGGGATGCCATTGGTTTTCCTGTCAGACAGATTTTATTTGCTGGTGATGTTGTAATACTGGATGGCGTACGAGTAAGAAGGATTCTCCTCTACGCCCTGGATCGTATTGCTGACCACATAGGTGTGTACCTGATCGTACAGGTTCAGCAGATACGCCTCTTCGGCCACGGTCTGCTGGATCTGGACATACTTTTCCGTAGCCGCATCACGATCGGTAACAGTTTCTTCCACCGCCTCGTCGATCAGGGTATCCAGTTCGGCATTCTTCAGATAGGACAGGTTATAGGTGATGGAGTCCTCGCTGTGGATCAGGGTGGAGAACCAGCTGGCGGGATCGGCATAGTCGGGCCACCAGATAAACACGAACATATCCTGCCGGTCCTCGGGATTCAGGTTCTGGGCCTTGGCCCACTGCTGATCCCACTCCATGCTCTGGAGGTTCAGCTTGATGCCCAGCTGCTTCAGGTTCACCTGGTACAGCTGCAGGGCGCTGGCGTAGGCGTCATAGCCGTTCATATAGGTGACGGTCAGTTCCAGACCGTTGGTGTCCACACCGGACTTGTCCAGATACTCCTGGGCCTTCTCCAGATCGCAGGTGTACTGGAGGATGCCGTCGTCATGGCCCCACAGGCCGGAGGGGACGGTGCCCACGGACTGGTTGGCCTCACCGTTGAGCACCTCGTTCACGGTCTCCTCATAGGGGAAGGCATAGGCCAGGGCACGGCGGAAGTCTGCATTGTTGCAGGGATAGGTCTCGGTGTTCAGGAACAGAATGATGTTGTTGAAGGTGTCCGCCTCATACAGGTACACCTTGTCCGTTTCACCCCGCAGGGCGTCCAGGTCGGTGGCGGAGAAGTCGCTGGACAGCTGGGCCTCACCGGTCTCCAGCATCTGGCGGCGTGCGCTGGATTCGGGCACGCTCTTGATCATAATATTCTTGTACTGGTTGTCGCTCCAGCCGCCACGGTAGTCCTCATAGGCCTTCAGCACCACGCTGTCGCCGTTGGCCTGGGCAATGGTGTAGGGGCCGGTACCGCCGTCGTGGCCCTCATTGAACCACTCGGTGGTCATATCGATGACGCTGTCGGACATGATATAGGCCGCATATCCGGCGGAGGCAACCAGGTCCATGGCGCAGGGATAGCCGCAGGTGATGGTAACCTCATAGTCGCCGGTAGCCTCCACGCTGCCGCCGTTTTCAGCCAGCACAGCGTCCCAGATGTAGGCGCCGCCCTGACCCAGCTCCATGCTGCGGTTGATGGAGTTGACCACCTGCTGGGCGGTCATCTTCGTGCCGTCATGGAAGGTCACATCGTCCCGGAGCTGGAACACCCACACGGTGCCGTCCTCATTCTGGGTCCAGCTGGTGGCCAGCAGGGGATCCACTTCGCCGGTCTCTTCATTGTAGCGGGTCAGCGTTTCATACACATTCTGCAGCACCATGATGCCGTTGGAATACTCGGTGCTGGGGTCCAGCGTCACATAGGGCGCCGAATTGTAAACATGGTACAGAACCTGGGTGTTGGCGGCGGTGCTGCCGCCGTCATCGGTCTTGCCGTCGTCTCCGCCGCCGCAGGCGGCCAGGGACAGCAGCATCCCCAGGGACAATACCAGAGCAAGGATGCGTTTCATTTTTCTTCCTCCATCGTGTTTTGATTTCTGCGGGAAAGCCCGCGGGAATATGCATTTTATTATACGGGTATGATTTCCTTTTTGCAAGGGTTCCCCCTGCACTTTTTTGAAATAAAGTGTCAATTTTCATGAAAAAGGGCCGAAAAAGCAAAAGACCTGCGCCTTTTCAGGCACAGGTCTTTTTTCTGTCGCCCCCCTGCGGGGTTCGACAGAGCCTTTGCGTCCGCTCCATGCACCCTTCGGGCACACTCCGCTGGCCGAGAAGTGTTTTTTGCACAGCAAAGCCGCACAAAAAACGGATGAAATTTATTTGCGCCATCCGGCGCAAATTCTGCGAAGCTTTTCAACAAACCGGGACCTGCGCCTTTTCAGGCGCAGGTCCCGCAATGGTATCTTATTTTCTCCGGCGGCTGGAGCGATGGTCGGCATACATCTTGTTGTCGGCGATGCGGCTGTCGGACTCCTGCATGAACTGCTTCAGCTTATCCTCAAAGCTGGCGTTGCCAGAAGGGCCGGCCACTTCCCCGCTCCGGCGCTCATCGCTCCGGGGTGCGCTGCGGCGCTGCTGCTGGGGACGGCTCTCCCCGCTCTGCTGCTCCCGGCGCGGGCGGTTGGGCCGGGGCTGGGAGGGGGCCAGGACCTGCTTCATGGACAGATTCACCTTGCCGTTCTCTCCGATGCCGATGACCTTGACCTTGACCATCTGGCCTTCCTTGACATAATCGTTGATGTCGTTGACGAATGTGTTGGCGATCTCGGAGATATGCACCAGACCGTTTCTCCCGTCCGGCATGGCGACAAAGGCGCCGAATTTCGTGATGCCGGTGACTTTTCCTTCAAAAATTTCCCCAACTACCAGCTGCATATAAGCTCTTTTTCCCCCTGATGTTTCTCTTCCCGGCGTCATCCGCCGATGTCATAAAAAATTTTTTCGCCCGGCCTGACCAGACCCAGCTTTTCCCGGGCGATCTGCTCAATGGTTTCGGGATCGTCGCTGTGCTCGATCTCGTATTCCAGGCGGGCGTTCTCCCGCTGGGCATCCTCCACTTCCTCCGTCAGCGCCGTCAGCTCCTCCCGTGCGGCGGAGATGTCGGCCCGGACCGTGACGATGCTGTACACCGCGTAAACGATCACAACTGCCAGCAGCAGCTTCGTAATGATACCTGCCTTCTTGAACTTCATCCCTTCGGGCCTCCTTTGCTGTGGGATCGTGGACCATGCCCGTCTGGTCTGCGGACTGTGTTCTCTTTATTGTAAACCAATGTTTCCGTTTTGGAAAGAGATTTTTTCGAGATTTCAGAAATTTTTTTGCATTTTTTCCGGCAGTCCGGACCGGTCGGAGGAGGGCCCGGCCCAGACGGCCTGAAAATGCCAGTCCCCGGCACAGGGCCGGGACCACGAACCGGCTGCACAGCAGGCTGTAACCCGCCGCCCCCAGGGCCGCGGACACGGCCATGAAAATCCGCAGCTGCCCGTTCCCCGCCGCCATGCCCAGACAGAACAGCCCGGCGCAGGCGATGCCCCAGAACAGCAGGTCCGCCGCCGTGTGGCGGCCCCCGGCGCACCGGCGCCAGGCCCGGAAGAGGTCATACACCAGTCCCAGGCCCGCGCCCGCCGCCAGACTCACCGCCATCTGATACAGCTGACCGGTGACGGAAAGCTCCATCTCAGCCGAACAGCCGGGACCAGAACCCGCCGGAGGGGGCATTCTCCTCATAGCACAGCTCATTCACCAGCCCGTCGATGGCCACTTCCCCGCTGTCCAGGGTGAGCTTGCCGATGTGGAGATTGCTGCCCCGGACAATCAGGCTGCCCTGGGCCGTGCGCATGACGATCTGGTCCTCGTCAAAGCTGGGCACATCCTCCACCCCGGTGACGGACAGCTTGCTGCGCTCCTCCATGATCACATGGTGGGGCTTGCCGGCGCTCCTTGTTTTTTCCTCGTATGCCATGGCGCATCCCTTCCTTTCCCTACAGGGTATGTCCGCTGGGGCATCCCTATGCGGTCAGGTTATGACATCCTTTGTCGAAAGCCTTGACCGGTCTCCGGCGGCGGGGTATCATCGGGGCAAACGGACCGGGGAGGGGTCATTATGGGTGTGAAACGGGGAATTCTGTATTGTCTGTGCGTGCTCACGCTGGCGGCGGTGGTGTTTCATCCGGGCTGCCGCATCCAGGTGGGGGACAGGATGCTGGCAGGGGTGTATCCCCGGGCACAGGTGCGCGCCTGCGCAGCGGAGGCGGACCGGGCGGCGGAGGAGATCTGCCGGGGAGAGGAAGCGCCGGGGTACACCCTGGTGCCGGTGCTGTGCCTGCGGTATGACCAGGCGGAGGACGCGGATCTGGCCCGCGCCATGCTGCTGTCCTGTGACGGGGTGGAGCGGCTGTATGAGGTGTCCGCCGGGAAGCAGCGGCTGGGCCTGGCGGAGGACCCCTATGTGATGGAGCCTATCAAGGAGGACTATCTGGCCTCCGGCGCCGATGAGCATACCGCTGCGGCGTACCTGTCCGAGGCAATCACCACCCGGCCGGTGCTGTCCTGTCCGGAGCACGCCGACAGCCCCATCCAGCTCAGCCGCGCCCTCCGGGAGAGCGTGGATGTGATCTACATCCAGACCCTGGACCCGGGGAAGGGATGAGGCGAAGGGCGGGGACGGATGCACGATGCACAATCAGGAATGAGGAATTATCCGGGGAGTGTGATCACCGGGTAGGTTTGGAATCCACCCGGAAAGCCTCCCCCTCTGGGGGAGGTGCCGAGCGCAGCGAGGCGGAGAGGGCCCTCTCAGTCACGGCTTCAACCTGCCAGCTCCCCAAAAGGGGGAGCCGGATGGATTGCACCGTACAACGAACACCGGGCGGGTTTGGCCCGCCCGCAAAGCTCCCCTTATCCGGAAAAACGCCCTGAGCGGATGGCTCAGGGCGTTTCTGTTAATCTTTGAAAATCCGCCGGCATCGGAGCCGCCACATCCACTGTTTCCCCGGTGACGGGGTGGCGGAGGGTGACGCGGGCGGAATGGAGGGCGTGGCGGGGAATCCGGGGGTCCGGGGTACCGTACAGGGCGTCCCCCACCAGCGGATGGCCGAGATACGCCATATGAAGGCGGATCTGATGGGTGCGGCCGGTCTCCGGCGTGACGCGCAGGAGGGTGCGGTCGGAAAAGACCTGCACCGTCTCATACCGGGTGACGGCCGGACGGCCGTCGGGGCGGACGGCCTGCTTCCAGCCCGCATTTCCCCGGCCCATGGGGGCGTCCACCACGCCGGAGGGCGGCATGACGATGCCGGAGGCCACCGCCAGATATTCCCGGCGGAAGTCCGGGGTGTGGAGCATCCGGCGGAGCCGGTCGTGGATGTACCCGCTGCGGGCGACGGCCATGGCACCGCTGGTGTCCTTGTCCAGCCGGTTCACGGGATGAAACACCGCCTCCGGCCCGTACCGGAAAGCCAGGGCATTGCCCAATGTGAGGTCGCCCTTTTCACTCCGGCCGTGGACCGCCAGTCCGGCGGGCTTGTTCACGATCAGAAGATCCTCGTCCTCATATAAAATGTCCAGGGGCACTTCCGCCGGGACAAAGGCACCGCCGGGCCGGGTGTCCCCCACCTGGGCAGACAGCACATCCCCGGCACGCACCCGGACGGTCACCCGGGCCGGTTCCCCGTTCAGTACAATGCCGCCGGGCTGCCATTTCAGCCGGGAGACGGCCCCCTCCGCCAGACCGAAATACTTTTTCAGACAAAACAGCACCGTCCGCCCGGCATCTTCCGGGCAGACGGTGTGGGTCAGTGTTCTCATGCGTTGGCCAGGGCTTTTTCGTAGGCCGCTTTCGTGCCCGCGTCAAAGCACACCATCCGCACCCGCTCGATCTCCGGGTGATCGGCCAGATAGGCCTTGATGGTGGAGATGGCAATGACAGAGGCCTTGTCCAGGGGGAAGTGGTACACGCCGGTGCTGATGGAGGGGAAGTCCACGGTCTTGCAGCCGTTTTCCGACGCCAGCTCCAGGCAGGAGCGGTAGCAGCTTGCCAGCAGTTCCGGCTCGTTGTGGCTGCCGCCGTGCCAGACGGGGCCGGGGGTGTGGATGACATACTTGGCCATCAGGTTATACCCTTTGGTGATCTTGGCCTTGCCGGTCTCGCAGCCGCCCAGGGTGCGGCACTCCTTCAGCAGTTCCGGGCCGGCCGCCCGGTGAATGGCGCCGTCCACGCCGCCGCCCCCCAGCAGGGAGCAGTTGGCTGCGTTCACAATGGCGTCCGCCTTCTGGCGGGTGATGTCGCCCTGAATGATTTCAATGGTACCCATAAAAATTAGCTCCTTTCCTGTCTGATCTCCTGCCGCACCTGTTCGATGGTCACGGGCAGTTCCAGCCGCTCTTCCAGGAACGCGGCGGAGTCCGAAACGACCGCGCCGATGGCGGCCATGCAGTCCATATTCACCCGCTGGATCTCCTCGGTGACGGAGGAGCAGCAGTCCTCCAGCAGCACCGTGTTGTAGTCCAGAGAGATGGCGTCAAACACCGTGGCCCGGATGCAGTTGGGCACGGTGGTGCCGGTAATGACCACAGTGTCGATCTCCCGGCGGCGGAGCAGTCCGTCCAGATTCGTCTGGAAAAAGGCGGAATACCGGGGCTTGTACAGCACCGTGTCCCCGGGGAGCACCCGGAATTCCTCCGGCATGGCCCAGCCGATGGGGCCGGACTCCACAGAGCAGGGCTTGCCCCCCTGCTTCCAGGCGCCGTACCGGGTGAACTCCACATCCGTGCCGTCCGGGGCGTATTTCCGGATGATGAAAAACACCGGGATGCCCAGCGCCCGGGCTTTGTCCTGCACCGCCGCACAGGCCGGAATGGTAGCCCGGGCAGTGGGGATGCAGGTGGGAGACGCCGGGTCGATGAAGCCTCCCTGCATATCAATGACCAGCAATGCGGTCCTGTTGGGGTTCAGTTTCATAGCAATCCCATCCTAAAAGTTTTACTCGATTTTTTACAGAAAATCGTGGAGTCCGGAGGCAAAACCTCTGGTCGCAGTCCGCAGACTGCGAAACACCCCTGCCCCGGAAACCGGGGCGGGCAGTGTCCTTTGGGGTGCGGCGATGATCAGACAGACGAGTCCATTGGTTGTCATTCCGAGGAGGGCGTCAGCCCGACATGGGAATCCGTTCTCTTTTTCTGCGATGTCTGACGCACATCAGGGGATGCGGATTGCCACGTCGCTTCGCTCCTCGCAATGACAGAACCGGAGGTACAGCGGAAGTATTATTTCGCGTCCACCACGATCTTGCCGTCCACGGCGGAGACGGTCACATCGGTGACCTTGCCCTTCCGGCGGTCGATCATTTCGGCGGCCACGGCGTCCTCCACTTCCTTCTGAATCAGGCGGCGGAGATTCCGGGCGCCGTAGGTGACGCTGTAGCCCTTGTTCACCAGATAATCGGGCACGGACTCCTCGTAATGGAAGGCGATGCCCTTTTCCGCCATGGCGTCTTTCACCTCGCCCAGCATGAGCACGGCGATGCGGCGCAAATCCGCCTCGGTGAGGCTGTTGAAGCAGATGATCTCATCCACACGGTTGATGAATTCCGGCCGCAAAAACTCGTTCAGGGCCTTCATGGACTTCTCCCGGTTCATCTCGGAGATGGTGGAGCCGAAGCCCAGAGAGGCGGTTTTGGTGTTGCTGCCGGCGTTGGTGGTCATGATGATGACGGTGTTCTCGAAGTTCACCGTCCGGCCCTGGGCGTCGGTGATATGGCCGTCGTCCAGAATCTGGAGGAGGATGTTCAGCACATCCGGGTGGGCCTTCTCGATCTCGTCGAACAGCACCACACTGTAGGGCCGGCGGCGGATCTTCTCCGTCAGCTGACCGGCCTCGTCATAGCCCACATAGCCCGGGGGAGACCCCACGATGCGGGACACGGCGAACTTCTCCATGAACTCGGACATATCCAGCCGGATCAGGGCCTCCGGGGAGTCGAACAGGTCCTCGGCCAGCCGCTTGACCAGTTCGGTTTTGCCCACGCCGGAGCCGCCCACGAAGATAAAGGACACGGGCTTGCGCTTGGACTGCAGGCCCACCCGGCTGCGCTTGATGGCGGCGCACACGGTGTCCACCGCCTCGTCCTGACCGATGATGTGGGCTTTCAGCCGGTCGTTCAGCCCGGCCAGACGCTCGAACTCGTCGGCCTGGATGTTGGCCGCGGGGATCTTGGTCCACAGCTCGATGATCCGGGCGATGTTGTCGGCGGTGAGTTTGGGGCGGCCCTTGGCCTTCAGCACATTCAGCTCGTCATTGAGCTGCATGGTGCGGCTGCGGATCTCCGCCAGACGCTCATAGTGCTCATTCTCCGTGTCGGACAGGAGCAGCTCCTGCTCTTTTGCGTAGTCCCCCAGCTCCTTCTCCACCTCCAGGCGGCGGGTCAGGTCTTTGTCTTTCAGATTCACATCGGAGCAGGCCTCGTCGATCAGGTCGATGGCCTTGTCCGGCAGGAACCGGTCGGTGATATACCGCTCGGACATGGTGACGGCCAGGCGGCACATCTCATCGGAGATCTCCACCTGATGGTACTCCTCGTAATAGCCCTTGATGCCTTTGAGAATCTCGAAGCTGTCGTCCATGGAGGGTTCATTCACCGTCACGGGCTGGAAGCGGCGCTCCAGGGCGGTGTCCTTTTCGATGAACTTCCGGTATTCCTTGAAGGTAGTGGCGCCGATGACCTGGATGTCCCCCCGGCTCAGGGCGGGCTTCAGGATATTGGCGGCGTTCATGCTGCCCTCGGCGTCTCCGGCGCCCACGATGTTGTGGATCTCGTCGATGACCAAGATCACATTCCCGGCCTTCTTCACCTCATCGATCAGGCCCTTCATCCGGGACTCGAACTGGCCCCGGAACTGGGTGCCCGCCACCAGGGCGGTGAGGTCCAGCAGATAGACCTCCTTCTCCCGCAGCTTATAGGGCACCTCGCCTTTGACGATGCGCTGGGCCAGGCCCTCGGCGATAGCGGTCTTGCCCACGCCGGGCTCGCCAATCAGACAGGGATTGTTTTTCTGGCGGCGGTTCAGGATCTGGATGACCCGCAGCACCTCGCGGTCCCGGCCAACCAGCTTATCCAGTTTGCCCTCCTTGGCCTTTCGGGTCAGGGAGATGCAGTAGCTGTCCAGAAATTTACGTTTGGGCTGCTTGGAGGAGCCGTTTTTCTCCGACCGGGGCGGCGTGGCCCCGTCGCCGGAGGAGGGCTGCTGGGGCGCGGGGGTGTTGCCCCCGCCGAACAGCTGATTCAGGAAGGGGAAGGTGGCGGTGCGGCCGTCGTCCTCTTCGTCGCCGTCGCCGCCGGGCTGGTTCATCAGCCCCTCCATGCCTTCGGCGCCGCCGAAGGCGGACATCATTTCGTTGGTCAGGTTGTCCAGGTCCTCGTCCGTGATGCCCATTTTCTTCATCATATCATCAATGGGCTTGATGCCCAATTCTCTGGCACATTTCAGACACAACCCCTCGTTTTTCGAGACGCCGTTTTCAAGCTTGGTAATAAAGATGACAGCCACATTCTTTCCGCAGCGGCTGCACATGGTAGGCTGCATAAGCTTACGCTCCTTTCCGGGAGAATTCCATTTTGGGAAGATGATACACCCCAATTATGAACTGGTCATGAATTGGAACTGTGAATTTTTAGGAGAGAAGGGTCATGGGATTGGCCGTGCAGAAAAAGTTCAGCAGGTAGCTGTTCTGGATAGCGTCTTGGGGGAGAAAACTCCCTTTCAGCAGCCAGCAGGCGATGAATAGCAGCAGCCCGCCCCGGAGCAGTCCCAAGACGGCGCCGCTCCACCGGTTCAGGGTGGATAGGACAGGCAGGCGGAAAGCCAGATCCAGGGCGTGACTGATGAAGAACCACAGGATCAGGATCAGCAGGAAGGAAATCAGAAACAGGACCATCTGGGCCAGTTGCTTGGCAATATAGTCGGCAATGATCCGGGCGGCGTTGGCGGTGGCGGCCACCATGCCGTCGTTCACCGATTTCTGAACGGCGTCGGCGAAGCCCCTGTACAGCTTGGTGTCTTTCAGCATGTCGAGAGCTTCCTGGAGAGGGAGGGTGACGTGTTCCGCCGTCTGGCCGGCGGAGGAGAGGGCTTCAGAGGCCTGTTCGTCCAATACCCGCTGGATGTGGTGCTCCACGATGGGGCGAATGGAGCGGGCCGCCGGTTCCGCCAGAACGTTGGATACCACGCTAGCTCCGATGAGGGCCACGAAGATAGCCAGGAAACCGCACAGGGTCAGAATGAAGCCACGCCGATACCCCCGCCAGAGGGCCAGAAGCAGCAGCGCGGCGATGACGATGTCAAATGCCAGGTAAGTGTATGTCATAGAGTGCCTCCAAATCGCGTAGGGGTAGGTCAATCAGGGATATAGAGCCAGGCCTGCTGGGCGTCGGCCAGCAGGGCGGAGCCGTTGGGGGACAGGGCGGTGTGCCGCGCCCCCTGGGTGTCGGCCAGGACCGCATAGGGCGTCAGGTCCCGGGTGCGGATGGTGAGCTCGCTTCCCGTCAGCAGGGCGCAGTAATTACCTGCGGAGTCGAAGGAGAGAACCTGACCGGACAGGTCCAAAGCAGCCTCCTCCGTGCCGTCGGGCAGGATGGTCAGAGCCTGGGTGGCGGAGCCCGCCCGGTAGCGGCCCAGGAGCAGCAGGGCAAAGCCGTCTCCCCCGAAGCTGCAGCCCTTCAGATAGGAACGGCCGAAGGAATAGGTCTGGAGAGCGCCGGTATCCGGGTCGGCTACCAGCAAGCGGTCCTCTCCCAAAACCCACAGGGCGCCGTTCTCATAGTCAAGGTCCAAAACCGCGCAGCTGCCCAGCTCCAGCGTGGCCTTTGGCTCCTTCTGATTGACGGGGTAGAGGAGAACCCGGCTGCGGAAGGAACCGTTGGACTGGTCCATGGTGACCACGGCCACGGTCTTGCAGTCAGGGGAGAGTGCCGCGTCCACCACAAAGGTGGAGGACAGGCTGACCTGGATGACCTTTTCCCCGTGGCTGTCATAGACGGTGACGGCCCCCTTGTAGCCGCTCTGCTGGGCGGTGACCGCCAGCCAGCCGCTGTCGTTGACCCGGGCGGATAGCAGATCCGCCTCGCCCTCCAGAGTCAGGTCAAAGACTTCCTCAGTGCCCCGGAACAGGAACAGGGACTGGCCTCCCGCATCGTATACCACCCCCGTTTTGGCGGAGGCGGACATGACGGGATTCTCCATGGCCAGCACCTCCTCGGCGTACTGCTCCCCGGAAAAGGAGTAGTAGTGGGCTCCGGCGGCGGAGGACAGGAGAATGCCGTTTTCCAGATAGGCCACCGACAGTTTGTCGCCGCCGGCATGGGTAAAGGGGGCGGCTTCGCCGGTTTCGCCTGTCTCCAGGTTCCGGTAGGACAGCCAGCGCTTCAACGCGTCCAGATTGAACCGGTCCCGGTAGACCACCAGGGTCAACGCACCAAGGACTAGGGCCGCCGTCACCAGCAGCGCCAGCAGGCGGAAAAAGATATTCGGTTTTTTCGGCTTTTTGGCCGAAGTTTCGTTGCTCATATGGGATACCTCTGTGGGAGGATTTGAAAAAACGCAAGATTTTTTGTGAAATTAATTTTAGTTTATGGATGTATTATGGGGCGTCGGGGACGCCGCCCCCTACGCACGGTTTACAATATGACTTTGTAGGGGGCGTCCTCTGGACGCCCCGCCCTACCAAGCCCTCACCCTACATGAAACGATAAACTAAAATTTATTGAACAAAAGGACTAAAATTTACAGCACATCCTCGTCATACCACAGCCGGGTCATATACAGTCCTCCGGGGGGGACTGTGGGTCCGGCCAGGGTCCGGTTGCCAGATTCCAGGATGGCGGGGATGTCTTCCGGGGCCAGCTTGCCCTCGGCGGCATAGACGATGGTGCCCACCATGGCCCGGACCATGTTGTACAAAAAGCCGTTGGCGCACACCTTACACTCTATCAGATCTCCCTGACGGGATACGTCGAAATAATAGACGGTGCGCACAGTGGTGCGGGTCTCGGTGCCCACGGAGCGGACGGCCCGGAAATCGTGGGTGCCCACGAACTGGTCTGCCGCCCGCTGCATCACCGTCTCATCCAGGTGTTTGGGATAGAACCAGGCCCGGTCCACATAGAAGGGGTTGCCCAGCCGGGAGTTGTAGATGCGGTAGGTGTACTCCTTTTTGTGGCAGGAGCCGATGGCGTTGAACTCCATAGGCACCTGGGTGGCCTTGACCACCACCACGTCGTTGGGCAGACGGGTATTGACGGCCAGGGGAATGCGGTCGCAGGGGATGGTGGAGGTGGTGCGGAAATTGGCGATGTAGGTCTCCGCGTGGACCCCAGCGTCGGTGCGGCCGGCGCCGGTACATTTCACCGGATGACATACCACGGTGGACAGGGCCTTTTCCAGAGTCTCTGCCACGGAGACGGCATTTTTCTGCACCTGCCAGCCGTGGTAGGCCGAGCCGTTATACATCAATTTTAAGGCAATGTTCCGTTCCATGGGGCACCTCAGAGACCGAAATGAGCCAGAACTCCCACCGCCGCAGTCACGACCAGGAAGAAGACCAAGGTCAGATAGTCGATGCCCCGGTACTTCAGCTGCCGCAGGCGGGTGCGTCCCTCGCCGCCATGGTAGCAGCGGCACTCCATGGCCACCGCCAGCTCGTCGGCTCGGCGGAAGGCGGAGATGAACAGGGGCACCAGCAGAGGGATCAGAGCCTTGGCCCGCTGGATCAGATTGCCGCTTTCAAAATCAGCGCCCCGGGCCCGCTGAGCGGACATGATCTTGTCGGTCTCCTCAATCAGGGTGGGGATGAACCGCAGGGCGATGGACATCATCATAGCCAGCTCATGGACGGGGACCTTGATCTTTTTCAGGGGATTCAGCAAGGATTCCAGTCCGTCGGTGAGCAGGATGGGGGAGGTGGTGTAGGTCAGCAGGAAGGTGCCGGCGATGAGCATCATGATGCGGATCACCATAAAGAAAGCCTGGAATACGCCCTCAAGGGTGAGGGTGAAGATCCAAAGCTTCACCAGCACATGGGTGCCGGGGGTGTAGAACAGGTTGAGCACCGCCGTAAAGATGGCGATAAAGAGCACCGGCTTCAGCCCGTGTAGAATGGACTTCAGCGGCACCTTGGAGATGGCGATGGCCAGAGCCAGCACGCCGAACATGATGGCGTAGGTGAGGAAATATTTGGCCAGGAACAGGGCCACGATATACAGCACCACGGCGATGATCTTGGTGCGGGGGTCCAGCCGGTGGACCATGGAATTTCCCGGGAAATACTGGCCCAGGGTGATGTCTTTCAGCGCCATTTACACCGCCCCCTTTCCCAATTTCGAGAGGATGACCGCCTTGGCCTGGTCAATGGTGTATACCGAGGGGTCGATGTCCACCCCCATGGCCCGCAGGCGGTGGAACACCCGGGTCATCTGGGGGACGCCCAGCCCCATCCGCTCCAGCTCGTCCCCGTGCTGGAATACCTCACGGGGGGTGCCACGGAAGGGGATACGGCCGTCGTTGACTACCACCAGACGGTCCACCGTCCGGGCCACCTCCTCCATGGAGTGGGAGACCAGGATGATGGTGGCGTTGTGGACCTGGTGATAGTCCCGGATGTTGCCCAGAATGGACTCCACCCCCACCGGGTCCAGACCGGCGGTGGGCTCGTCCAGGATCAGTACCTTGGGCTCCATGGCGATGACGCCGGCGATGGCTACCCGGCGCTTCTGGCCGCCGGACAGCTCGAAGGGGGAATTGTCCAGCTGGTCGTCCCGGAGACCCACGAAATAGGCGGCTTCCCGGACCCGGCGGTCGATTTCCTTTTCGTCCAACCCCATGTTCCGGGGGCCGAAGGCGATGTCCTTATATACGGTCTCCTCAAAGAGCTGGTACTCGGGGTACTGGAACACCAGCCCCACCTGGAACCGGGTGAGGCGGGTCAGCTTGGGGTCGGACCAGATGTCCTGTCCTTGGAACAGTACCTGGCCGGAGGTGGGCTTAAGCAGGCCGTTGAGGTGCTGGATCAGCGTGGACTTGCCTGAGCCGGTGTGGCCGATGATACCCAGATACTCGCCTTTGTAGGCGGTGAAGTCCACGTCCAGCAGGGCCCCCCGCTCGAAGGGGGTGCCGGCGGAATAAATGTGGGAGAGCTGTTTGGTTTCAATGATCGCTTCCATTGCAGACCGTCCTTGTTCAAAATGGTGTATGCCGCAGAGGGTCATACCCGAAGAATAGGAGAATGGGGTGCCTTATTGTTTCAGCAGGGTATACAGAGCGTGGGCGCACTCCTCGTCGCTGAGGGCGTCCAGGGGCACGTCGCAGCCCTCCTGGCGCAGCTCCCACAGCAGCTGGGTAGTGTGGGGAACAGTGAGGCCTACGGCCTTCAGCTCCTCCACCCGGGAAAAGACCTCCTTGGGGGCGCCGTCGGCCACCACCTTGCCCTTGGCCATGACGATGAGCCGGTCGGCCTGGGCGGCCTCGTCCATGTGGTGGGTGATAAGGACCACGGTGACGCCGCGCTCCCGGTTCAGAGTCTTGATGGTACGCAG
>JALFTG010000175.1 GCA_022779345.1 Oscillospiraceae bacterium | reverse complement strand
CAGGGGTTTCGTCAGCACTTCATCAAATCCGGCGAGCGCCGGATCCCCGGCGTCCAGTCCCGTCACGGCCAGAACCGGGACAGTCACACCCCGTGCCCGGAGCCGGCAGAGCACTTCCGGGCCGGACAGGTCCGGCATCACGGCATCCAGCAGGATCAGATCAAAGCCCTCCACCGCCAGTTCCGGCACTTCCCCGCCGCTTTTCACGGTGACGGGGTCGATGGCCCATGTCCGGAGCAGTCCGGCGGTGGCCAGCAGGCTGATGGGACTGTCGTCGGCGATGAGCACCCGGGCGTCCGGAGCTTTCCATGGATGCACTGCCCGGGCGGGTTTCTGGGGCACCCGGAGGGTGAACACGCTCCCCTGCCCCACACGGCTCTGCGCCGTGAGGGTGCCGCCCATGCTCTCCGCCAGGGAGCGGCTCACCGCCAGTCCCAGACCGCTTCCCTCACCGGCGGCGTCCCGCACACCGGGGCAAAACAGATTCTCCAGCTTCTCCGGTGGGATGCCCGGGCCGTGATCCGCCACGGCGGCGGTGAGGACCCCGGCATCGTCCACGGACAGGGTGATCTCCACCGGGCCGGGGGCGGCGTATTTCACGGCGTTGCCCCCCAGATTCAGCAGAATCTGCCGGATGGCCCCGGCATCCCCGTTCAGCCGCCGGGGGGCGCTGTCCTGCACCGTCACGGTGACCGTCCGGTCCGCCCCGGCGTATGCCCGGAGGAGCGTCTCCACACCGTCGGCCAGGTTCCGCAGGTCATAGTCCGCCGCTTTCGGGCCGTCCGCCGGGGAGAGCAGGCCGTTCACCAGCTCCATGAGCTGTTCCCCGGCCCGGAGCACGGCGGCAAGGCAGGCGTCCTTTTCCTCCGGGGTGCCTGCCGCCAGTCCCTGCCGGGCCAGACCCAGAATGCCGTGCAATGGCGTGCGCAGCTCATGAGCCGTCCGGACAGTTTCGTTGTCATGGAATGTTTTCATAGGAGTATTATACCACCCGGGCAGGGCAAGTCAATCCGGGAAAGGGTTTGACATTTTTCCCCCGGAATAATAGAATACTCTCCACAGGGAGGCGATGGTATGCGGCCCTTCGCGCATTTCAAGACGATTACAAAACACCGGTTTCTGGTGATGAAATACTGTTTCCGCTGCGGACTGTACTGGCAGGGGTTGATCCATGACCTGTCCAAATACAGCCCCGTGGAGTTCTGGATCGGAGCAAAATACTATCAGGGCGACCACAGCCCCAACGATGAGGAGCGCCGGGACAAGGGGTACAGTTCCGCCTGGCTCCACCACAAGGGCCGGAACAAGCACCATCTGGAATACTGGATCGACTACGGCCGGGTGGGCGACGAGGTGCAGATGATGGGCATGCCCATGCCGGAGAAGTATGTGGTGGAGATGTTCTGCGACCGGTTCGCCGCGGCAAGGGTGTATCAGGGGAAAAACTTCCAGCGGGAGCGGCCCTACGAATATTATATGCACGGAAAAGACCACACCATGATCCACCCGGATGCCGGCGCCCTGCTGGAGGAGCTTCTCCGCCGCCTGAAAGACGACGGCGAGGACGAAGTCTTCCGGTACATCCGGAAAGAAGTCTTAAAAAACCGATAAAAATACCTGTCATCCCAAACAGAACGGATGACAGGTATTTTTTATGCTTCCGTTTTTTCCACGCCGGTGAGGGCCACGGCGGTGCCGATGACGGACAGGACCAGGAACAGCCCCAGGGCGGCGGTCATACCGGTCACATCGATGATCCGGCCTCCGGCCAGGCTGGAGAAGATGGCCCCCAGGGTGATCATGGTGGTGATGAAGGCCTGTCCCTTCACTGCGTCCTCCGGGGCCATCACATCGTTGGCATACCGGACGGAGGCAGGGATGAACAGGGCATAGCCCACCAGCTGCAGGGCGGTGGACAGATACAGCCCCGCCAGATCTTTGGCCACCAGGGCCAGGGCGATCTTCACGGTGAACACCACCAGGGAAGTCCGCAGGAGAGTGGTGCATTTGAAGCGCCGGGTCAGCAGGGAGAAGGCCAGCATGGCGGGCATCTCCAGCAGGGCATTCACGGAGCACAGGGTGCCCATATCTGCGCTGTCGCCCCCCACATGCTGCACCAGCTGCATGACAAAATTCTGGATGAAGGTGTGCCCGGCAAAGATCAGGGCCACGCCCACCAGAAACCGGGTATATTTGGGATAGGCCCGGAAAAAGCCCGCCAGACTGGTGGTCCCGGCGGTCTGCGTCTCCTCTTCCGCCGCGACAGCCTCTTTTTTCCCGCTGTCCCCCCGCTGGAGATAAAACACCAGCAGGATCAGCAGGAACAGCGCCAGCAGCACCATGCCCGTGACCGGCACGGCGATGGTGCCCATGGCCTTCACCAGATTGCCCAGGATCACGGAGATCATGGAAAAGCCCAGGGACCCCACCGCCCGGCAGATGCCGAAGTTCATGGGCACACCCCAGCTCTCCAGATAGAAGCTGAAGGAATTCACCAGGGGCTGGATGCCCTGCATGGCCATGAGGGCCAGCACATACACCACAGCCAGGGCCGGGCTCTGCCCGGAGATCAGCAGGATCAGCAGCACCATCACGGCCATGAACACCACCATGCCCGTGAGCAGACCCTGGAGCCCGATCTTCCGGGACCGGTCCGCCACCTGGGCCAGGGCCGGCTGCAGGGGCATGGCCAGCACATTGCCCATGGCCAGAATGATGCCGATCCGGGTGTTGGAATACCCCCGGTCCAGCAGAAAGACCGACGCAAAGGAGAACAGCACGCAGTACAGCATCCAGTTGACGCAGTTCATGGCGGCATATTCCCCGTTATATAAATGTTTGTTCCGCTGTTTCATGGGACACACTCCTGTTTCTGTTTGGAAAAGTATATTTTACACGGCGGACAGGCAAATGTCAATGCATGGTTGCAGGCAATTTCCGTCCATGATAAAATGAGTCAGAAGTTTTCCAAACGGAGGGGACAGTCCATGTCGGAACGGGAAGAGAAATTTGAGAAGATGCTCCAGGCGATCCAGACGGAGTATCAGACGACCATTGAAAAAATGGAGCGGCTGAAGCGGGAGAACAAGACAAAAACCGTGACCTACCGGGAACTGCTGGGGAACAAACTCACCCTGCAGAACATTCTGTCCTGGTATGAGGTGTACGGTCTGCTGGATGAGAATTCCTCCGGCCGCTGAATGGTTTCTTTTTCCATCCCGCCGGGGTGAAATAGGTCTTGCAAAATTGCCGGTCCGGCCCTATAATCACATCACATGACTTTACGGAAGGAGAGGTCGCAGATGAATGCTGTGGATTTCGCGTTTTTCCTCATTGAGATCGTGGGCACGGTGGCCTTTGCCATCTCCGGAGCCATGATCGCCATCGAACGGAATCTGGACCTGTTCGGCGTGCTGTTCCTGGGGGTCACCACCGCCATCGGCGGCGGCATCATGCGGGACATCCTGCTGGGACACATTCCGCCCCGGGCCTTCTCCAACTATATCTATCTCACCGTGGCGGCCGGGACGGCGCTGGTGGTGTTTCTCGTCACCGCCTGGAACCGGAAAGACGGCGGCCACCGCCACCGGTTCAGCGACGCGGCCCTGAACTTCTTCGACGCGGCGGGTCTGGGCATTTTCTCTGTGGTGGGCGTGCAGAACACCATCTCCGCCGGATTCGGGGACAACGCCTTTTTCTGCATCTTTCTGGGCATGATCACCGGTATCGGCGGCGGGATGCTCCGGGACATGATGAGCCGGGCCACCCCCATGGTTCTGCACAAGCAGGTGTATGCCCTGGCCTCCGTTGGCGGCAGCATCTGCTACTATTATCTCCGTCAGTACAGTCACACCTGGGCGGTGATCCTCGCCACCGGGCTGGTCATGGTCGTGCGGCTGCTGGCGGCCCATTACCGCTGGAAACTGCCGAAAGTCCGGCAGGTCCCGGCGGATAAATTATGACATTCTGTGAATTGACACCTCTCCCCCCCTATGGTAAAATATTTTGAATTATGACGGAGGAGGAGCTCATGAACTATCGTTTTTCCAACGCAGTGATCCATACCGACAAAACCGTCAAGGCGGAGTGTTTCCATTTTTCCGACGCCACCGGCGCCGGTGAAATCGGTTTTTCCAATACGGTTCATATTTTTCCCGGTTTCTGTGATGTGCATGTGCATTTCAGAGAGCCGGGATTTTCTTATAAGGAGACCATCGCCTCCGGCAGCCGCAGCGCCGCCCGGGGGGGATACACGGATGTGTGCACCATGCCCAACCTGAACCCGGTGCCGGACACCCCGGAGCATCTCCGGGAGCAGCTGGACATCATCGCCCGGGACGCCGTTATCGGCGTCCACCCTTACGGGGCCATCACTCTGAACGAGCAGGGAGAACAGATGGTGGACATGGCCGCGCTGGCACCGGAGGTGTGCGCCTTTTCCGATGACGGACGGGGCGTCCAGTCAGCAGAGATGATGCGCGCCGCCATGGAGACGGCAAAAAAACTCGGAAAAATCATCGCCGCCCACTGCGAAGTGAACGAACTGGTCCGGGGCGGCGTCATCCACGACGGGGACTACGCCCGCGCCCACGGCCACAAGGGCATCTGCTCCGAGAGCGAGTGGGCACAGATTGAGCGGGACATCGGTCTGGCCCGGGAGACAGGCTGCGCCTATCATGTGTGCCACATCTCCACGAAAGAGGGCGTGAAGCTGATTCGCAAGGCCAAGGCCGAGGGCGTCAACATCACCTGCGAGACCGGCCCCCACTATCTGGTGTTCTGCGATGAGGACCTGCAGGAGGACGGCCGTTTCAAGATGAATCCGCCCCTGCGTTCCCGGTCCGACCGGGACGCCCTGATCCAGGGCATCGCGGACGGCACCATCGACATGATCTCCACGGATCACGCCCCCCACAGCGCTGAGGAGAAATCCCGGGGACTGGATAAAAGCGCCATGGGCGTGGTGGGGCTGGAAACCGCCTTCGCGGCGGTGTACACCCATCTGGTGCGCCCCGGCGTGATCACGCTGGACCGGGCGGTGGAGCTGTTCTCCGGCAATGCCCGGGACCGGTTCGCCCTGCCGGCGAACGGGGATTTCACCGTGTGGGATCTGGACACGGCCTATACCGTTGACCCGGCGGAATTCCAGACCATGGGCCGGGCCACGCCCTTTACCGGCACGACCTTGTACGGCCGGTGTCTCATGACCGTCCATGACGGAAAGATCGTCTGGCTGGACCGGGAGGCGCTGCAATGAAACAGGGAACTTTTACCATCTGGAAAAACAACGCCATCATCTCCGGCGTCCACAAACTGACGCTGTATGGTGACACCTCCGCCATCACCCGGCCGGGGCAGTTTGCGGATGTGCATATCGACGGCCATTTTCTCCGGCGGCCCTTCTCCGTGTGCGACTGGGACAAGGATGTGCTGGTGCTGGTGTACCGGCTCATCGGTCAGGGCACCCGGGATCTGGCAGCGAAACAGCCCGGCGAGGGGCTGGACATCCTCACAGGTCTGGGCAACGGGTTTGACACCTCTTTATCCGGGGATCACCCCCTGCTGGTGGCGGGCGGCTCCGGCGTGCCCATGATGCTGGCGCTGACGAAGCAGCTGGTCCGGGAGGGAAAACAGGTCACCGCCCTGCTGGGATACCGCACGGCGGGAGATATTTTCATGGATGACGACATCCGTGCCGCCGGGGCGGATGTCATCGTCACCACCGAGGACGGCTCCTTCGGCCGGAAAGGTATGGTCACGGATGTGATGCCGGAGCTGGATTACTCATACTTTTACACCTGCGGGCCGGAGGCCATGTTCCGGGCAGTGGACGCCGTGGCGAACACCTCCGGGCAGTTCAGCTTTGAGGCCCGGATGGGCTGCGGGTACGGCGCCTGCATGGGCTGCACCTGCCAGACAAAATACGGCGCCAAACGCATCTGCAAGGATGGCCCGGTACTGACAAGGGAGGAAATCGTATGGTGAACACCCAGGTCAATCTCTGCGGCATCACCCTGGACAACCCGGTGATTCCCGCCAGCGGCACCTTCGGCTACGGCTACGAATTTGCCGATTACTACGACATCAACTGTCTGGGCACCATGTCCATCAAGGGCACCACCGCCCAGCCCCGGTTCGGCAATCCCACCCCCCGGATCGCGGAGTGCACCGCCGGGATGCTCAACTCCGTGGGATTGCAGAACCCCGGCGTGGACGCCGTCATCAGCACGGAGCTGCCCCGGCTGGCAAAGGTCTTTCACAAGCCGGTCATCGCCAATGTGTGCGGGTTCTCTCTGGAGGACTATGTGACCTGCGCGGAAAAGCTGGACAAACAGCCCCAGGTGGGCTGGCTGGAGATCAACATCTCCTGCCCCAATGTCCACGGCGGCGGCATGAGCTTCGGCACCTGCGCGGACAGCGCTGCGGAAGTCACCCGGGCGGTGAAGGCCGTCACCGCCAAGCCCGTTTTCATGAAGCTGACCCCCAATGTGACGGACATCGTGTCCATTGCCAGGGCCTGCGAGGAAGCCGGGGCCGACGGCATCTCCCTGATCAACACCCT
>JALFTG010000161.1 GCA_022779345.1 Oscillospiraceae bacterium | reverse complement strand
TGGACACCGGCGCGGGCCGGGCGGTCTTTGACCCCTATGAGCCGGGCAGCGTGCCGGGGTGGACCCTGCCGCCCCTGGCGGCGGAGGCGGTGCTGTGCAGCCACGGACACCACGACCATTGCCATGCCGCCGGAGTGAAGCAGACCCGGATGGCGCCGGGGTTCACCGTGGAGACTGTGGACTGCTGGCACGATGAGGTCCACGGGGCCAAACGGGGGAGCAATATTATCCACATCGTTACGGCAGAGGGAAAGCGCTTCGTCCATCTGGGGGATCTGGGCCATACGCTGACGGCGGAACAGGCCGCCGCTGTGGGCCGGCCGGAGGTGCTGATGATCCCCGTGGGCGGGTATTACACCATTGATGCACCCACCGCAAAAGCGCTGTGTGACCGGCTGCGCCCCCGCCTGATCGTCCCCATGCACTACCGGGGCAACGGCTTCGGCTACGCCGAGATCGAGACTGTGGAGCCGTTTCTGCGCCTGTTCCCGGTACAGCAGGTCCACCACATCCCCGGCAGCACCCTGGACCTGGACACCGCCGCGGATGGCGTATGGGTGTTCGACCGGGCCGTGCAGGGGGAAGCGTAAAATCAGGAATCAGGAATTTTCCGATATCCCGTTTTAACGGGTAGGGGCCGACCTGTGTGTCGGCCCGCTGTCCGTCCTCCATCGGGCGCACACGCAGGTGCGCCCCTACCCGTTGAAATGGGGGAGGCTTTCAGACAAAAAAGCGGCCCATCGGGCCGCTTTTTGTTGTTTTACATTTCTTTGCTTTTCAGAGGGTACTGTCCGGCTTTGACGGTTTTCAGGACGAAATGGGTGTGGGTGCCGGAGACGCCCTCGATGCTCTTGATTTCCCGGTGCACGGCCTCCAGTTCGTCGGAGGAGGCACAGGTGATGTGAAGCAGGAAGTCAAAATTGCCGGTAAAGTAGTAGCAGTCGGCGATATTGGGGTGGCTGATGATGGCTTCACAGAAGTGGTCGTAGTACTTCGGGTGCTCCAGACTGACCTCCATGAACGCTGTCACATCAAACCCCAGCTTTTTGCTGTCCACCTTCACTTCATAGCCCTGAATGATGCCGCTGTCCTCCATCTGGCGGATCCGGTTCATCACCGAGGACACGGACAGATGCACTTCCTTGCTGATATTTGACGCGGTTTCCCGGGCATTCTGCTTGAGAATTTTCAGTATTGCGTAATCGATCTGATCCATTTCCGACACCTCCGCTGCCCGCAGGCAGGTTTCTATCATGCATCCCTATCCTATCACAAAACCCCGGCATTGTAAATAATTTTCAGAAATTTTGCCGTTTTCCCGAAAGATTGTCAATCAGACCGAAAATTATACAATGTGTAACTCCCGATCGGGGACATCCGGTGCATTCTTTCCCGTGCAAAACGGGGGATAAGGCGGAAAAAACGCCTGTGTAAATCATTTTTTGTCTGTTTCAGGAAAATTTTTCTTACCTTTTTGAAAAAATTGTGATATAGTATTTATATTGTAGGATGGAGGCAGAACAACGAACCGGGAAATGGAGGAGCGGTATGTATCAGGTTGGAGAGAAGATCGTGTACGGGAACAACGGCGTGTGTGTGATCGATGAGATCAAAATGCTGGAGACGCCCCATTCCGACGGGGAACTGAAGGCGTACTATGTGATCCGTCCGGTCTATCAGGACTGCAAGATCTCCGTGCCTGTGGATACCAAGGTGTTCATGCGTCCGGTGATCACTGCCGATGAGGCCAACGCCCTGGTGGATTCCATCCCCGGCATCCATGCCGAGCCCTATTACAACTCTGCCCTGCGGCAGCTGCAGGAGTATTATGACACCAAGCTGAACACCCACAACTGTGCGGATCTGGTGGAGCTGACCATGTCCCTGTACGCAAAGAAGAAAAAGACCGAGGCCCAGAAGCGGAAATTCGGGGCCATTGACGAGCGGTATATGAAGCGGGCAGAGGACCTGCTGTTCGGGGAACTGTCCGCCGCACTGGAGATCCCCAAGGGGGATGTGCGGCAGTATATCCACGACCGCCTGCAGGGAAAACTTTAAAAAACGGACAAGCCCGGCCGGGAGACGCAGGTCTCCCGGCTGTTTCTGTATCTTCCGCAGAATCGCTTGACATTTTTCCGGTATGTGGTAAATTGCAGATAACAGACAGAACAGGAGGAACTGCTATGCTTTATACCAGCGGGGAAATGGAACAGCAGGCCGTGCTGAACACGGCGGCGAAACTGTGCGCGGCGGCCCGGACGGCCCCCAAGGCCCACGGAAAGGACACCATCCGCACCCTTGTGCTCACCGGAGAGGACAAGGACCGGGTGGCAGATAAAATGGAGGAGATCGGCACCCGGGAACTGGGGGCGGAGAAGATGCCCGCCTGGTTCGGCCGGGATGCGGACAATGTGCGCCGGTCCCAGGCGCTGGTGCTGATCGGTGCGGAAAAGACTTACCGGGGCGTGGGCGTCTGCGGATTCTGCGGATTCGGCAACTGCGCCGGATGCAAAGCCGCCGGAGGCAACTGCGGGTTTGCCTATGTGGATCTGGGGATTGCCGTAGGCTCCGCCGTGGCGGAAGCGGCCATCGATATGGTGGACAACCGCATTATGTACTCCGCGGGCAAAGCGGCGGAGGAACTGTACGACAGCAATGTCCTGTGGATGGGCGTGCCCCTGTCCGTGTCCGGCAAGAGCATTTTCTTTGACCGGAAACCGAAAACCTGAGCCCGTCAGACAAACAAAAAGGCTCCCCCTGGGGGGAGCTTTTCTGCGCCTGTTTCAGATTCCCTGACGGAAACGATTGATACGGGTAGGGGCGCACCTGCGTGTGCGCCCGGTGCGGGACGGACAGCGGGCCGACACACAGGTCGGCCCCTACCCGTTGAACCGGGAAGCCCCGTTTTTGGCTCCCCCTCTGGGGGCGGCTTTTTCGACAATCAACATCCGGCCCCGGAACCACATTGGTTCCGGGGCCGGTGCTTTCTGTTGGATCAGTAGTTTTCAGCGCTCAGTTCGAAGTAGCTCTGGGGATGGGCGCAGACGGGGCAGACCTCAGGGGCCTTGGTGCCCACCACGATGTGGCCACAGTTGCGGCACTCCCACACCTTGACCTCGCTCTTCTCGAACACCTGGGCCATCTCCACATTCTTCAGCAGGGCGCGGTAGCGCTCCTCGTGATGGCGCTCGATCTCGCCCACCATGCGGAACTTGGCGGCCAGTTCGGGGAAGCCCTCGGCCTCGGCGGTCTTGGCAAAGCCGTCGTACATATCGGTCCACTCGTAGTTCTCGCCGTCGGCGGCGGACTCCAGGTTGGCGGCGGTGTCGCCGATGCCGTTGAGTTCCTTGAACCAGATCTTTGCGTGCTCTTTCTCGTTGTCGGCGGTCTTCTGGAACAGGGCGGCAATCTGCTCGAAGCCCTCTTTCTTGGCCACGGAGGCGAAGAAGGTGTACTTGTTCCGGGCACCGGACTCGCCGTCAAAAGCGGCATGGAGGTTCTTCTCCGTCTGGGTGCCGGCATACTTGTTGGCGGGCTTGGCGGTCTCCACCACTTCCAGGGCGTCACCGGTGGCGCCGCACAGGGGGCACACGGGGGTCTCGCCGTCTTTCACGGTGAACACTTCACCGCAGAGCTTGCATTTGTACTGTTTCATAACTGGTTCCTCCTTCATATTTGACACATTTTCTGTTGTTCGGGGTTCTCCGGCATGGCGGATGCCGGTGTATGCGGCAATGTCCCGGTCGGTGGTGATCAGGTCATCCCGGTTCAGACCGTGGACGGAACGATTGCCGGTCACTCTGGCGAAGGTTTTCAGCTCCGCCAGGGAGACATTCAGGAAATTGGCCACCCGCTGGGCGGCGGCATCCACATTCAGCCGGGCGCGCAGTTCCGGGTCCTGGGTGGCAATGCCCACCGGGCACTTGCCCGTGCCGCAGATGCGGTACTGCTGACAGGCGGCGGCGATCAGGGCGGCGCTGGCGATGGCCACGGCGTCAGCCCCCATGGCCAGGGCCTTGGCGAAGTCCGAGGATACCCGCAGTCCGCCGGTGATGATCAGCTCCATGTCGGACCCCACGCTGTCCAGGTACTTCCGTGCCCGGTCCAGGGCGTAGATGGTGGGCACCGAAGTGCTCTCCCGCAGGAGCAGGGGGCTGGACCCGGTGGCACCGCCCCGGCCATCGATGGTCACGAAGTCTGCCCCGGCGTAGACGCACCAGGCCAGGTCTGCCTCGATGTTCCCGGCAGCCAGCTTGATGCCGATGGGCCGCCCGCCGGAGCGGGTGCGGAGCATTTCCACCATGGCCTTCAGGTCGTCTTTCGTGTGCACGCCCGGGAACCTGCTGGGACTCTGGATGTCCTGACCCTGGGGCTTGCCCCGGATGGCGGCGATCTCCGCCGTGACCTTCTCTCCGGGCAGGTGGCCGCCCATGCCGGGCTTGGTGCCCTGGCCGATCTTGATCTCAATGGCGTCACTGGTTCGGAGATTCTCGTCGGTGACGCTGTACTGGTTGGGGATATACTCAAATATGTACTTATACGCCGCGGCCTTCTCCTCCGGCAGGATGCCGCCCTCGCCGCTGCACATGGCGGTGCGGGCCATGGCGGAGCCCCTGGCCAGGGCGATTTTCGCCTCCCGGGACAGGGCGCCGAAGGACATATGGGAGATGAACACCGGGCTGTCCAGCACCATGGGCTTTCCGGCGTGTTTGCCGATGACGGTGGTGCCGTCCACCGAAGCGCCGTCATCCAGGGGCATGGGGTCCAGCTGGGCGCCCAGGAGCAGGATGTCCTCCCAGGCGGGCAGGGGCATCCGGGTGCCCATGGAGCCGCCGATGGTCTTGCCAGTGACGGCCATCTCGTGGATCTGGGCCATATACCGGGCCTCCGGGTCCTGCCGGGCGGTGACGCTGTCATAGTCCAGACCGCCGGACACCGGAGCGGGCGTTGCCGGGGTCTGCCCGTCTGCCGGGACGAATTTGCTCACCGGCACCTTGCACACCGGGCAGCGCTCCAGCGCCGACAGGGGACGCCCCTCTTTTTCTTCGTCGTACACATATCCGCATACGCTGCATTTGAAAACTGCCATAAGATCCTTCCTTATTTTCGATATTAAGAATTATTACTAATTAGATATTACCACACAATCTGAAAAAAGCAAGAGGAAATTTGATAAAATGCGCCGTCTTTTTCATGAGGACGGCGCATAATTCATGTGTTAAGAAGTAACCCGGCGGCGCGGAGCTGGTCGCAGGTGCGCCGGTAGGCGGCCTCATCAGGGCAGCGGAGGGTGTGGAGATGGATGCCGTCGGTGAGGGCGGACAGGGGAGCGCCCCCGGCGGTACGCAGCCGCTCCATGAACTGGGCCACATCATACCGGGAGGACAGCTGGAGCTGCCCGGTCATCTGACCGTAAATGGGGTGTTCCACCACCACATCCAGCACGGCGCAGCCGTTGTCCACCATGATGTTCAGCTCCTGCTCGGTCTGCTCTTTCGTATGGACGCAGGCCACGGTGCGGAGCAGGCCCTCCTGTTCCCGGTGGACAGTATAGCCCCGGGGGGTGGCGGAGATGTCCGCTCCGGCGGCACGGAGCAGGGCGATGTCCCCCACGATGATCTGGCGGCTGACGGAAAACCGGGACGCCAGCGTTCCGGCGCTCACCGGGGCGTCAGACTGGGAAAGCAGGGTCAAAATGGCTTGTCTGCGGTTCTCGGCGTTCATGGGATGCCTCCTCAGCCCCGGGCCTTTTTCTCGGTGAGCATCTGGTTGCGCAGGGTCAGCAGCTTGTCGGACAGGTCCACATAGTAGTTATGGGGATAGTCAAAGCGGGTGACCTCCGGCCACAGGGTGTCCACCTGCCGGGCGCAGTATTCCCTGATCTCCGGCAGGGCGGGGGACTGATAGACCTGTCTGCCGCCCTGGAAAATGGGCACCAGAAGTTCCCGGGCCTCGAAGGTGCCGCCTTTCAGGGTGGTCTCCTTCCAGGTGGCGTTGGGGTCCCGGATGGTCAGGTCCTGGGTGGTGTCCACGGTCTCGTCATACAGGCAGATGTAGTCGGCATGGGCCTTCCCCGTCTCCTTCTCATAGAAGCGGTAAACCCGCTTGAAGCCGGGGTTGGTGATCTTGCTCACATTTTCGCTGATCTTGATTTTGGGGATCACATTGCCCTCGTCGTCCTCGATGGCGCACAGCTTGTACACGCCGCCGAACACCGGCTCGGATCTGGAGGTGATCAGCCGCTCGCCCACGCCGAAGGTGTTGATCTGGGCGCCCTGATGGAGCAGGTCCCGGATCAGGTACTCGTCCAGGGAGTTGGACACGGTGATGGTGCAGTCGGTCCAGCCGGCGTCGTCCAGCATCTTCCGGGCCTTTTTCGTCAGGTAGGCGATGTCGCCGGAGTCCAGACGGATGCCGCACTTGGTGATGCCCAGGGGCTTGAGCAC
>JALFTG010000148.1 GCA_022779345.1 Oscillospiraceae bacterium | reverse complement strand
ATGCCCCAGTTCCAGGTGCTGGACAAGGCGGATTTTGTCCAGACCGTTGCGGTGTTTCTCATGCTGTTCATTTTCATCGCCATCGTGTGCTTCGGGGCGGTGTGCATCATCGCCTACACCCGGTGCATGACCATCGCCCTGACGAACCGCCGGGTCTATGAGGACCTGCGGCGGCTGGGGGCATCGGAGGGCTATCTGTTCCGCTCCGTGCGCCACCAGATCCGCCGGGTGTTCCTGGTGCCCATCCTCACGGGCACCACGGTGATCTACGCCTTTTACGCCATGATCATGTACTTCAACGGCGATCCCGCCGCCATCACCCAAAGTGAAGCCGCCGGCCTTCTGTCCTGCCTGGCCGTCATCGCCGCCGTGTCCCTTCTGCTGTGGGCGGTATACCGGGTCACGCTGAGAAGCGTGTGCCGGGCAATCGGCATCAACCGTCAAAACCGGGGGATGACCGCTGCATAAAACAACACCACCGCACCCCGATCTGTCATCGAGGTGCGGTGGTGTCTTTTGGAATACGGCGATTAACGCACATTTGGGCAGGTTTGGAACCTGCCCCTACTCCCCCGGGATGCGTTCCGGCGGGAAGTCGGACAGCTCTCCCAGAGGGAGAGCCGGAATCCGTGCGTCAAATATCCGCACAAAGCCTCCCCCGGAGAATGGAAGGCTTGAAGTCCATAATTTCTAATTTCTAATTCCTGATTCCGAATTCCTCCATCACCACTTCTTTCGCCAGGGCCGCGTTGGTGTATCTTGGGTCGTCGGTGACTTCTTTGATGACATGGAGGAACGCCGGGAGGGTGACGGGGGTGTCCTCCGTGGGGAGCTCCACCTCGCAGATGGCCCGGTCGGTCCAGAAAGTGAACACATCCACCTCCGCCGTCAGCGCTCCCATGGGGATGCACCAGCGGGTCTTTTCAATGGGGCGGCGGGTCTCATCTGCAAAGCCCAGGAGGATGTTGTACTCCTTTTCGTCAATGGTACCCTGCTCCTCGATGCGGGTGGTGCCGTTGATTTTCTGTTTCTCGTTCTTCCGGTAATAGGTCACCCCATCCACGGTGCTCTTGCGCACCCGGCGGGAGGTGCCCCCCTCCGTGCCCAGGAGATAGGTCTGGACCATTTCGATCTTTTTCGTGCATGTTGCGTCCAGCAGGGCAATGTCCGGGTATGCAATCAGATACTTCCGCTCGATCTCCAGAGGCGGCGCCGGATCGGCCGGGCCGGAAGTGACCACGAGATCGCTGCTGCCCTCGATGCCGAAGGCCTCAAAATACCGGTTTTCCATGGGGATCCACATGGCCCGGAACATCTCTGCCCGCTCCGGACTGCGGGCCTTCACCCGGCGCATCTGCTCCCCGGGGGCGCATTTGCAGAACACCCGCAGGTCGTAGGCCTCCCCGAACTTCGGATGCCGGGCATAGGACCCCTCCACGATGATGAAGGGCTTGTCCGCCACCAGACGCTCTCCGGTGTACCGGTGGGCGTGGGCATCGAACACCCGGTAGGCAAAGGGTTCGCCGCACCGGAGGTACGGAACCACCTCTTTCAGAAACCGCTCATAATACACATTGCCCCCCGGCTCCTTCAGCCGCTCCGGGGTGCGGAACCCCTGGGGCAGGAAAAAATCGTCCATGTGGACCACGGCGGCGTCCAGCCGCTGTGCCAGCAGCCCCGCCAGGGTCGTCTTGCCCGAGGCGGCCATGCCGTCCACGGCGATGACCACCGGGCACGCCCCGCTCTCCGCCAGCGCCCGCGCACGCGCCGTGATCTCCCCAAGTTCCTGTTCAAAAAAAGCATCCATTCCGGCGGCCTCCCACTTGTCTGTCTGCCCCGATTATACCAGCGGCGTACCGGGAAAACAAGCCGCGAACCTGTCTGAGTTTTAACTTTCGTTGACGAATGGCATACAGATGTAGTACCATCAAGGAAGGAGAGAACAACCTGAAAAGATTGCTGAGGTGTGATTATGAACGATCCGATCCTGCGCCTGACCGAAGCCATGATACGGTACGATCAGGGCGATCCCATGCGCGTCCATCATTTTCTGAAGGTGTACGCCTTCGCATCCGCTATCGGCACCCGGGAGGGACTGGACGAGCACACCCAGTTCATTCTGGAGGCTGCCGCGCTGGTCCATGACATCGGCGTGCGTCTGGCGGTGGAGACCTACGGGTCCACCTCCGGCCGCTTCCAGGAGATGGTCGGCCCTGCCGAGGCCGAGGCCATGCTCCGGGAGCTGGACTTCCCCGAAGATGTCATCGAACGGGTGTCCTATCTGGTGGGGCACCACCATACCTATGACCGCATCGACAGTCCCGATTACCAGATTCTGGTGGAGGCGGACTTCCTGGTGAACCTGTATGAGGGGAGCATCTCCCCCTTCGGCCAGCAGGACGCCTACAACAAACTGTTCCGTACTGAGACCGGTAAGGAATACTGCCGCCTGCTCTATCCCGTATTCGACCCGGAGGATACGGAAACCGCCTGATCAGCCCGGAAAGGGAAACCCCCGGCAGCTCACGCTGCCGGGGGTTTTGTCTTTCGGATTACTTCCAGCCGACCATCCAGCCGACCACTTCCGCCGTGGCGGGTTCGTCCGTTGCGATGGAGTCGCCGCGAACCACATAGCCCCGGGCGGTGTACTCCCCGCCGTCGAGGGCGGCGGATTCGGCCATGGTCATCAGGTTCACCCCGTGCTCCTCCAGGAAGGCCACGGTGCGCGCCGCCGCGGTGGTCAGGTAGATGTCCAGGGATTCGTACCGCCCTGTGGCGTTTCCGGAAGGGGACGCCTCATCCGGGAGCCAGAATTCCAGATAGATCTCGCAGTCGTATTTGGACTGGGCATAGACATCATCTTCCACCAGGTCGATCCGCCCCAGTGTGCCGTCCATGACATCCGGAACGATGCACTCGTTATAGAAGTATGCCATATCCTCATAGGACAGCGTGGTCAGGGACTGATACACCCCGGTCTCCCCGTCCCGGTAAGAGATGTTGGCATAGGTGAACTCCGTGGCCTCCACCGGATAGAAGTCCAGAAAGTACCGGCCCTCCACGGCTTCGGGGGTGTTGATGATGGTCTCCAGCGTCCGCAGGTCGGAATTTTTGTCCACGAACTGCTCGGCACCGCCGTCCAGCCAGTAGAGGCGTCGCAGGCTGCTGCCGTCTTTCATGGTATAGCGCAGTTCCAGATAGCGGGTTTCGTTCCCGCTGCGCTCGGCATCCTCGTGGAGCCGCTTGTGGTTCACCACATTCCGGTGCAGCTGGGTAACTGCGGCGATGTTCTCCGGCTGGGTCAGCTCGGTAGCCGCGTTGTACCGGCAGTTCACGGTGACGCTCTCCACCTGAGACGGGTCGGGCACCCGGCGCTCATAGCCGGTCCAGTCGAACTCCCCGGCGCACAGAAACAGAACAAACACCAGGCAGGTGAGGCCCAGGCCCTTCCAGCCGTGGTCAAACACCCGCAGGGATTTTTCCACCAGCATCTGGGCGATGAACCAGCCCAGGAAGCCGCCCACCACCATCAGTGCCGCCAGATACACCATTTTGGCCGTGCCATACAGGTGCACGGAATAGAGCAGGTTGTTCACCCCGGCGGCAAAGACCAGCGCCACAGCCAGGGCGGCACAGACCTTGAACACCGGCTTGAGAATCTCAATGGCCACCACATCTCCGGCGGTCTCCATCTGCCGGCGGCGGTACAGCACCAGGGCCAGAGCCAGGAACACCACGCCCACGGCGCAGTAGACGCCCAACACGCCCATGCCCTCCATGTTCCAGGTATAGCTGAGCAGCTCGCCGGTGACCTCGTCAAACTCGGCGGTGCTGTTCAGCCTCAGCGTCTCACTCAGACCAAACGCCGGAGACAGACATTTTGTATACTCCACGGCGGCGCCGGTGAAGCCATAGATGAGGTTGTCCAGCAGATAGGTACCCAGATATTCCACCACCACGGCGGTGAAGTTGAAGATGTAATACACGGCGGGGCCGGCAAAGATGTTGCCCGTGAGCATGCAGCAAAACACCGCAAGCCCCAGAAACAGCACCTGGCTCATGACCATAATGGCCAGCAGGAGCAGCAGCGCCGGGACATTCACCATGCCGAACACGGCTTCCACCACCAGGCTGCCCAGAATGGCCAGCACATCGCCCAGCAGCAGTCCCGTGAAACCCGCCGCCGTGACGGACAGGAACATCGTCTCCCGCCGCACAGGCAGAGAGTTCATCATGCCGGTCATGCGGCTGTTGTACAGGTAGCTGAACAGCAGCGCCGCAATGGGGCCCATGACCAGCAGCGATGAGAGGACAGAAAAGGTCACGCCGGTGCTCAGCACATGCTCCACCTGCTGGGGCACGCCATTGTACCAACCGGGATTCTCCCAGACACCCTGCAGGGTGTTGAACAGCGGCAGGACGATGCCCAGCACCATCAGGGCCGCGTAGCCCACCCAGACGACCCAGTAGCGCCGCAGGGTGTTCCAATAGACGGTCCGGTTAAAGAATGATGTCTTTGACTGCATAGTCCACACCTCCCAGCTCGTAAATGAAAATCTCCTCCAGCGTCAGGGGCACCATGTCCATAAACAGGGGCTGGGCCGTATAAAGCGCCCCGGCGATCTCGTCCTGATTGCCCCGGAGGATCAGGGTCAGCAGCCGGCCCGTGGAGGACTGGTGCACGATGTTCAGCCCGGCGGGCAGGGTGCCGCCGTCAGGCAGGGCCACCAGCACCTTGCAGATGTTCTCCTGCATCTCCGACAGGCTCCGCTCCAGCAGAATTTTTCCGTGGTCCATGATGCCCACATGGTCGCACACATCCTCCAGTTCCCGCAGGTTGTGGGAGGACACCAGCACCGTGGTGCCCCGCTCGGCGATGTCCGCCATGATGATGCTCCACACCTGCCGGCGCATCACCGGGTCCAGACCGTCCACCGGCTCATCCAGCACCAGGATTTCCGGCTGCATGGCCATGCACAGCCAGAAGGCCGCCTGCTTCTGCATACCCTTGGAGAACCGGCGGATGGGCCGCTTCTGGTCTAGGGCAAAAGCGTCCTGGAGGGCGTTGAACCGCTCCCAGCTGAAATTGGGGTACACCCCCGCGTAGAACTTCGCCATATCCCGGATGGACGCGGTGTTGAAATAGAACACATCGTCGGAGATATAGGCGATCCGGCCTTTCACCGCCGGATTTTCATACACCGGCGCCCCGTCCACGGTGATGGTGCCGCTGTCCTGACGGTAGATCCCCGTGATATGCCGGATGATGGTGCTCTTGCCCGCACCGTTGGGGCCCACCAGGCCGTACACCGTCCCTGTGGGCACGGTCATATTCAGTTCGTCAAGCGCTTTGAATTCCCCGAAGCACTTTGTCACATTGCACACTTCAATCATGGTTTCCGCCTCCTTCCCCGATCCGGCAGATCAGGTTCTGCATGGGATAGCCCATGTAGGACAGTTCCGTCACCGCCTCGTCAAACTGGGCCAGCAGCTTGTTGATCCGCCCCTGGTCCACCTGATTGTCATTGGCCACAAAGCTGCCCTTTCCGGCCACGGAATAGATGTAGCCCTCCGCTTCCAGCTCCCGGTAGGCCCGCTGCACGGTGTTGGGATTCACCGCCAGCTGGGCAGACAGCTCCCGCACACTGGGCAGCCGCTCATCCGGCTGCATGGTGCCGGACAGGATCAGCCGGCGCAGAGAGAACTTGATCTGTTCGTAGATCGGCCGGGGGTCCCTGTAATTGATGGAGATCACATGACACCCTCCTTACGGTTTCTATATATCAACTGCACTAATCTTGTTAATACAGTTAGAGGATACTACATCGGACGGATTTTGTCAACCAGAAATCCCGCCGCAAGACAAATTCTCCTGTCATTTCTTCCCCACCAGCGCACACGCAGGGGCGTCCCTGCCCATGGTATTCGGTTCCGGCAAAAAACGGACCCCGGGCGGGTCTGAAATCCGCCCCTGCAACAGCTGCAAAGCCCCCGGCGAATCATCGCCGGGGGCTTTGCGGGCTTTATTTCTCCATCCACACCATCAGCGCGGCGATGTCCGCGGGGGACACGCCGGAGATGCGGCTGGCCTGGCCGAAGTTGTCCGGCCGGATGTGATTCAGTTTCTGCCGGGCCTCCAGACGCAGGCCGGGGACGGTCTCATAGTCCAGGTCCGCGGGCAGCTTCCGGGCCTCCATCCGGGAAAACTCCTCCACCTGCTTCAGCTGGCGCTTGATGTACCCCTCATACTGCAGGGCGATGCCCACCTCCTCGGTGACGCCCCGGGGCAGATCCGGGCGGTCCGGGTCAAAGGGGGCCAGGCTCTCATAGGTCACCTGGGGGCGGCGGATCAGGTCCGCCAGGGACACGCCGGATTTCACCGGGGTGGTGCCAACAGCGGTGAGGAACTCCGCCAGAGCCGCAGAGGGGGCAATGTGGGTCCGCTCCAGCCGGGCGATCTCGGCGTCCACGGCGGCGTATTTCGCCTCCACGGCGGCCAGCCGCTCATCGGACACCAGCCCGATCCGGTGGCCGATGGGGCACAGCCGCTGGTCGGCGTTGTCCTGCCGGTGGAGCAGCCGGTATTCGGACCGGGAGGTCATCATCCGGTATGGCTCGTTGGTGCCCTTGGTCACCAGATCGTCGATGAGGGTACCGATGTAGCCGTCAGACCGGCGGAGGATCAGGGGCTCCCGGCACAGCAGCTTCAGCGCCGCGTTCACCCCGGCCACAAAGCCCTGCACCGCCGCCTCCTCATAGCCGGAGGAGCCGTTGAACTGACCCGCGCCGTACAGGCCGGACACCTTTTTCGTCTCCAGCGTGGGCAGCAGCTCCGTGGGGTCCACGCAGTCGTACTCGATGGCGTAGGCCGGGCGGGTCATCTCCGCATGGGTCAGGCCCGGAATGGTGTGGAGCATGGCCACCTGCACCTCCTCCGGCAGGGAGGAGGAGAAGCCCTGGATGTACAGCTCCTTCGTGTTCAGGCCCATGGGCTCCACGAACAGCTGGTGCCGCTCCTTGTCCGGGAAGGTCATGATCTTCGTCTCGATGGACGGGCAGTACCGGGGGCCGATGCCCTCGATCACCCCGGAATAGATGGGGCTGCGGTCCAGATTCTCCCGGATGATGGCGTGGGTGCGCTCGTTGGTGTAGGTCAGGTAGCACACCGCCTGATTATAAATGTCCCCCTCCGTCTCAAAGGAGAACGGCTCGATGTCCGTGTCCCCCACCTGAATTTCCATCTCGTCAAAATCCACGGTGCGCGCGTTCACCCGGGGGGGCGTGCCGGTTTTGAACCGGCGCATGGACAATCCCAGCTCCCGGCAGCACTCCGCCAGCGGGCCCGCTGCCGCCAGGCCGTCCGGCCCGGAGTCCCGCAGGACCTCGCCCACGATGGTGCGGCCTTTCAGATAGGTGCCCGTGGCGATCACCGCCGCCCGGCAGCGGTACACCGCCCCCGTGTGGGTCACCACGCCGGACACGGCGCCGTTTTCCGTGAGGATCTCCACCACTTCCGCCTGCTTCACCCGCAGGTTGTCCTGGGATTCCAGGGTCAGCTTCATGACTTCCTGGTATTTCCGCCGGTCGGCCTGGGCCCGCAGGGAGTGGACCGCCGGGCCTTTGCCCCGGTTGAGCATCCGGTACTGGATGCAGGCCTTGTCCGCCGCCCGGGCCATTTCCCCGCCCAGCGCGTCCAGCTCCCGGACCAGATGGCCCTTGCCGGTGCCGCCGATGGCCGGGTTGCAGGGCATATTGCCCACAGCGTCCAGATTGATGGTAAAGCAGACGGTGTCCAGACCCAGACGGGCGCTGGCCAGCGCCGCCTCGATCCCCGCGTGTCCCGCGCCGATCACCGCCACATCGCAGGTTCCCGCATCATATCGCTGCATAGTCGTCACCTCAGAAGTTCCTTGATTTTCAGTCGAACACTTTATTTTATACTGCCCGGCGGGAAATTGCAATGGGGCGATGGGAATGAGGAATGAGAAATGATCCGGTGGACACAGAATAAAACAGCCCCGCACCCAAAAGCCTGTCATTCCGAGGAGGCCGCAGGCCGACGTGGGAATCCGTTCTCTTCTTTGCCATCTGTTGACGCATCCAAAGGGGATGCGGATTGCCACATCGGGGCGTTGCCCCTCCTCGCAATGACAGCAAAGGGGTGCGGCGGTCAGAAAACCGGACAACGGGCGACCCCAAGGGTCGCCCCTACGAAGGGAGACGGAATTGCCAGGAAATTTTTCCCTCGCCCGTTTCAACGGGCAGGGATTCGGTTCCGGCAGAAAACCAGGTAACCCTCTCAGTCACAGCAACAGCCTGCCAGCTCCCCCGGCGGCAAATTGCAATGGGGTGATGCCGTATGGTATGATGATTCTGTCCCGGGCGAACTCTGCGTATCGCAGAATCCGGGGAACTCTACGCATCGTGTGTGTTGCCGGGGGCGTTTTTCCGGTATGATACGGGCAGAAAGGTGGAAATTCAGTGGACCAGATCCAGATCGGCAGGTTCATCGCCGAAATGCGGAAGGCGCAGAACCTGACTCAAAGACAGCCGGCCGATACCTTGTCGATCAGCGACAAAACCGTTTCCAAATGGGAAACGGGAAAAGGACTTCCGGAGGTCTCCCTGATGCTGCCCTTATGCGATGCATTGCACATCACCGTCAATGATCTGCTTTCGGGCGAACGGGTCTCCGAAACGGATTATCAAAAGAAAGCGGAGGATCACATGATGGATTTGATGAAAGAAAACGAAGAAAACAAAAAGCGGATGATTTTGTCCGTCATCTGCGGCGGGGTCACCGTTGTGGCAGTCTGCGCGCTGGCCATGATCGTATCCGTGGTGGAACTGCCGCGGATCGTCCGGATCGCATTGATTGTGCTGGCCGTCCTCACCGCCACCGCAGGGATCGGTGCGGCCATCCTGCTGGATGTGAAGGCAGGGTACTTTGAATGTCCCTGCTGCAAAACGCTGTTTGTCCCCACCACGGGAGACTACATGAAAGGCTATCACACCATCATGAAACGCCGGCTGACCTGCCCTGACTGCGATAAAACCGCAATGTGCAGACATCGCATCCTGCGCTGACGCCTGGTCTGGCACAGATTCAACGGGTAGGGGCCGACCTGCGTGTCGGCCCACTCCTGCGGCCAGGGATTCGGTTCCGGTGGGAAACCGGGTGGCGGGCGCACACACAGGTGCGCCCCTACCCATGGTGATCGGTTCCGGCGGGAAGCCGGACAGCGGGACGGGGAACCCGTCCCCTACAACTTCTGAACAGGTGCGGTCAGGAAGTCGAAAAACGGGCGACCGCAAGGGTCGCCCCTACGGGGGAACAGGGTCAATTCCTGATTTAAAACGCTTCGCAGAATTTGTG
>JALFTG010000110.1 GCA_022779345.1 Oscillospiraceae bacterium | reverse complement strand
TTCCATCCGGACAGGCGTACCACAAAGTGTCGTCCTCCGGCGGTTCCGGTTCCGCTTCCGGTTCCGGCGGGAGTGCAGGGGCTTCCGGTTCCGGCTGGGGGGCACACGCCGCCGGTTCCGGCCCGGCAGATTCGATGGCGGCGGGGAAGTCCCGCAGGTCCGCAGCGCTGAATTTCCGGTCCAGCCGCACCCTGCCGGTCCCGTCGGGGACCATCACCCCCAGGCAGGCCTGCCGCCCGCCCCCGGACACCCACAATCGCAGAATCCCGCCGTCCCAGGCCGCCTCACCCCGGAACCGGGTGTACAGGCCCTCCCGCTCCGATGTCAGCCATCCGATGTCTTTCCCCTCCGCCGTGATCGCCCAGTGCTCCATGACCATCCCTCCGGACATAAAAATATCGTCCCCACAGTCTATGCGGGAACGATGGTGGAAATGTGTGGGATTGGAAGGGGGGGCAACCGGGTGCGGTGGTGTCTTTTGCAGGCGGTTGTGCAACAGGCAAAGGGCGCACACGCAGGTGCGCCCCTACCCGTTGCAATCAGTGCCGGGCACAGCGAGGCGGAGAGGGCCCTCTCAGTCACCGCCTTCGGCGGTGCCAGCTCCCCCAAAGGGGGAGCCATATCCGCAGTGACCGTCCGGGTCCGTTCCTGTCATTGCGAGGAGCGAAGCGACGCGGCAATCCGCATCCCCTTTTGGTGCGTCACGCACCGTAGAAAAAGAGAACGGACTCCCACGGCAGGGCTGCGCCCTGCCGTGGGAATGACAGAAGAAAAAGACAATTCCTGATTCCTGATTGATATTCCCCTCACCCGATGGTGTAGGTCCCCCGGACGAGGACCGTGACGGCGGAGGAGGCGGTGAAGCCGGAGCCGTCGGCGGAGGCCATATACAGGTGGTTGGCGGTCATGGCCTTGCCCTCGGCCACGGCGGCGCCGTCGGTGGTATCCAGCAGACCGGAACCCACCGCCTTGGCGGTGCCGGAGCGGAACAGAACCTCGCATCCGGTATTGCACTTCAGCGTCTTGCCGGAGGCCACGGACACCACGGCGAATTCCCCGGTCAGCTCTGACTCAAACTGCTTTTCCAGCTCCGTCATGGCACTGGTGACCGTGTTGTCAAACTCCGATTCCATGGTGGGCTGGAGCGTTTTGGTCAGATAGCTCACCGTCACCAGCGGGTCGGACTGGCTGCCGTAATTGGATGCGGCATAGGCCCCCACGCAGGTGAACACCAGCGCCGTCACCGCCACAGTCAGGATCATTCCCAGATGTTTTCTGAATTTCATACTATGTACCTCCGCCCCGGGAGAGTGTCCACCGCTCCCCCGGAGTTCTGTCGTCTGGTTAAAATGCTTCGCAGAATTTTGCCGCCGCAGCGGCAAAACAAATTCCAATCCGTTTTTCGCCAGCTTCGCCGGCGAAAAAACACTTCTCGGCCCATGAGTGTGCGAGCGCAGCGAGTGCGCGAATGGGCCGCATCCCCTCATTCAAACCGAAAGGTTTGAATGACTGTCAAAGCCCCATGCTGACCGCGATGGCGTTGTCCACCCTGGACATGGTCTCGCCGTCCAGCCGGCCCATCTTCTCCCGGAGCCGGGATTTGTCAATGGTCCGGATCTGCTCCAGCAAAATCACGCTGTCCTTCGTCAGACCCACGCTGGGGCCGGACAGCTCGATGTGGGTAGGCAGCTTGGCCTTGCCCGTCTGGGATGTGATCGCCGCGGCGATGACCGTGGGGCTGTGCTTGTTGCCGGTATCGTTCTGGACGATCAGCACCGGGCGCATACCGCCCTGTTCACTGCCGACCACAGGACTGAGATCGGCATAAAAAATGTCTCCTCGTTTTACATTACTCAATGTAACCATCTCCGATGAAAGGCCGCCCTTACATAATATGTTGCGCAGTTGTATTCTCTCCCGCCCCCGGGAGATTTATACACATTTTCACTTCATCGGAAAAATTCTGTCACACATTTCAGTCCACATACACCCGGGGCACTCTCGGGGAGACGGCGCACAGGAGTTCGTAGGAGATGGTGCCGATGGCTTCCGCCAGCACATCCACGCTCTGCTCTCCGCCGAAGATCTCCACCTCGTCGCCGATCTGCACATCCGGCAGGTCGGTAATGTCCACCATGCACATATCCATGCAGATGCGCCCGCACTGGCGGACTTTCTGCCCGTGGATCACCACTTCCAGCCGGTTGGACAGGGTCCGGTGCAGGCCGTCGGCATAGCCGATGGGCAGCACGGCGAAGCGCCGGGGGGTCTCACAGGTATAAGTCCGGCCGTAGCTCACCGTGTCGCCGGGGATGTGATCGGTGATCTCCGCCACCCGGGTCATCAGCTTCATCACCGGCTTCAGGTCCAATGCTCCGTGCTCTCTGGCCGGGTACAGCCCGTACTGCACGATGCCGGGGCGCACCATGTCCAGGTAGGTCTCCGGATAGTTTACCATAGCCCCGGAGTTGGTGCAATGGCGCAGGCGGAAATGCTGGCCGGTAGTTTCTTCCAGGGTGGCGATGGTGTCCGTGAACCGCTGGAACTGGGTCTGGGTGAAGGGGTCGCCGTACTCATCGGACACGCAGAAGTGGGTGAAGATGCCCTGGGCGTCCAGATGTGGCAGGGCCATGGCCTCCGCCGCTTCGGCCACTTCTTTGGGATTGATGGCGGCAAAGCCCGTGCGGCCCATGCCGGTCTCGATTTTCAGATGCACCCCCAGGGTCAGGTCCGTGCCGGCCAGCTGCTCCTCCAGCGCCTTTGCCAGATGCAGGCTGCCCACGGCCTGAAACACATTCCCCAGCCGGGCGATGTCCCGGGCCAGGAACGCCGGGGACGGGCCGAGGATGAGAAGTTCCGCCCGG
>JALFTG010000106.1 GCA_022779345.1 Oscillospiraceae bacterium | reverse complement strand
GGAACAAACGCGCAGCCCCTTCGGGCTGCGCGTTTTCAGATCACATAGTCGTTCCCGGGGATGTCCGGGGCCATGAGATCGGCGATGGTGATGCCGTCAAAAAACTCCTCAATGAGGGCGTCCAGCTTCTGCCACATGGGCAGGGTCCGGCACACCGCTGTCCGGGGACAGGCGTCCGCTCCCGCTTCCAGACAGGCCACCGGCGCCAGACTTCCCTCCGTCAGCCGGAGGATACTGCCCACGGTGTAGCTCTCCGGCGGGCGGGACAGGCGATAGCCGCCGCCCTTGCCCCGCAGTCCCGTCAGGAACCGGGCCTTCACCAGCACCTTCAGAATATTTTCCAGATATTTCTCCGAGATTTCCTGCCGCTGGGCGATTTCCTTCAGGGGGATGTAGCCCTCCGACTGGTGCTCCGCCAGATCCACCATTACCCGCAGGGCGTAGCGCCCTTTTGTTGAGATCATCATGTCCATCCCTCCTGTTTGTATTGCCCATTATAATACAAAGTTAGTAGGATTTCAACCGGGAAGATTTTTTGCGCCCAGCCAAAAAAGTCCTTGACATTTTCCGGTTACTGGCATATAATCCCCATAAACCCACATGAAAGGTATGAATTAAATGAACCGGAACCTTCCCGAACTCCGGCGATGTCGGCCCTGAGCCATCGCCCGGACTTGAATATATAATTTATAACATCGATTATGGAGGAATTTATCATGAGTAAAATCTATACATCCGCAGACCAGCTGATCGGCCATACCCCCCTGCTGGAGCTGACCCATATTGAAAAGGAAGACGGACTGGAAGCCCGCGTGCTGGGCAAGCTGGAGTATTTCAACCCTGCCGGCAGCGTGAAGGACCGCATCGCCAAGGCCATGATCGATGACGCCGAGGAAAAGGGTCTGCTGAAGCCCGGCTCCGTCATCATCGAGCCCACCTCCGGCAACACCGGCATCGGCCTGGCCAGCGTGGCCGCCGCCCGGGGCTACCGCATCATCATCGTCATGCCCGAGACCATGAGCGTGGAGCGCCGCCAGATCATGAAGGCCTACGGCGCCGAGCTGGTGCTCACCGAGGGCGCCAAGGGCATGAAGGGCGCCATCGCCAAGGCCGACGAGCTGGCCAAAGAAATCCCCAACGCCTTCATCCCCGGCCAGTTCGTGAACCCCGCCAACCCCGCTGTCCATCGGGCTACCACCGGTCCCGAAATCTGGGAGGACACCGACGGCAAGGTGGACATCTTCGTGGCCGGTGTGGGCACCGGCGGCACCGTCACCGGCGTGGGCGAGTATCTGAAGAGCCAGAACCCGGATGTGAAGGTCGTGGCCGTGGAGCCCGCCGCCTCCCCGGTGCTGAGCAAGGGCACCGCCGGGTCCCACAAGATCCAGGGCATCGGCGCCGGTTTCGTCCCCGATGTGCTGAACACTGCCGTCTATGACGAGATCATCGCCGTGGAGAACGATGACGCCTTCGCCACCGGCAAGCGGATCGGCAAGTCCGAGGGCGTGCTGGTGGGCATCTCCGCCGGCGCCGCCGTGTGGGCTGCCATCCAGCTGGCAAAGCGCCCGGAGAACAAGGGCAAGACCATCGTGGCCCTCCTGCCCGACACCGGCGACCGCTACCTCTCCACCCCGCTGTTTGCGGACTGAGCTTTCAGGAGCCTCCTCTGTTTTTCTCTGGGACAGCACGGTGAATTTTCACCGTGCTGTCTTTTTTTGACAAAAAGATGTTGACAAATCAACAATTATGCCGTATTGTATGGGAAACTTTGAAACCTCGGAAAGGAGCGGGATGGATGGTCGACCGATTTGAGCGGTTCTCTCTGGCAATCTCGGAGATCAACCGGTACTGGCACCGGCTCACCACGCAGGAAATGGAGCCTTACGGGCTGAAAGGCGCCCACTGTATGTATCTGCTGGCCCTGGCCCGGCATCCGGAGGGGATCACCGCCCCCCGGCTGTGCGAGGCCTGCGACAAGGACAAGGCGGATGTGTCCCGGACCATGGCGCTGCTGGAGCAGAAGGGCATGGCGGTCCGGGAGGGCACCCACTACCGGGCACTGTACCGGCTGACGGAGCCGGGCATGGCGGCAGCGGAGCATGTGAAAAAGCGGGCGGCGGTGGCGGTGGAGATCGCCGGGAGCGATCTGACCGATGAGAACCGGGCGGTGTTCTATGACGCGCTGGAGTCCATCACTGCCAGGCTGCAGAAACTGAATGAGGAGGGCCTGCCGGAAGCATGAATCCCCTGGAAAAACTGGTGTGCCGGACGGTGCAGACGGTGTTCCGGCTGGCCATCCCCCTGCTGCCTTACCGGCAGCCCACGATCCTGAAGCATCTGGCGGACATCCCGGCGCAGCTGACGGCGGACGGCGTCACTGCCGTGCTGCTGGTGACGGACCCGGACCTGCGCCGTCTGGGCAGCACCGCCGCCCTGGAAACCCTGCTGGCGGAGGCCGGCATTCACTGCGCCGTGTATGACCGCACCCGGCCCAACCCCACGGTCCACAATGTGGAGGAGGCCCGGGAAGTGTATGTCCGGGAGGGCTGTCAGGCGCTGATTGCCTTCGGCGGCGGGTCCAGCATGGACTGCGCCAAGGCCGTGGGCGCCCGGATCGCCTATCCCAACCGGAGCCTGAACGGGCTGAAGGGCCTGCTCCGGGTCCTGCGGCGGATCCCCACCCTCTACGCCGTGCCCACCACCGCCGGAACCGGCAGCGAGGTGACCATCACTGCCGTGATCACCGACCCGGACGCAAAACACAAATACACCATGAACGATTTCGCCCTCATTCCCGCCTACGCTGTGCTGGACCCGGAGGTGACCTTCACCCTGCCGCCCCATCTCACGGCGTCCACGGGCATGGACGCCCTGACCCATGTGGTGGAGGCCTATATCGGCCGGTCCACCACGCAGGAGACCCGGGCCATGGCCCTGGACACGGTGCGTCTGATATTCACATACCTGGAGCGGGCTTATGCCGACGGCCGGGACCGGAAGGCCCGGGCCATGATGCTCCGGGCGGCCTATCAGGCGGGACTGGTGTTCTCCAAATCCTATGTGGGCTACATTCATGCGGCGGCCCACTCCCTGGGCGGACAGTACAACATCCCCCACGGGCTGGCCAACGCCGTGCTCATGCCCATGGTGCTGGTGGCCTATGGCCCGGCGGCGGAGAAAAAGCTCCATGAGCTGGCCGTGACCGCCGGGGTGTCCGACGGGCAGGACACCGACGCGGACGGCGCGGCCAAATTTATCCGGGCCATCCGGGATATGAACCGGCGCATGGGTATTCCGGAGACCCTGGAGGGCATCCGGACGGAGGACATCCCCCGCATGGCCCGGTTCGCCGCCAAAGAGGCCAATCCCCTCTATCCCGTCCCGGTGCTGTGGAACGCCCGGGAGCTGGAGCGGTTCTATACAGAATTCTCTTCCGAAAGGCTGGTGATCCCCTCATGAACATCCATGACACCGTCGAGGCCCAGCGGGCCTTCTTCCGCACCGGCGCCACATTGCCGGTGGCATTCCGGGTGGCGGCCCTGAAAAAGCTCCGGGACACCATCCGCGCCCGGGAGGACGACATCGCCGCCGCCCTGCGGCAGGATCTGGGCAAGAGCGACTATGAGAGCTATATGTGCGAGACGGGGCTGGCCCTGTCGGAGCTGAGCCATATGATCCGGCACACGCCCCGGTATGCCCGGCAGCAGCGGGTGCACACCCCTCTGGCCCAGTTCGCCGCCCGCAGCTACCGGCAGCCCACCCCATACGGCAACACCCTGATCCTGTCCCCCTGGAACTACCCGTTCCTGCTGACCATCGACCCCCTGGCCGACGCCATCGCCGCGGGCAACACCGCCATCGTGAAGCCCAGCGCCTACTCTCCCGCCACCAGTCAGCTGGTCAAGGAGCTGATTGCGGACTGCTTCCCGCCGGAGTATGTGGCGGTGGTCACCGGGGGACGGGCGGAAAATACCGCCCTGCTGGACGAGAAATACGACCTGATCTTCTTCACCGGCAGCCAGTCCGTGGGCAAAACGGTGCTCCGCAAAGCGGCGGAGACCCTCACCCCGGCGGTGCTGGAGCTGGGGGGCAAACGCCCCTGCATCGTGGACGACACGGCAAAAATCGCTCGGGCCGCCCGGCGGATCGTGGTCGGCAAATTTCTGAACTGAGGCCAGACCTGCGTGGCCCCGGATTACATCCTGTGCCACAGCAGCATCAAACCCCGGCTGCTGGCCGCCATTGACCGGGAAATCCGCCGCCAGTTCGGGGACGATCCCCTGGAAAACCCGGATTACGGCCGGATCATCAGCAAAAAGCATTTTGACCGCCTGTCCGCCCTGCTGCCCCCGGATGCCCCCGCCCGGCGGGAGACTTTGCAGATTGCCCCCACCGTCCTGCCGGACGCCGGGTGGGACGACCCCGTCATGGAGGCGGAGATCTTCGGTCCCATCCTGCCGGTGCTCACCTTTGACAGCTTTGACGAGGTGTACGGCCGTCTGGCGGACCGGCCCAAGCCCCTGGCCCTGTACCTGTTCACCGAGGACCGGCGGCGGGCGGAGGATGTCATGGCCCGGTGCCGGTTCGGCGGCGGGTGCGTGAACGATGTGGTCATCCACCTGGCCACCAGTGAGATGCCCTTTGGCGGCGTGGGGGAGAGCGGCATGGGCGGTTATCACGGCCGGGCCGGGTTCGAGGCCTTCTCCCACACCAAGAGCATTGTGGACAAAAAGACCTGGATGGACCTGCCCATGCGCTATCAGCCCTACCGGCGGGACCTGTTCGGCCCCATCCTGCGGCTGTTTTTAAAATAAATCGAAAAGGAGACACAACATGAGTGTTCGTATCATCACCGACTCCACCTGCGATGTGAGCGCCGAAATCCTGCCCCGGCTGACCGTGGTGCCCCTGACCGTCCATTTCGGCGACACCGAGTACATTGACGGCGTGACCATCACGAAGCGGCAGTTCTACGAAAAGCTCATCGAGAGTGATGAGCTGCCCCGCACCAGTCAGGCCACCCCCGGCGCCTTCGGCGAGGTGTTCGCCCGGGTGGCGGAGGCCGGGGACACCGCCGTGGTGCTCACCATCTCGGAAAAACTGTCCGGCACCTACCAGAGCGCCGTCATCGCCGCGGAGTATTACCCCGGCACCATCTATGTGGTGGACACAAAAACCGCCTGCATCGGCTCGGGCATTCTGGCGGATCTGGCCCTGCGTCTGGCGGACGCGGGCCTGAGCGCCGAAGAGATCACCGGTGAGATCACCCGGGAGCGGGAGAATGTGTCCGTCATCGCCATGCTGGACACCCTGGAATACCTGAAAAAAGGCGGGCGCATCTCCAAGGTCACCGCCTTTGCCGGGGGCATCCTGTCCATCAAGCCCGTCATCCGGGTCCGGGACGGGGAGATCGAGATTCTGGGCAAGGCCCGTGGCTCCAAACAGGGCAACAACCTGCTGGTGAAGGAGATCGAAAAGACCGGCGGCGTGGACTTCTCCAAGCCCGTGCTGCTGGGGTACAGCGGGCTGAACGACGATCTGCTGCAAAAGTACATCGCCGACAGCCGGGCGTTGTGGGAGGAGAGTCCCACGCCCCTGCAAATCACCGACATCAGCAGCGCCATCGGCACCCACGCCGGCCCCGGCGCCATCGCCGCCGCCTTTTTCCATAAGTAAACACCGCCCCCTGTCCAAAGGACAGGGGGATTTCCACACCAGACTGGACGGCGCATCGCTCCCGTGTTATGATATTCCCAGACCACCGAAAGGAGATTTCCATATGACACGCATACTTTTCGTCTGCCACGGCAATATCTGCCGCAGTCCGATGGCGGAGTTTGTGATGAAGGCGCTGGTGGAGGAGGCCGGGCTGGGCGGGGAATTTGAGATCGCATCCGCCGCCACCAGCCGGGAGGAAATCGGAAACGGCGTCTATCCCCCG
>JALFTG010000103.1 GCA_022779345.1 Oscillospiraceae bacterium | reverse complement strand
GGCAAGACCGCCCTGGGTGTGGCGGTGGCCAAAGCCGTGGACGGCGAGGTGATCGGCGCCGACTCCATGCAGATCTACCGGTACATGGACATCGGCACCGCCAAGCCCACCCCCGCCGAGATGGACGGTGTGCCCCACCACATGGTGGACATCATCGACCCGGCGGAGAACTACTCCGTGTCCCGGTATGTGGAGCAGGCCACCGCTGTGGCCGATGACATTCTGGCCCGGGGCAGGGTGCCCGTGGTGGTGGGCGGCACGGGCCTGTATATCGACTCCCTGGTGGCGGGCCGGGAATTTGCGGAGAATCAGTCCGACCCGAAGCTGCGCTCCATGCTGGAACAGCAGTATGACGAGCACGGCGGCGAGGCCATGCGGGCCATGCTCCACAGCTTTGACCCGGACCGGGCGGAAAAGCTCCACCCCGCCGACAAGCGGCGGATCGTCCGGGCCATCGAGGTGTATCTCCTGTCCGGGGACACCATCACCGCCCATGACGAGCGCACGAAGGCCGTGCCCAAACGGTACAACGCCGTCACCTACGCCCTGGACTTCACGGACCGGGCCGACCTGTACCGGCGGATCGACCTGCGGGTGGACCGGATGGCGGTGCTGGGCCTGTTTGACGAGGTCCGGGCCCTGCTGGACCGGGGCGTGCCCGACGACTGCACCGCCATGCAGGCCATCGGCTACAAGGAGGCCGTGCTGGCCCTGCGGGGGGCCATGACCCGGGAGGACGCCCTGGAACGGATCAAACAGAGCTCCCGGCAGTACGCCAAACGCCAGCTCACCTGGCTGCGCCGGGACAAGGACATCCGCTGGGTCCGCTGGGACAAACAGCCGGACATCCCCTCCGCGGCCTACCGCATCGCCAACGACTGGCGCGCGTCCCGCTAAATTTTCATCCGTGACACAGACCGACTGAAATCGACCGCCTTACTGTACTAAGATGATACCATCACAAATCCCGACAGGTTTTGTGAAATCTATTTTGGTACGGAGCGGTCATGGCATACATACAGACCAGTATCCCGCTCCGGGAGGAGCAGGATACCATGCAGAATCTTCAGGACACTTTTTTGAACAAGGCACGGCTCAGCCGGGTGCCCGTCACCGTCTTTCTGACCAATGGCTTTCAGATGCGGGGCGAGATCCGGGGCTTTGACAACTTCGTGGTCATGGTGGACTCCGAGGGCAGGCAGCAGATGATCTACAAGCACGCCATCTCCACCATTACCCCCGCCCGGCCCATCGACTGCCGGCAGGAGGAGCCCCAGAGCTGACTGCCGTGTTCCCCCGGAAAGGAGGGACCGCCATTGAGAAAAACCAATGCGGCGCTGAATGCCGCCATCGCCATCCTGTTTGCCGGGGTGATGATCTATCTGGGCGTCTATGTCTTCCGGAGCTTCCACACCGGCTATGTCACCGCCGGGGCGGTGTATATGGAACTGGAGGAGACCGGACAGGCCCAGGGTCTGATTATCCGGGAAGAGACCGTGCTGTTCAGCGGCAAGCCCTATATGGATGTGATCGCCCAGGACGGGAAGAACATCGCCGTGGGCGAGACCGTGGCCAATGCCATGGATTCCCAGGACTCCATGGCGGACACCGCCCGGATCCATGAGCTGGAGATGCAGATCTCCCGGGCGGAGAGCGCCGCGGACAGCGGCGGGAGCGGGGAGGACAGTCAGATCCGCCCGGCGCTGATCCAGCTGTCCGCCGCCGTGGCCCGGGGCCGGATCGCGGACATCTATGAGCCGGAGGTGACCATCGCCTCGGCACTGTTCCGCTCCGACAGCCTTACTGTGTCCGATTCGGATCTGGCGGCCATGAAGGCGGAGCTGGCTGGCCTGAAAAACAGAACGGCCAACCGGGCCACTGCCATCACCTCCCCGGTGGCGGGCGTCTTCACCACCGCCGTGGACGGCTATGAGCATCTGGACCCCTCGGACCTGACGGAGCTGACCCCGGAATCCCTGCGGGCCCTGACGGAATACCGGGATGACACGGAGGGAAATCTGGGCAAGGTGGTCACGGGCACGAAGTGGTATTTCGCCGCCCTGGTGAGCGAAGCGGACGCGGCGCGGCTGGAGGAGGGGGGTACGGCCCTGCTGGAGCTGGGCAAATACGCCTCCGGCACGGTGCCGGCGGTGGTCATCCGGATCAGCCACCCCAGCGGCGGCTGGTGCGCCGTGGTGTTCAAGTGCCGCACGGCCCTGAACGACACCATCGCCCTCCGGGAGCTGACGGCGGACATCGTGTATGACCGGGTGTCCGGCCTGCGGATCCCGGCCAAATCGGTCCATGTGGACGAGGACGGGCAGACCTTCGTGTATGTGATCTCCGCCATGGAAGTGGAGAAAAAGACCGTGGAGGTCATTTGCTCCACGGGGGACTATTATATTGTATCCGTGGAGAGCCGTGCCGACGCCCTCCGGGCCGGGAACGAGATCATCGTCAGCGGCCGGGGCGTGGAGGAAGGCTTGCTCCTGAAATGAGATCAGAATCAAAACTGCGAGGCATCGGGATATGAGCATCAACATCGAGGACAATGTGGCCCGCATCCGGGAGCGGATGGACCGGGCCGCCGGCGGCCGGCCGGTGACGCTGGTGGCTGCCACAAAAATGAATGACGCACAGGCTGTGCGCCGGGCCATCGCCGCGGGGGTGGACGCCTGCGGGGAGAACCGGGTGCAGGAGATGATGGAGAAACTGGGCCAGGACGCCTATGCCGGCGCCCCCCTCCACTTCATCGGCTCCCTCCAGAAGAACAAGGTGAAGTTCGTGGTGGGGAACTGCGACCTGATCCATTCGGTGAACAGCGTGGAGCTGCTGGAGGCCATCGCCAGAAAGGCGGCGGCCCTGGACATCGTGCAGGATGTGCTGCTGGAGGTGAACATTGCCGCCGAAGCCTCCAAGACCGGCTTCCTGCCGGAATATCTGCCCCAGCTGCTGGAAAGTGCGGGGAATTTTTCCTCCGTCCGGGTCCGGGGACTCATGGCAATTCCTCCCATTGCGGAAAAACCCGGGGAAAACCGGCGGTATTTTGCACAGATGCGCGAGCTTTTTATTGACATCGGGGCAAAAAAATACGATAATGTCACCATGGACTTTTTGTCCATGGGCATGAGCGAAGATTTTGAGGATGCCATCGCGGAAGGTTCCAACATGATCCGCGTGGGCAGCGCCATCTTCGGGCCACGAAATTACGGAACTGCTCCCGGTACGCCGGGGATCTGATAAGCTGTAAGTAACGGAGGTATCTGATGGGTATTCTGGATACTCTGAAAAATCTGACCCGTCCTTATGACGATGAGGACGATTTTTATGACGATGACACAGACATGGAGACCGATATCCGGCCGGTAGGGCAGTCCGCCCCGCCCGCCCAGGAAAAGAAGAGCTCCTTTTTCACCAGCGGTGTGCCGGAATATGAACAGAGCACACCCAAGCCCGCTTTCTCCTCCCGGAAGGACCGGGACAGGGGAGAGCAGCCCGGCAAGGTCATGAACCTGAACAACTCCGCCAACAAGGTGGTGTTCATGAAGCCCGAGCGGTATGAGACCAGCAAGGAGATCTGCGATCACCTCCAGGCCAAGCGCATTGTGCTGCTGAATCTGGATGACACCAGCAAGGAGATCGCCCGGCGCATCCTGGACTTCATGGCCGGGGCGACCTACGCCCTGGGCGGGAAGATCACCCGCATCTCCAGCAGCACCTACATTATCACGCCCTACAGCGTGGATGTGGTCGGCGGAGACCTGATGGAAGAGCTGGAAAACAGCGGAATCTTCTTCTGAGTCGATCAAGCGCAGGCAGCCATAACCGGAATGTCATTCCGAGGAGGGGCAAAGCCCCGACGAGGGAATCCGCATCCCCGGCTGCGAAGCAAAGAGATAAGCTGTAAAGATACACACAAATAAAAGAGAAAGCGCCGCGGAGCGGGTGCGGAATGAGGCAGGCGCACAGCGCAGGCCCATTGCCGCCGGACGAAGCGTGCGAGGACACAGGGAAAGGTGGATAATTGATATGATTACCTCCCAGGATATCAGAGCCAAGACCTTTGAAAAGGCCGTGTTTGGCGGATATGAAATGGGCAGCGTGGACGACTATCTGGAGGCTGTGGCCCAGGAACTGGACGCCCAGGCCAAGGAGATCGCTGTCCTGAAGGGAAAAATGAAGATCCTCGCCGACAAGGTGGAGGAATACCGGGGAACCGAGGAGGCCATGCGCGCGGCGCTGGTGTCCGCCCAGCAGCTGGCCGCCCAGATCGAGGCCGATGCCAGAGCCAAAGGGGATGCCATCGTCACCGATGCCACCGCCCAGTCCCTGGAAGTGCTGTCCGATATCAAAAAGCAGATCGCGTCCGAGGAGACCAAACTGGCCGCGGTCCGGGCTTCCTATGCCAAATTCCTGTCCGACGCCCGCAGTCTGTGCGAGCGTCAGATCCGCTATCTGGACGCTGTCCCCCGGGCACAGGAGCAGTCTGCCCCTGTCCAGGAACAGCCCCGAATTACGGAGCCCGAACAGGGCGCCGACGATTTTGGGGCAACCCAGCTGTTTTCCCTGTGAGGAAACGGCGGGAGATAAGTCTGCTGTATGAACCAAAATCGCGGAGCGGTGAACCTCATCGCTCCGTTTTGTCGTAAAAAATCCCATGCGCCAGGGCGCATCAGATCATAGAAAGTCAGGAGAATGAACATGTCGAAGGATTACAACGCAACGGTAAATCTGCCGAAAACCGACTTCCCCATGCGCGCGGGCCTGCCCAAACGGGAACCGGCCATGCTGCAGGCCTGGGAAGAGATGGACCTGTACCACAAGATGGTGGAGCGCAACGAAGGCAAGCCCAAGTTTGTGCTGCATGACGGCCCTCCCTATGCCAACGGCCACATTCACATCGGTACCGCACTGAATAAGATTCTGAAAGATATCATCGTCAAGCACCGGAACATGACCGGCTATCAGGCACCCTATGTCCCCGGCTGGGACACCCACGGTCTGCCCATCGAGTCCGCCATTCTCAAGGACAAGAGCATCAACCGGGACGAGCTGACCACCGCCGAGTTCCGGGATAAGTGCAAGGAGTTCGCACTGAACTTCGTGGACATCCAGCGCAGCGAGTTCAAGCGTCTGGGCGTCCAGGGCGACTGGGACAATCCCTACCTGACCCTGAAGCCCGAGTTCGAGGCCAGACAGATTGAAGTGTTCGGCAAGATGGCCGAGAAGGGCTATATCTACAAGGGCATGAAGCCCGTGTACTGGTGCCCCCACGACCAGACAGCCCTGGCCGAGGCGGAGATCGAGTATCAGGACGATCCCTGCACCACCATTTTCGTGAAGTTCCCCGTGTCCGACGACAAGGGCAAGCTGGGCCAGTACGGCGATGTGAGCAGGATGTCCTTCGTCATCTGGACCACCACCCCCTGGACCATCCCCGGCAACCGGGCCATCTGCGTGAACGCGGCCTTTGACTACATTCTGCTCCAGGTCCCCAACGGGGAGATCTACATCCTGGCCGAGGCCCTGGCCCAGGATGTGTGCGCCAAGGCCGGCATCGACTATGCCGCCTGCCAGGTGCTGGCCCATCTGAAGGGCAGCGAGTTCGAGCTGATGGTGGCAAAGCACCCCCTGCTGGACCAGGACTCCGTCCTGCTGTGCGGCGACCATGTCACCCTGGACGCCGGTACCGGCTGCGTCCACACCGCCCCCGGCTTCGGCGCCGACGACTTCAACATCTGCCGGGCCTATGACGCCGAGGGCAAGACCAACATCGGCGTGCCCGTGCCCGTGAACGCCAAGGGCGTCATGACCGATCCCCGGTACAACGGCCAGTATTACGCCGTGGGCAACGACATGGTGGTGGCCGACCTGGAGGAATGCGGCGCGCTGCTGTCCAAGGAGCAGATCACCCACTCCTACCCCCACTGCTGGCGCTGCAAGAACCCCATCATCTACCGGGCTACCGAGCAGTGGTTCTGCTCCGTGGACGCCATCAAGGAAGCCGCTGTGAATTCCTGCGACGGCATCCAGTGGCATCCCGCCTGGGGCAAGGACCGCATGACCAGCATGATCGGCGAGCGCAACGACTGGTGCATCTCCCGCCAGCGCAAGTGGGGCGTGCCCATCCCCATCTTCTACTGCGAAGCTTGCGGCGCCGACATCGTGACCCCCGAAACCATCGCGCACACCAGCGAGCTGTTCCGGGAGCACGGCTCCAACATCTGGTTTGAGAAGGAAGCGGACGAGCTGGTGCCCGCCGGGTTCAAGTGCCCCAAGTGCGGACACACCCACTTCGCCAAGGAAAACGACATCATGGATGTGTGGTTCGACTCCGGCTCCACCCACGCCGCCGTGCTGGATGAGCACCCCGAGCTGCACTTCCCCGCCGATATCTATCTGGAAGGCGGCGACCAGTACCGCGGCTGGTTCCAGTCCTCCATGCTGACCTCCATTGCCGCCAAGGGCGTGGCCCCCTACAAGCAGATCATCACCCACGGCTGGACCGTGGACGGCGAGGGCCGGGCCATGCATAAGTCCCTGGGCAACGCCGTGTCCCCGGACGAGGTCATCAAGGACTACGGCGCGGATATGCTCCGCCTGTGGGTGGCCAGCGCCGACTACACCCAGGATATGCGCATCTCCAAGGACATCCTGAAGCAGCTGAGCCAGGCTTACCTGAAGATCCGCAACACCGCCCGGTATATGCTGGGCAACCTGTGCGACTTCGACCCCGACGCCGACAAGGTGGCCGTGGCCGACCTGCTGCCCCTGGACAAGTACGCCCTGCATGTGTTCAACGAGATGACCAGAACCGTCCGGGCTGCCTACAACAGCTATGAGTTCCACATGGTCTACCGGGCCATCTACAACTTCTGCGTCATCGATATGTCCAACTTCTATCTGGATATCATCAAGGACCGGCTGTACTGCGACGGCACCAACTCCCTGTCCCGCCGCTCCGCCCAGACCGCTCTGTACACCATCCTCTCCGGCATGACCCGGCTGGTCGCCCCCATCCTGGCCTTCACCAGCGATGAGATCTGGCAGGCCATGCGCCACGCCGCCGGCGACCGGACGGAGAATGTGGTGCTCAACGATATGCCCGACTACGATCCCGCCCTGGTGCTCAGCCAGGAGGAGCTGGACTACTGGGCCGAAGTCATCGCCCTGCGCACCGATGTGAACAAGGCCCTGGAGCTGTCCCGTGCCGAGAAGAAGGTGGGCAAGCCCCTGGACGCCAAACTGACATTGTTCGTGGGCGAGAGCGCCAAAGAGACCTTTGCCCGGATCAAGGACGCTGACTTCAAGCAGATCTGCATCGTGTCCGAGGTGGAGATCGCCGAGGGCGACGGCGCGGGTTATCAGGGCGAGCAGTTCCCGGGCCTGACCGTGCAGGTGGAGCCCAGCACCGCCCCCAAGTGCCCCCGCTGCTGGATGCACTCCGACACCGTCGGCACCGATCCCGATGAGCCGGAGCTGTGCGCCCGCTGCGCCGCGGCCCTGAAAGCGTAAACGCTTCGTCAAAGGGGCCTTGCCCCTTTGACGGGAAGGCTGCGGCCCGACACAGGACTTTATGATCAAATGAGCAGCCGGACGGTGTTGCCATCGTCCGGCTGCTGTGTAAAAAGGATGTTCGCGCTATGCTGTATGCCATTGTGGCCGTGCTGGTCCTGATCCTGGACCAGGGGCTGAAATACTATGTCACACTGAATATCCCCCTGAATACGGGGAGCGTCACACTGATCCCCAAAGTGCTCAGCCTGATGAATATCCACAACACCGGGGCTGCCTTCGGGATGCTGGGCGGCGGCGCCATGCGCTGGGGCTTTGTGGTTCTGGCCGTGGGCTTCACGGGCGTGGTGGTCTGGGCGCTGATGACCGGGCGGGTGAAATCCCGGACAATCCGGTGGCTGCTGGTGCTCATCGCCGCCGGCGGCATCGGCAACGCCATCGACCGGGCATTGTTCGGGTATGTGGTGGATATGTTCCACTTTGACCTGTCTTTTCTCAGCTGGTTTGCCATCTTCAATGTGGCGGATATCGCCATCACCGTGCCGGGCATCCTCCTGTGCATCGCCATCTTCTTCTCCTCCGACGGGGAAAAGCGGGCGGAAAAGCAGGAAAAGACAGAGAAACCCAAAGTGGTGCTCCGGTCCCGGAAGAAGGAACCGGACCCGGAACTGAAGGCCCGGCGGGATGCGGGCAAGCTCTATGACGACCCCGCCCACTACGACCAGGCCGATCCCTTCGGCGAGTTCCAGCACCCGGCCGCCAAACCGGTCCGGCCGGAGCCGAAGCCCCGGCCGAAACCGGCGCCCGCACCGGAGCAGCCGGAACCCGCCCCGTCCAAAGCCGATCTGTCCGTGGAGCAGCAGCTCAGCGGCCTGACCGTGGACGACATTCTCAACGAGCTGCGATGATGGAGCTGACCATTCTCACCGCCGTGGAGAGCGGGGAGCGGGTGGACGCCTGGCTGGCCGGGCAGCTGCCCGGCATGACCCGGTCTGCCGTCCAGCGCCTGCTGGAAAACGGGTCCGTGACCCTGAACGGCGCCGCCGTGAAGAAAAACTATAAGGTCGCCGCCGGGGACACCTTTGTGGTGGCCGCCGAACCGGTGCTGGAGCTGCCCCTGATCCCCCAGAACATCCCCCTGGATGTGGTGTTCGAGGACGAGGATGTGATCGTGGTGAACAAGCCCCGGGGCATGGTGGTCCATCCCGCCCCCGGCCATCCCGCCGGGACGCTGGTGAACGCCCTCATGTACCACTGCGGGGACTCCCTGTCCGGCGTGGGCGGGGCGAAGCGGCCGGGCATCGTCCACCGGATCGACAAGGATACCTCCGGCCTGATCATCGCCGCGAAAAACGATATGGCCCATCTGGCCCTGTCCGCCCAGCTGGCGGACCGGAGCCTGTCGAGGGTCTACGAGGCCGTGGCGGCGGGGAATTTCCGGGAGGATTCCGGCACCGTGGACGCCCCCATCGGCCGCCACCCCAACGAGCGGAAGAAAATGGCCGTCACCAGCCAGAACTCCCGCCCTGCTGTGACCCACTGGGAAGTGCTGGCCCGGTACCGGGGATACACCCATATCCGTTGTAAGCTGGAGACCGGCCGCACCCATCAGATCCGGGTGCACATGGCGTACATCGGCCACCCCCTGCTGGGGGATGAAGTGTACGGCCACGCCAGACTGCCGGAGAAAGGCCTCACCGGCCAGTGCCTCCACGCCCGGGAGCTGAAATTCATCCACCCCCGCACTGGGGAGAGCGTGCATCTGGAAACCGACCTGCCCCCCTATTTCCGGGAAGTCCTGGACCGCCTGGGACAGGAGATATGAATATGAAAAAAGACGCCCTGTGGGGCGTCTTTTTGCTGAGAAAAATGAAGAGTGAAGAAGTGTGGTGTTCCTGCGGGACGATTGGAATACATGGGCGGGAGAACCCCGCCCGTGTCATTGCGAGGAGCGCCAGCGACGCGGCAATCCGCATCCCCTTGTGTGCGGTGCGGGACCGGGAAAAAGAGAACGGATTCCCACGTCGGGGCTGACGCCCCTCCTCGGAATGACAGGTTCGGAGGTCGGTGCATCGTTTTACACCCGGCATATAATTCCACACCGGGCCGACACACAGGTCGGCCCCTACCCGGAGAAATGGGTGCGGCGCTGTACATTTCTGTCATTGCGAGGAGCGAAGCGACGCGGCAATCCGTTCCCCTTTATGTGCGTTCCGGAACCGGGAAAAAGAGAACGGATTCCCACGTCGGGGCGGCGCCCCTCCTCGGAATGACAGGATCGGTGGGCGATGCATCGTTTTTCACCCGGCATAAAATTCCACCCGGGCCGACACACAGGTCGGCCCCTACCCGGTGAAATGGGTGCAGCGCTGTACATTTCTGTCATTGCGAGGAGCGAAGCGACGCGGCAATCCGCATCCCCTTTATGTGCGATGCGG
>JALFTG010000082.1 GCA_022779345.1 Oscillospiraceae bacterium | reverse complement strand
GAATGGGAGTATAATCGCTAAGCTGTAAAGGAATTGAGATTTACAGCGGAGGTGTGACCGTGACCGATGAGACCGTTTACCGGACGATGCTGTTCGACTTCTACGGCGAACTGCTGACCGACAAACAGCGGGAATACTTTGACCTCCACTACAACGAGGATTATTCCCTGGGCGAGATCGCGGAGATGACCGGCATCTCCCGGCAGGGCGTGTGGGACATTATCAAGCGGGCCGAGGATACCCTCCGGAAAACGGAGGAGAAAACCGGTCTGGTCCACCGGTTCCGGGAGACGCAGGCCAGTCTGGCGGAGATCGAGGCATCCCTCCGGCAGCTGATTTCCATGACGCAGGGAGAGGCGAGAGTCCTGGCGGAACGGCTGACCGCCAGGGTGCATGAACTCAAGGAGCAGTAAATGGCATTTGAAAGCTTATCTGAAAAACTTTCTTCCGCATTCAAAAAGCTGACCGGCAAGGGGCGGCTGAAGGAAGCGGATGTCAAGGAAGCCATGCGCGAGGTCAAGCTGGCCCTGCTGGAGGCGGATGTCAACTTCAAGGTCGTCAAGGACTTCGTGAAGCGGGTCACCGACCGGGCTGTGGGCACGGATATCCTGGAGAGCCTGAACCCCGCCCAGATGGTCATCAAGATCGTCAACGAGGAACTCATTGCCCTCATGGGCAGCGAGAGCCAGAAGCTGAATATCTCCAGCAAGTCTCCCAGCATTGTCATGCTGGTGGGCCTGCAGGGCGCCGGTAAGACCACCAACGGCGCCAAACTGGCGGGCTATATGAAGCGTCAGGGCAAGAACCCCCTGCTGGTGGCCTGCGATGTGTACCGTCCCGCCGCCATCAAACAGCTGGAGACCGTGGGCGGTCAACTGGGAATCCCCGTGTTCCAGGAGGGACAGGGCGACCCGGTGGAGATCGCAAAGCACGGTATTGAATACGCAAAGCGCCACGGCCAGGACCTGGTGTTCCTGGATACCGCCGGCCGGCTGCACATCGACGAGGCCCTCATGGACGAGCTGGTGCGTATCCGGGATACGGTGGAGCCGGCAGAGATTCTGCTGGTGGTGGACGCCATGACCGGTCAGGACGCGGTGAACGCCGCCAGCGCCTTTGATGAGGCCCTGGGCGTCACGGGCGTGCTGCTGAGCAAGCTGGACGGCGACGCCAGAGGCGGCGCGGCACTGTCCATCCGGGCCGTCACCGGCAAGCCCATCAAGTTCGCCGGCGTGGGCGAGAAGCTGGACCAGATCGAACCCTTCTACCCCGACCGTATGGCCAGCCGGATTCTGGGCATGGGCGATGTGCTCAGCTTCATCGAAAAGGCCGAACAGGCCATCGACCAGAAAAAGGCCGAGGAGCTTGCCTCCCGCATGATGGAGAACAAGTTCACCCTGAACGATTATCTGGACCAGCTGGAGGCCATTCAGGGCATGGGTAGCCTGTCCGAGATCGCCAGCATGATGCCCGGCATCGACGCCAAGGCCCTGGAGGACGCGGACCCGGACGATTCCGCCGTACGCCGCACCAAGGCCATCATCCAGTCCATGACCATGAAGGAGCGGGAGAATCCCGACATCCTGAACGCCAGCCGGAAGCGCCGCATCGCGGCGGGTGCGGGTGTGGCCGTGGTGGATGTGAACCGGGTGGTCAAGCAGTATGACGCCATGCAGCAGATGATGAAGCAGATGAACGGCGCGACCAGGCGGCAGATGCGCAAGCAGCAGAAAAAGAACAAGAAAAAGGGCGGCAATTCCCAGGCAATGCCCGCCGGAAATCCCGGATTCCTCGGCGGTCTGGGCAAGCTGTTCAAATGACATAGTTTAAAAAGGAATGTTTCCTTTTTATATACCAAACAGAATGTAACCGGAGGTGAAACAAAAATGGTTAAAATCAGACTGCGCAGAATGGGCGCCAAGAAGGCTCCCTACTACCGTGTGGTGGTTGCTGATTCCCGCGACCCCCGTGACGGCAAGTTCATTGAGGAGATCGGTACCTACAATCCCCTGACTGACCCCGCCACCATTCAGATCGACATGGAGCGTGCCAAGTACTGGATCAGCAACGGCGCTCAGCCCACCGACACCGTCAGAGGACTGCTGAAGAAGGCCGAGGCCGCTGAATAAGGAGTATATACCGGCATGAAAGAACTGTTGACCTATATCGTGCAGAGTCTCGTCGATCATCCCGACGAGGTCTCCGTGACCGAGCGCGAGGCCGGCGGCGAGACCATCTTTGAGGTCTCTGTGGCTGACGGCGACATGGGCAAGGTCATTGGCCGGCAGGGAAGAATCGTGAAAGAGATTCGGACTCTGATGAAGGCCGTAGCCCAGAGAAAGGGCAAGAAGGTATCCGTGGAGATACTGGATTGACGAGCAAAAAGGTGTCCCCAAAACACCGCGCACCGCGGTGTTTCGAGGCGCCTTTTTTTAGTCATTCAAACCTGTCGGTTTGAATGAGGGGGTGCGGCCGCTGCGCGCACTCGCTGCGCTCGCACACTCCGCCGGCCGGGAAGAGTTTTTTCACCGGCGAAGCTGGCGAAAAAACAGATTGAAATTAGTTTGCGCCATTCGGCGCAAATTCTGCGAAGCTTTTTTGACAAGCTGAAGGTGATCTATATATGAAACAGCAGTATCTGGAAGCGGGACAGATCGTGAATACCCACGGCATCCGGGGCGAGGTGCGGATTCTCCCCTGGACGGACACGCCGGACTTCCTGCGGAAATTCAAAACCCTGTATGTGGACGGCAAGCCCATGAAGGTGCTCAGCGCCAGCGTCCACAAGCAGCAGGTGATCGTGCGTTTTGAGGGCATCGACGACATCAACGCCGCCATGCCCCTGAAGGGCAAGACCGTGTATATCGACCGGGCGGACGCAAAGCTGCCCCGGGGCCGGTTTTTCATCCAGGACATCCTGGGGGCGGAAGTGGTCACGGAGTCCGGGGAGTCCGTCGGGAAGCTCACGGATGTGCTGGACCTGCCTGGCGGCGCGGTGTATGAGGTGAAGGGGGAGACGGAGCACCTGATTCCCGCCGTACCGGAGTTCGTGCGGAAGGTGGATGTGGAGGCCGGCGTCATCACTGTGCACCTGATCGAGGGGATGTGACAGGATGCGGATCGACATTCTGACATTGTTCCCGGACAGCATGCGCGCCATGCTGGGGGAGAGCATCCTGGGCCGGGCGGCGAAAAAGGGCGTCATCGACATCCACTGCACCCAGATCCGGGACTATACGGAAAACAAGCAGATGCAGGTGGACGATTACCCCTACGGCGGCGGCTGGGGCTGCGTCATGATGGCCCAGCCCCTGAAATCCTGCCTGGACGATGTGATGGCCCGGGCCGGTGAACGCAGAAGCCGGGTCATTTATATGTCCCCCCAGGGGAAACCCTTCAATCAGGAGGAGGCCAAACGGCTGGTGCGGGACTACGACCATCTGGTGCTGGTGTGCGGCCACTATGAGGGCGTGGACGAGCGGTTCATCGAGGAATGTGTGGACGAGGAGCTGAGCATCGGCGACTTTGTCCTCACCGGCGGGGAACTGGCAGCCATGGTGGTCACGGACTGCGTGTGCCGCATGGTGCCCGGCGTCCTCAGCGATGAGGCCTGCTATACCGGCGAGAGCCACTGGGACGGGCTGCTGGAATATCCCCAGTACACCCGGCCGGATGTGTGGGAAGGCCGGGAGGTGCCGGAAGTCCTCCGGTCCGGCGACCATGCGAAGATCGCGGACTGGCGGCGGAAAAAACAGCTGGAGCGCACCATGGACAAGCGGCCGGATATGTTTGAAAAGCTGGAGCTGACGGACCCCAAAGACCGGAAGCTGCTGGAGGAAATCCGCCGGGACCGGAGCCGCATGGTGCTCACCGAGCCGGTGACCTGCCGGAAGGCGGAGATGGAGGACCTGCCCATCGTCATGGACCTGCTGGCCAGGGCCAGGAAACGGCTGAAAAAGGCCCGGGTGAATGTGTGGCAGGGCCCGTACCCGGACCAGAGTGTGTTCGAGGAGGACATCCGGAACGGGGACTGCTGGCTGGTGCTGTACGGCACAGAGCCGGCGGGGCTGTTCTGTCTGGTGGGGCCGGGCGTGCCCTATTATGACGCAGAACTCACCGACGGGAAGTGGCACGGCGCCGCGCCCTATGCCATATTGCGCCGGAACATTGTGGACGCAAAGTATGCCGGGACGGGCATGGCAAATCACGAGATGCGTTTTATTGAAGAACTGGCCCGGGAGCGGGGGGCGTCCTCCATCCGGGTGCTGACCCATAAAAAGAACCAGCCCATGAAGCATCTGCTGAACCGCAGCGGCTATGCCTACCGGGGCAATGTGGAACTGAAGGCGGAGCCGGGATTGTCCGGCAGCCGGCAGGCGTTTGAAAAACTTTTGTAAGGTGACACTATGACAGTCAGACAGCTGTGTGATCCGGAGACCATCCGGAAGATCCTGGGGGAGCACGGGTTCCGGTTCTCCAAATCCAAGGGACAGAATTTCCTGATCGATCCCTCTGTGCCCCTGCGCATCGTGGAGGAGGCGGGGATCGACGCTTCCACCGGCGTGGTGGAGGTGGGACCGGGCATCGGGTGCCTGACCTCAGCCCTGGCCGGTGCGGCGGGAAAAGTGGTGTCCATCGAACTGGATGAGACCCTGCGGCCCGTCCTGGCCGGAACGCTGGCGGAATATGAGAATGTGGAAGTAGTGTTCGGGGATGTGCTGAAAACGGACCTGAACGCACTGGTCAGAGAGAAACTGGACGGTCTGCGTCCGGTGGTGGCGGCCAACCTGCCCTATAACATCACCTCCCCGGTGATCACCGCTTTCCTGGAAGCGGGATGTTTTGAAGAGATCACGGTGATGGTCCAGCGGGAAGTGGCCCGGCGGATGGACGCGAAGGCGGGCACGGCGGATTACGGTGCGTTCACCCTGATGGTGCAGTGGTACGCAGAGACCCAGCTGCTGTTCGATGTGCCGCCCCACTGCTTCATGCCGGCACCCAAAGTGGTGTCCTCGGTGATCCGGCTACGCCGGCGGCAGACCCCTCCGGCGGATGTGCAGGATGAGGCATTGCTGTTCCGGACCATCCGGGCGGCCTTCAACCAGCGGCGGAAAACCCTGGTGAACGCCCTGGGCAGCGGCTTCGGCGAGCTGACCAAGGAACAGATCACCGCCGCCGTGACATCCTGCGGTCTGGACGAGCGGGTCCGGGGCGAGGCACTGACCATGGCCCAGTTCGCCGCTGTATCAGATGCTATTGCGCGGACAAAGAAACTGTGCTAAAATATCAGAAATCTGATTTGACTTTGAAGTGAGGTGCGCAAATGGCGATCACGGAATCCGTGGCCGATTATCTGGAGGCCATCATGGTCCTGCAGCGGGAAAAGGGGTATGTCCGTGCGGTGGACATTGCCAATTATTTCGGTTACTCCCGGCCCACGGTGAGCCAGACGCTGAAATCCTTCCGGCAGAAGGGGTATGTGGAGGTGGATGAGGACAGCTTTGTGAAGCTGACGGAGCTGGGCCAGTCCATTGCGGATGCCACCTGGGAGCGGCACACGGTGCTGACGCAGGTGCTTATGGCCATCGGCGTCACCGAGGAGACGGCCAAGGCCGATGCCTGCCGCATCGAGCACGATATCAGCGATGAGACCTTCCGGTGCATCCGGGAGTTTTATGAGAGACAGAAATAATGCAGGCGCCGCAGCGTGATTCGCTGCGGCGCCTGCTGTTTTCTCAAAGCTGTTCAATGATTCCCGGCAGAGCCTCTTTTTCCGCCGACCAGAGGATGATCAGCGTGCCGTCCGTCACGGAGATCGTGGCGGGGACGCCGGTGAACTCGTTGCTGACGCCGATGGGGTAACCGCTGACCATGACGGCGTTGTCCAGCCCGTACAGCAGCCCCTGCTCCGTGACGCCCCGGGCCTCCCCGCTGAGGCAGAATACGGAGAGCACGCCCTCTCCCGTGAGGGTCAGACTGCCGTCTTTCAGCACGGTGATCACCGTGCCCTCTCCGTACAGCATGCCCCGGGCACCCTGCTGCGCCAGATACATGAGCGTCTGGAGATTGGCCAGCGTGTGGTCTAGCCGCCCGCCCACGGAGCCGGTGAGGACGAAGTTCCGGTAGCCCCGGTCCAGCCCCAGCTTCACGGCCAGCATCATGTCCGTGTCATCTTTCATCACGGGATGCTGCACCACCTCTTCCGCCTGGGGCACATAGCCCAGGGAGTCAAAGTCCCCCACCACCAGGTCAGCGGTGACGCCCAGGGCCTGCAGGGCGGCATAGCCCCCGTCGGCGGCAATGACAAAGTCCCCCTCCCGGGGCCGGATGCAGGCGTCCTCGCCGTGCCAGGCGCCGATGATATAACAGATGTGTTCCATGAACCTTCACCGTCTTTTCGCAGATTTCCTGATGCCCAGTATAAGCGTCCGGCGGGAAAACCGCAAGAGAAAACCGTTGTTTCCACCGGGAAACCATGATAAGATGGAAGAAAATTGAGAGGAGTGGCGGATATGAGACGATTTTTTGCGGGAATCCTGAGCCTTTGCCTGGTGCTGTGCCTGCTGCCGGGGACGGCGCTGGCGGCGGAGGGGAGCATGGACCATTTCACCCCGGAACGGGACTATGACGGCCGGTTCGCAGATGTGAGCGCGGCGGACTGGTATTATGACAATGTGGTCATGCTCTATGAGCTGGGGCTGACGGAGGGTCAGGCTGCGGACCGGTTCGGCTGGAACAGCAATGTGACCCTGGCGGAGACGCTGAGTTTTGCCGCCCGGATTTACAGCGCCTATCATCTGGGAGACCCGGAGGCGGGCGCGGCGGCATATGCCGCGGACGCGGACACCTGGTACGCCCCCTATGTGGCCTATCTCCAGGCTGAGGGCGTGGTGGGCACCCAGTTTGCCGGCCGGTATACGGAGAACACCACCCGGGGCCAGATGGCATGGGTGCTCAATCAGCTGCTGCCGGCCAGGGAACTGCCCGGCGTGAACACTGCGCTGGTGGACGATGCCGTGGCAACCCGCCGGTTCATCACCGATGTGACCGTCGACACGCCGTACCGTGTTGAGATTTTCAACCTGTATGACTGGGGCATCGCCTCCGGGTCCGATGAATGGGGCAGCTTCCATCCGGACACGGGCATCACCCGGTGCGAGTTCGCCGCCATGCTCACCCGGCTGGTGGATCCGGACCTGCGCATCACCCTCACCTGGGATCTGACGGAGTTCCGAACCCCCACGGGTACCACCTGGGCGGATCTGTATCCGGAACGGGGCGCTGTGGTCACCCGCTATGCCGTGGACGATCTGGCGGCCATGGAGGCCAACTTCCTGAACATGGTGTGCACCGGAGAGGACAGCCTGTATTATGCGGGCGGCAGTCTTTCCGGGGCAGAGATGGATACCCTGATGGAGAATTACCTCTCTGTCTCTCTGAAGTACCCGGAGATGGGCGGCAGCTATGTGGGCCTCCAGTGGGACTGGACCGGCAGGGTGCAGATCAGCTTTTCCAATGCCGCCGGGGCGGACCGGGATGACGCCCTGGCCGCCGCCATCGCCGTCCATGACCAGCTGTGGGAATCCGGGAAGCTCACAGCGGACATGACCGACCGGGAGAAGGCCTGGGTGTTGTGCCAGTGGATCTGTGCCAACTGCGACTATGACTGGAATTTCCGGGAGACGGCATTCGTGGCCGACGGGGTGTTCAATCTGGGCTCCGCCGTGTGCCAGGGCTACTCCGCGGCCTATGATCTCCTGCTGCGGCTGGAGGGCATCCGGTGCTGGGCGGTGTACACGGACGGCCATATGTGGAATGTGGCGGTGCTGGACGGGAAAACCGTGCACATCGACACCACCTGGGCCGATCAGGGCTACGGCGTGGAGAAGCAGTATTTCGCTATGACGGAAGAATACGCCTGGTCCAGAGCGGGCCTGTAAACAGCCTGCCGCCGGGGCCTTCGGACAACTGTCCGGAGGCCCCGGCTGTTTTTGTCAGGAAATCGTGAATATTTTGCTTGTAATTTGTCAATGGGGATGCTACAATGCCGGTGAACAATTTAATAATGGGAGCATTCGATTTCTGTATGTTTAGGAGAAATATCATGCATAAAAGTTTGCGGAATCTCATCCTTGTTACGCTGATCCTTGCGATGGTCCTGTCTCTGGCCGCCTGCGGCGGTGAGAAGGCGGCCGAGCCGGATAACAGCACTGAAGTGGAAACTCCCTCTCGGGCAGCGACAAACGAAGTGAATGTCGGTATTGCCCAGGACTTGGAAGACAGTCTTGACCCCCATCTGGCACAGGCGGCAGGAACCAGGGAAGTCCTTTTCAACATTTTTGAAGGCTTGGTAAAGCCCGACTCCGAAGGCAACATTATCCCCGCTGTAGCAGCAGACTACAGTGTTTCCGAAGATGGCAAGGTCTATACATTCACCCTGCGTGACGGTATCACCTTCCATAACGGAGACGCAGTGACGGTGGACGATGTTGTCTATTCTGTTTCCAGGGCTGCCGGTATGCTGGATGACGGCGCTTACATGGCCAAAGACACCCTGAAGGGCGTCGTGTCCGTGGAAGCCACCGACGACAAGACCGTGGTGATCACCCTTGCTGACACCAACACCGAGTTCCTGGCGTGCCTGGCAACCACCAATGTGGCCATCATCCCCGAAGACTACGCCGATCAGGCCACCAACCCTGTGGGCACCGGCCCGTTCAAGTATGTGTCCCGTTCTCCCCAGGAGAACTTCGTCATGGAGAAGTATGACGGCTACTGGGGCGAGGGCGCCAAGCTGGACAAGGTGACTTATCTGATCACCAATGCCGACTCTCTGGTCATGAGCCTGAAGAGCGGCGCCATTGATATCTGCGCCCACCTGACCGCCGATCAGGTCAGAAGTGTGGAGGACCAGTACAACATCGAGAAAGACACCATGAAGCTGGTGCAGGCCCTGTACCTGAACAACGCTGTGGCGCCCTTTGACGATGTGCGTGTCCGTCAGGCCCTGTGCTACGCGGTAAATGTGGACGAGATCATTGACCTGGTGGTGGACGGCAACGGCGTGCGCGTGGGCAGCAGCATGTTCCCCGCATTCCAGAAGTACTTCGTGGAAGAACTGTCTGACTACTACACCCAGGACATCGAGAAAGCCAAGGAACTGCTGACGGAGGCCGGCTATCCTGACGGCTTCTCCATGACCATCACCGTGCCCTCCGTGTATCCCCAGCATGTGCAGACCGGCGAGGTCATCGCCGAGCAGCTGAAGGCTGTGGGCATCACCGCGGAGATTCAGCAGGTGGAGTGGGGCACCTGGCTGGAGCAGGTCTACTCCAACCGGGACTTCCAGTCCACGGTGGTGGGCTTTGATACCTCCACCATGACCGCCCGGGGTATGCTGGAGCGCTGGACCAATGATCATGCCAAGAACATGATCAACTTCAACAGCCCCGAGTATGACGAGCTGTTCCGTCAGGCCATCGTCTGCACGGACGATGCCGAACAGACCGAGCTGTACAGACAGATGGAGACCATCCTCGCCGAGCAGGCCGCCAATGTGTACATCCAGGACCTGTATGACATGGTGGCGGTGAATCCGGCGCTGGACGGCCTGACCTTCTACCCCGTGTATGTTCTGGATCTGTCCACGGTGTACTACAAGTAATCCTCTGCACCCAAGCAAATAACGCCATAAAGGAGGCGGGAAGATGAAATACTTTACAAAAAAATTTGTCACTCTCATTATTACATTGTTCGTGGTTTCTCTTCTCGCCTTTCTGGCATTTCAGGTGATCTCCGGGGACCCGGCGGCCATAAAGCTGGGCACCAACGCCACCCCGGAGCAGCTGGCAGCGCTGCGCCATGAGATGGGCCTGGACCGGCCCATCCTGGTGCAGTATTTTGACTGGCTGAAAAACTTCCTGTTCGGAGACATGGGCACCTCCTACAGCTACTCCATGTCGGTCAAATCCATGCTTGCCCCCAAACTGCCCATCACCATCACCCTGACGCTCATGGCCTTCCTCATGATCGTGGTTGTGGCCATCCCCCTGGGCATCTGGCAGGGAAAACACGCCGGGGAACCGGCGGATGTGGCCGCGGGCATGGTGGGGCAGGTCGTCATGTCCTTCCCGCCCTTTTTCCTGGGCATGATCTTCACCCTGGTGTTCGGCCTGATCTTCAAGCTGTTCGTCCAGGGACAGTTCGTCAATTATACGGAGTCGGTCTCCGGCTTCCTGCAGTATCTGTTTTTCCCGGCCCTGGCCATCGCCCTGCCCAAGATCGCCATGACCGCCAAAATGCTGCGCTCCTCCGTGGTGCAGGAACTGCGGAAAGATTATGTCCGCACAGCCCTGTCCCGGGGCCGGAAGTTCAGCTCCGTGCTGTTCGTCCATGTGCTGCGCAACGCCCTCATCCCGGTGGTCACCTTTCTGGCCATGACCATCGCGGACATCGCCGCCGGGAGCATCATCATTGAACAGGTGTTCTCCATTCCCGGCATCGGCCGGCTGCTGCTGGCCTCCATTCTGAACCGGGATTTCCCGGTGGTTCTGGCCATTGTGGTCATGCTGGCTTTCCTCGTGGTATTTGTCAACTTCCTGGTGGATGTGCTCTACCAGTTCATCGATCCCCGGATCAAGGTATCGTAAGGAGGGGACGGGATGAAGAAACGAAACTGGAATTTACGCATCGGCTGCTGCATCACCGGCGTGCTGGTGCTGATGATTATCGTGGGCATCTTCTGGACGCCCTATGAACCCAACGCCATGTCCTCCGCGGACAAGCAGATGGCTCCCTGCCTGGCCCATCTGTTCGGCACGGATCAGTTCGGCCGGGACATCTTCAGCCGGGTGCTGGAGGGCGGGCGGACCAGCCTGTTCATCGCTGTGTGCACCGTGGCCATCGGCGCGGGGGTGGGCATCGTTGTGGGCAGTCTGACCGGCTATTTCGGCGGCTGGCTGGACGAGGTGCTCATGCGGCTGAACGACTCCGTTGCCGCCTTCCCCAGCATTCTGCTGGCACTGGTGTGCGTGAGCGTGTTCGGCTCCGGCAAGTATAAGATCATTCTCACTCTGGGGATTCTGTTCATCCCCAGCTTTGCCCGTATTGTCCGGGGCGAGTTCGTGAAGGAACGGAACCGGGACTATGTGGAAAACGCGAAAATCATGGGCGCGGGGCCGTTCCGGATCCTGTTTGCCCACATTCTGCCCAATGTGAAAACCGTGCTCATGTCCTCCATGGCCATCGGATTCAACAACGCCGTGCTGGCGGAGGCCAGCATGAGCTATCTGAGCATGGGCGTACAGCCCCCGGACGCCAGTCTGGGACGGATGCTGTCGGAGTCCCAGAGCGCACTGTTCACCACCCCGTGGTATGCCATCTGCACCGGCACCTTCCTGGTGCTGCTGATTCTGGGCATCTCCCTGGTGGGCCAGGGCCTGCAGGAAAGGGAGGATCTGTGATGCTGGAAGTAAAAGACCTGCATGTCTCCTTTCCCACCCGGGACGGGGCACTGGAAGAAGCTGTGAAAGGCATCTCTTTCACGATCGGCGATGGGGAGATCATGGGTATCGTTGGGGAATCCGGCTCCGGCAAGACGCAGACGGCTCTGGCTATGGCCGGCCTGTCGCCGAGAAAAGCCCGTTTGTCCGGTCAGATCATTCTGAACGGGCGGGACCTGATGCCTCTGCCACGGGAAGAGATCCGGAAGGTGCAGGGAAAGGACATTGCCATGGTGTTCCAGGAGCCCATGACCAGCCTGAATCCCACCATGCGCATCGGGCGGCAGGTTGAGGAAGTGCTGGCCATCCACACGGACCTGGACAAGGCGGCGCGGAAGGAACTGGCCCTCCAGGCCCTGCGGGATGTGGAGCTGCCGGATGTGGAGACGGCGTACCGGAAATATCCCCACCAGCTGTCCGGCGGACAGCGTCAGCGGGTGATGATCGCCAGCGCCATCATCGGCCGGCCCAAGCTGCTCATCGCCGACGAGCCCACCACCGCGCTGGATGTGACCATTCAGGAGGAAATCCTGAAGCTGCTGCAGAAGCTGAACCGGGAAAAGAACATGGCCATCCTGTTCATCTCCCATGACCTGCGGGTGATCCGGAAACTGTGCTCCCGGGTGGCGGTGATGAACCAGGGCCTGATCGTGGAACAGGGGGATGTGGAGGAAATCTTCCTCCGGCCCCGGGACCCCTATACGAAAAAGCTGATCGATTCCATCCCCATGAGGAGGTGCTGATATGGAACAGGCACTGCTGGAAGTGCGGAATCTGAATGTCTATTACGCCGACCGCCGCTTTCGCCGGGGCCGCAGCCGGAAGCAGATCCTCCGGGATGTGAGCTTCACCCTCCATGAGGGGGAAGTGCTGGGTCTGGTGGGCGAGTCGGGCTGCGGCAAGACCACATTGTCCCGGGCCATTCTGGGCATCAACCGGGAGATTGAGGGGGAAATTATCCACCACGGGGGGAAGCCCCGCATGGTGTTTCAGGACCCGGCGGCATCCCTGAATCCGGCCTGGACGGTGGGAAAAATTCTGGAGGAGCCCCTGCGCAACGCGGGCGTGCCCAAACAGGAGCGCCGGGCGCAGGCGGAGGAGATGCTCTCTCTGGTGGGTCTGGACGCCGGGTATTACAGCCGCCTGCCGGGAGAACTGTCCGGCGGCCAGCGCCAGCGGGTGGGCATCGGTGCCGCCATCATCGGCCATCCCCGGCTGGTCATTGCCGATGAGCCGGTATCGGCTCTGGATGTGACCATTCAGGCCCAGATTCTGGAACTGCTCATGAAGCTGAAAGAGGAGATGGGGCTGAGCTATCTGTTCATCTCCCACGATATGGATGTGATCTGGCAGATCTGCGACCATGTGATGGTGATGAAAGATGGCGTCATCGTGGAATCCGGCCCCCGGGACCGGGTATTCAACGCCCCGGAGCATCCGTACACGAAAAAACTGCTGGCCGCGGCCATGTAAAAGCCAAGCTGAAGCCTCCCCTGTCCGGGGAGGCTTGAGTCTGTCGGGAGCCCCCCCTGCGGGGCTTTCCCGACAGAGCGTTTGCGGCCGCTCCATGCACCCTTCGGGCACACTCCGCCGGCCGAGAAGTGTTTTTTGGCACAGCAAAGCCGCACCAAAAAACGGGTTTAGACTTGTTTGCGCCATTTGGCGCAAATTCTGCGAAGCTTTTTCGACAAGCTGAAGCCTCCCCTGTCCGGGGAGGTTTTCTTTTTCCCGGCAGCTGTCAGAAAATTGTGCGAAGGTCACGATTTTCCTTGAAATCATGGACACTTTGTTGTAAAATTTACGCTGTATGACTGAAAGTGTCAACGCTTGAAATTCAGAGGAGAGCGAAGAGGATTTGATCATGAACGAAATGAAACAGGAAATGCTGAAAAAGATCGCCGACCGCACCCTGCGGATCGGTGTTGTGGGTCTGGGCTATGTGGGCCTGCCCCTGGCTGTGGAGAAGGCCAAGGCGGGGTTCCCCACTATCGGATTTGATGTACAGCAGCAGAAGGTGGATCTGGTGAACGCCGGACACAACTACATCGGCGATGTGGTGGATTCCGAGCTGGCCGATCTGGTGGCCTCCGGAAAGCTGTCCGCCACTTCCGATTACAGCTTCATCCGGGATGTGGACTTTGTGGCCATCTGCGTGCCCACCCCCCTGGACGACCATCAGCAGCCGGATATCAGCTATGTCCGGGATTCTGCCGAGGCCGTGGCGAAGTATCTCCACACCGGCACCGCCGTGGTGCTGGAGTCCACCACCTATCCCGGCACCACCGAGGAGCTGGTGAAGCCCATTCTGGAGGAAGGTTCCGGCCTGAAATGCGGCGAGGACTTCTATCTGGGCTTCTCCCCCGAACGGGTGGACCCGGGCAACCTGATCTATAAGACGAAGAACACCCCCAAGGTGGTGGGCGCCATCGGTAAGGACGCCACCGAGGTCATCGCCAGACTGTACGAGGCGGTGCTGGACGGGGAAGTGTTCCAGGTGTCCTCTCCCGCCGTGGCGGAGATGGAGAAGATCCTGGAGAACACCTACCGGAACATCAACATCGGTCTGGTGAACGAACTGGCCATCCTGTGCGACAAGATGGGCATCGACATCTGGGAGGTCATTGAGGCGGCCAAGACCAAGCCCTTCGGCTTCCAGGCCTTCTATCCGGGCCCCGGCCTGGGCGGCCACTGCATCCCCCTGGACCCCTACTACCTGAGCTGGAAGGCCCGGGAGTATGAGTTCCACACCTCCATGATCGAATCCTCCATGATGATCAACGACCGGATGCCGGAATACTGCGTGGACCGGGCGTCCCGCATCCTGAACCGGGAGAAGAAGGCCCTGAACGGCTCCCGGGTGCTGCTGCTGGGCGTGGCCTACAAGCAGGACATCGACGATTACCGGGAAAGCCCCGCCTTCCGGGTCATGGAGCATCTGGAAAAGAACGGCGCCGAAGTGGATTACTTCGATCCCTGGGTGCCCCAGTGCCCCTATAAGGGCCGGCAGTACCACTCCATCCCCGCCCTGACCGCCGAGGCTCTGGAGCAGTACGATCTGGTGATGATCACCACCGCCCACTCCAATGTGGATTACGAACTGGTGCAGAAGCACGCAAAGATGATCTTCGACACCAAGAATGTCATGAAGAACATCACCCCCAGAGATAACATTGAAGTCCTTTAACTGGCGAAAACGCTGAAGCGTTTTCTGCCAAAAAGCTGCGGGCGAGCGGTGTTTTTCACAGCGAAGCCGCACAAAAAACAGATTTGACTGAATTCGCGTCTGCGGACGCGAACTCTGCGAGGTTTGTGTTGGAAAGGGTTTGAAATCATTTGAACATCCTTTTTATTACGAGACTGTACCCCAGCGATCAATATGATAATCAGCAGACCGGCATGGGCCACTATCTGTGCAGAGAGTGGCTGAAAGCCGGGCACGATGTGCGCGTTGTGCACGAGGATATGCGCTATCACAAGCGCTGGTCCGCTCTGGAGCGGGAACTGCCGGATACCCGGCAGTTCACCCTGGAGGGGGTCCCCGTGTCCTTCATCAAAATCAACCGCCCCCTGCCCGGATACCGGTATCTGCCCAACAGGGAGGCGCGGAAGGCCGTCCGGTATATCCTGTCCCAGACGAAGGAGCAGGGCTTTGAGCCGGATGTGATCTTCGCCTTCTTCTGTTATGACCAGTGGAAGGTCATGGACCTCCTGCGGCCCCATTTTGACTGCCCCATCATCCCCATTTTCCACAACTGCGATGTGAAGTTCAGTCAGAAAAAAGTGGGGAAGATCCTGGACGAATCCCCCTGCGCCGGCGGCGTGTCCCGGCGGATCCTGGGCAAGATGGCCCAGGCCCGGCCGGAGGCAAAGACCTTCATGTGCTACGGCGGCGCACCCAACGATGTGGGGGCATACTATCAGGGCGAAAAGCACAACGGGGTGTTCACCATTGTGTACGCCGGGATGCTCATCCCCCTGAAGAAAGTGGATATTACCCTGCGGGCTCTGGCGACGCTGAAGGATACCAGAGATTTCCGCTTTGAAATTTACGGCGACGGGGAAGAGGAGGAGAACCTCCGCAGCCTGACCGCAGAGCTGGGTCTGGAGGACCGGGTGTCCTTCATGGGCCGGGTGAAGCGGGACGCGGTCATCGCCGCCATGGGCCGGGCGGACTGCTTCGCCATGGCCTCCAGCCCGGAGACCTTCGGCCTGACCTATCTGGAGGCCATGGCCTGCGGGTGCTACACCATCGGCAGCCGGGGCGAGGGTATTGACGGTGTACTGGTGGACGGCGAGAACGGCGTGCTGGTCACGCCGGGCAGCGTGGAAGAGATGGCGGCGGCTCTGGACCGGCATTTCACCGACCGGGAGGCCGTGACGGCCATGCAGCGCCGGGCCGTGGAGACGGCCAATGGTCTCACCGAGGAAAAAGTCGCCCAAATGCTGCTGGACGATGTGCGCGATTCCCTGTAAAGAAAGAAAAGGAACCTGACCATATGAAAATTCTGATCGTATCCCCCTATTTTGCCCCCTCCTCCCTGGTGGGGGCGCAGCGCATGACCAGCCTGGCCCGGTATCTGGCGGACCATGGCCATGAGGTCCATGTGGTGAGCCTGACGGCGGACACCATGGAGCGCACCACCGATGCCTCCTGCCACTCCGTCCCGCCGGAGAATGTGGTGGTCCATCCCTTTGACCTGCCGGTGGAAAAGGCCAATGTGTTTGCCAACGAGTCCCAGCGGGCCGTGGCCTTCATGAAGGTGCTGGAGCAGCTGCTGAAGGAGGAGACCTTTGACGGCATCCTCATGACCCTGGGGCCCTTCTTCCCCCTGCACACCCTGCAGAAATTCGCGAAAGAATACAACCTGCCCTATGTGCTGGACTTCCGGGACCTGGGCAGCGTGGAGCGGATGAAAAACGACACCATTGGCAATTATATCCGCACCCACCTGACGGAGTTCTACACCCACCGTACCGAGCGCAGCGCCGTGAAGGACGCGGCATACATCACCGTGGTGTGTCCCGGTGATGTGGAGCGGATGCAGAAGGCGTACAAGATCCCCGACGACAGGATCTGCTGCATCTTCAACGGATACGATGAGGAACGGCTGAAAGACCTGCACCCCCAGTCCACGGAGGAGGGCGTGTTCAAGATCGGCGTGTTCGGCAAGTTCATGATCTATAACCCGGAGAAAGGCCCCCTGATCCTGAAGGCCGTGGACCGGCTGCGGAAAGAGGGCGTCAACGCCAAAATTGTCCATGTGGGCGTGGGCCGGGACGATGTGCTGGAGACCGTGCAGGCCCTGGGCGTGGACCCGGCGTGTTATGAGGGCCTGGGCATCCGGGACTACAAGGAAGGCGTGGAGATCATGAGCGGCTGCGATATGTTTGCCATGGACTATGTCCACCCCACCGGTCTGGGCACGAAAATTTTTGACTATATCCATCTGAACAAGCCGGTGCTGGCTGTGGCACCGAAAGACATCCACTTCTCCGAATTTGTCTCCCAGTTTGAAAACTGCTTCCTGGCGGACACGGAGGAGGATGTGTATCAGGCCTTCCGGAAGGTCCATGACCAGGGCCTGAAAACCCTGGACAAATCCATGGATGTGGACAGCTTCTCCCGCCGTCACCAGAACAAGCGGTTTGAGGAACTGCTGATCAGATGCTTCAATACCCGGTCCTGACAGGGACAGAGAGGGGAAAACCTATGAAAATTGTAACAGTCGTGGGGGCACGGCCCCAGTTCATCAAGGCGGCGTCCGGTTCCCGGGCGCTGCGGAAGCAGCATCAGGAGATTCTGGTGCACACGGGCCAGCACCACGATGAGAATATGTCCGAGGTGTTCTTCCGGGAGATGGAAATCCCCACCCCGGACTACAATCTGGGCATCGCCGGCGGCTCCCACGGAGAGATGACCGGCCGGATGCTGATGGAGCTTGAGAAGGTGCTGATGAAAGAGAAGCCAGACGGCGTGCTCCTGTATGGCGACACCAACTCCACCCTGGCCGGGGCGCTGGCGGCGGTGAAACTGCACATCCCGGTGATCCATGTGGAGGCGGGCAACCGTCTGGGCACCCTGGACAGCCCGGAGGAGGTCAACCGCATCCTGACGGACCACTGCTCCAGCCTGCTCCTGTGCGCCACCCAGGACGCCAAAGACAAGCTGGCGAAAGAAAATCTGGGGGACCGGGCCCATGTGGTGGGCAACATCATGTATGACTCCTTCCTCCATTTTGCCGGCCGCCCCTGGGATCACCCCAACATTGTGGGCCTGGACGGGCAGAAGATCACCGTGCCGGAGGAATTCTATTACATGACCTGCCACCGGCAGGAGAATACGGACACGGACGCCCCGCTGACGGAGATCCTCTCCGCCATGGACAGTCTGGATGCCCCCACCATCTACGCCGTGCATCCCCGGAACCATGCCCGGGCCCTGCGGGTGGTGGCAGAGAACGGATTCAGGAACATCATCCTCACCCAGCCGGTGCAGTATTCCGATTCCGTCCAGCTGGTGAGCCGGGCGAAAAAGGTGGTCACCGATTCCGGCGGACTCCAGTGCGAGGCCTTTTATGCCGGGGTTCAGTGCGTGCTGGTCATGGACTATGTGGTGTGGCCGGAGACCATGGTGGACAACCGGAACCAGCTGGCCAGACCCGACCGGGCGGATATTCTGGAAAAGCTCAGCCGGGAGCAGCACATCGACCCGGACTACCGTCCCTTCGGCGACGGCCACGCCGCGGAAAAGATCTGCCAGATCATTACGCAAACCTTTTGTTAAATCATCTGACCCCCTGACGGGGCTTGAATGAGAAGGCTGCGGCCGACTGCGCGCACTCGCTGCGCTTCGTTTTGCGGAAAATACTTGAGAGGTAACTGATATGACTTACGCAATCATTGGATGTGGCGCCATCAGTAAGAACCACATTGCGGCGGCTTTGAATACGGGGCTGGAGATTGTGGCGCTGTGCGACATCGTGGACAAGGGGATGCCGGCGCTGCTGGAGATGATGCCGGAGGCGCAGCGGGCAAAGGTGCGCTGCTATGCTGACTACAAGGAGATGCTCTCCGAGCTCCACCCGGACCTGGTGGCCATCGCAACGGGCAGCGGCGTGAAAACTGCCATCGCCCTGGACTGCATCGCCGCCGGGGCCAATCTCATCATCGAAAAGCCCATCGCCCTGTCCCTCCGGGACGCGGACGCCATCATCGATGCGGCCAGGGCAAAGGGTGTGCAGGTGTGCGTGTGCCACCAGAACCGGATGAACCCCTCCGTGCAGGCCATCCGGCAGGCGGTGGACGAGGGCCGGTTCGGCCGGATGCTCCACGGCAGCGCCCGGATCCTGTGGAACCGGAACAGGGCCTACTACGACGCCGCCAAATGGCGGGGCACCTGGAAATCCGACGGCGGCACACTGATGAATCAGTGCATCCACTCCATCGACATCCTCCGCTGGCTCATGGGCAACGAGGTCAAACAGGTGTTTGCTTACACCGACCGGCAGATCCATGACTACATCGAGGCCGAGGACATCGGCGTGGCGGTGGTGAAGTTCGCCAACGGGGCCTACGCCACCATTGAGGGTACCGTGAATGTGTACCCCCGGAATCTGGAGGAGAGCCTGACCCTGCTGGGTGAGACCGGCACCGTTCAGGCCGGCGGCAAGTCCCTGAATGTGATCGGGACCTGGAATTTTGCCGACCGGGACGACAGCGCGGAGATGCTGGAGAAATTCGGGGAAAATCCCCCTGCTGTCCCCGGACTGGGCCATACCCGTATCTATGAGGATATGATCGACGCCATTCAGACCGGCCGGGCCCCCTGCGTGTCCGCTGAGGACGGCCGCCGGGCCATCGAGCTGATCCTTGCCATCTATCAGTCCGCAGCCACGGGCCTGCCCGTGGACCTGCCCCTGAAAGAGGGCGCAACCATCGACTATGCGGGGCGGTTTGATCAATGAACTATTTTGTGCATGAAAGCAGTTATGTGGACGAGGATGTCCGCATCGGGGAGGGCACAAAGATCTGGCATTTCTGCCACATCCAGTCCGGCGCCCGCATCGGGAAAAACTGCTCCCTGGGGCAGAATGTGAATGTGTCCAACCATGTGACCATCGGCGATCAGGTGAAGATTCAGAACAATGTGTCCCTGTATGAGGGCGTGACCCTGGAGGACGGGGTGTTCTGCGGTCCCAGCTGTGTGTTTACCAATGATCTGACCCCCCGGGCCCGGTATCCCAAGGGCCGGGCGGGCTATCTGCCCACCCTGGTGAAGAAAGGCGCCTCCATCGGTGCAAACGCCACCGTGGTGTGCGGCCACACCATCGGGGAGTGCGCCCTGATCGGCGCCGGCGCGGTGGTGACCGGGGATGTACCTGCCCACGCGCTGATGCTGGGCGTGCCCGCCCGGCGAAAGGGCTGGGTGTGCGAATGCGGACAGATTCTGCCCGATGACCTGGGCTGCCCTGCGTGCGGCCGGGCGTACCGGGAGACGGAGAACGGACTGGAGCAGGTGGGCAGATGAACAAGCTGAAGCAATACAAACTGATCCTGGTCATCGCTGTTTTGCTGGGTGTGGTGGTCACGCTGGCCGCTGCCCGCTCGGAGAAGCAGCTCCTGATTCTGCTGCCTGTTCTGGTGCTGGGGCTGCTGGGGTCCGTGCTGACCGGGAAATACAAAGAAGCGACCTACTACATCATCCGGGACCTCAGCCCCGGCAGCTTTGAGCGGCTGCTCCGGGAAGGGGACCCTGTGGACGGAAGCGGCATCCCCTACCCCAAAGAGGTGATGGACCTGCTCCGGGGGTATGAGCGGTTCCGGAAGGCGGCTTCCTGGCTGCCCATGGCGGCGCTGATCGTAGGTCTGGTGGTAGAGATCATCACACGGAACGGATAAGGAGACAGTATGGAATTTCGTGATCTGAAGCGGCAGTATCAGGTGCTGAAGCCTGAGATGGATGCCGCCATTCTGGAAACAGTGGCCTCTGCCGGATTCATCGGCGGGGCGCGGGTGAAGGCCCTGGAAGAGCGGCTGGCGGCCTATGCCGGGGTGAAGCACTGCGTCACCTGCGGCAATGGCACGGACGCACTGCAGCTCATGCTCATGGCCTGGGGCATCGGCCCCGGGGACGCTGTGTTCGTTCCGGACTTCACCTTCTTTGCCTCCGGCGAGGCGGTGGCCTTCGTGGGGGCGACCCCGGTGTTTTACGATGTGTGTCCCGACACCTTCAACGCCTCTGCCGGCAGTCTGGAGGCCGCCGTCCGGGCGGTGCTGGACGAGGGCGTGCTGACGCCCAAAGCGGTCATCACCGTGGACCTGTACGGTCTGCCCGCGGACTATCCGGCCGTCGAGCCGGTGGCGAAGCAGTACGGGCTGAAGGTCCTGGAGGATGCGGCCCAGGGCTTCGGCGGCCGCATCGGCGACAGGCGGGCCTGCAGCTTCGGCGACGGGGCCTGCACCTCCTTCTTCCCGGCCAAGCCCCTGGGGTGCTACGGGGACGGCGGCGCTGTGTTCACCAACGACGATGAGACAGCGGCCATGGTTCGCTCCCTGTGTGTCCACGGCAAGGGCACGGACAAGTACGACAATGTGCGTATCGGCATGAACTCCCGGCTGGATGCCGTGCAGGCGGCAGTGCTGGAAGTGAAGCTGGACGCTTTCGAGCAGACGGAGCTGGAGGCGGTGAACCGGGCGGCCCGGACCTATGACCGGCTGCTTTCGGGACTGCATACCCCGGTGGTGCCGGAGGGCTATTTGTCCTCCTGGGCCCAGTACACCCTGCGTCTGCCCGACCGGGAGACCCGGGACGGCCTGCAGGCGGCGCTGAAGGCGAAGGGCATCCCCTCCATGGTGTACTATCCCAAACCCATGCACAGCCAGACGGCCTTTGCAGGCGGCCGGCAGTATGTGCCCTGCCCCAACACCGAGTGCCTGTGCGGCACGGTGCTGTCCCTGCCCATGCACCCCTATCTGGATGAGGAGACGGCGGCGGAAGTGGCCCGGGCCGTGCTGGAATTCCTGAAATAAATTGACAGAAGTCGGAAAAGCGTGTATGCTGTCGGTGGGGATTTTTCCCTACAACAGCATATTTGCTCCGGCTTTTGTGGCAAATGCGCGACCCCGTCTGTTCCGGGCGGGACACGCATTCTTGTTTGAGCTGAACAAGGGAATCAGGTGCGAAACCTGAACACGGCAGGCGAAACGGGCCAGCGGCCCGGCGTGCTGTGCTGTAAGCATGGAGCGCTTCCCCTTTCCGCGAAAGCGGGTCACTGGCGCAGGCTGGGAAGGCGGGGGCGGCGCGCTGACGGCGGAGAGCCGTCTGGACATGTCAGTCAGAAGACCTACAAACGGATGACAGCCTCCCAAGGGGGGCTTGTTTTCGAGCCTTGAAAGCGGTGGTATCAGAAGATGCCGCCGCTTTATTTGTCATGGACAAAAGCGGATGCCGGCGGCACCCGCTTTTTTCCTGTGAAAAGCCGGCTGACTCTGTTCAACGCCCCCTGCGGGCGATCACATAACAACGAGAAAAGGAGGCTTTTCCATGAAAAAACGAATCCTGTCCCTGCTGATGGCGCTGGTACTGGTGACAGGCCTGCTGCCGGGCCCGGTACTGGCGGAGGATGCACCATTTACGGCTGCTGCCGGAGAAACGGCACTGACGGTTGTGAAATCCGACACAGCGTATGTCTACACCGTGACCGAATACGATGCCGACTGGAATCCGGTCTCTGTCACAGAACAGACGGCGGATCTGTATGTGATCACCGTGCCAGCAGGCATCGACAGCGTGACGCTGACCTTTGACGCCCCGCGACTGGCGTACGGATATGATGCGGGCGGAAATTATACGGCATCCTACGGGGAATACGGGGACGGAACCACCGGCCGGACGACAGCGGCCGTTTCCGGCGGATTCCCGGAATATGTCCGGGTGCAGACCCCCTATGACAGTGGCTGGAATTCCCGGCTTCTGTATGCCGTCCGGTTTGACTTAGAGGAGGGCGGCCAGAACCGGCCCACCGGAGCGGACAACACCTGGAGAACCATTGCGGACACCATCGCCGCAGCACATACAGATGTCGTCGGCGACTGGTGGTGGGCTGCCGGAATGAGCAGCTATGCCGCGCTGACCGGCGGGACGGAAAATGCTCTGACCGATACGGCGAAGCAGACCATTGTTGATACCGTCGTGCAGGAGATTGGGGAGAATCCCGCCAGCTCCAACTGTCTGGCCAATGCCATCAACGCGCTCTCGGCGCTGGGGCTGGACCCTGCGGATATCACCGCGGCGGACGGGACCCGGCTGAATGCTGTGGAACTGCTGAAGCAGGTGGATGTGGCGTCAGAGAAAACCGGCAGCTGGGCGTGGCTCACGGTTCCGCCCTATGTCCTGCTGGCCTGCAATCAGGGAGTCTGGGAAACCGATGCGCTGGAAGCGGAAATCATCGCGTTTCTGCTGGAAAACGCCGAGGAAACCGGCGGCTGGAGCACCGTCTGGGGTGTCGACACCACAGCCATGGTGCTGCAGGGACTGGCGCCTTATTATGACAGCAATTCCGCTGTCAAAGCCGCTGTGGATCAGGCGGTTGCGGTTTTGTCGGACAAGCAGGAGGCCGACGGCGGCTACGGCAATGTCAACAGCGATGCCATGGTCATCCTGGCACTGTCGGCGCTGGGAATCGATCCGGCTTCTGACGCCCGGTTCGTGAAAAACGGTCTGAGCGCGGCGGATCATCTGCTGGGGCTGTTCAGCAACGGCAGCTTCGGCAACGACTATGCGGAGAAACAGGGATTCCTGGCCGCCGTCGCCCTCTGTGCGCTGGCTGACGGGGCTGATGCTTACAATGTCTTCGATTTTTCGGACGGTACGAAGCTGCCCACGACCGCAACGGCGGATTCCGGTGCGTCCGGCGGCGGGGAGATCTCTCCAGATCCCCAGACCATCACCGTATCGTTCACTCTGCAAACGCAAGGGAGCACCTGGGTGGAACTGCGGGATGTGACTGTCAGCACAGGGGCTTCCGTGGCCGATGTGTTCTTCCGGGCAGCCCGGGAAACCGGATTTTCCTATGAGAACCGCAACGGCTATATTGCTTCCATCACTTACAATGGCACTACATGGAGTGAATTTGATGCCGGACCCAATTCCGGATGGAAATACATGGTCAATGGTGTGGCACCGGCTGTGGGAATGAATGATTGTGCCGTTTCGGACGGCGATGCGGTTGTCTGGTATTATGTGACGGATTACACCCAGGATACGGCCCGGGACGAGCAGACCATGGGCCCCGAAACCGCCGCACCCGTTTTCACCGACATGGCGGAACATTGGGCGGCGTCTGCCGTTGACACGGTCTGCGCCCTGGGACTGATGGACCCGGCGGCGGAAACTCTGTTCGCACCGGATGATTCCGCTGACCGGCTGACCATCGTGACGGCGCTGTACCGGCTGAGCGGCGGCGACGGCGGCGATCCGGTGGCCTGGGCCGTGGAAAACGGCATCCTCACCGGCTATGGTGACGGCGTGCTGGGTACTGCCGATCCCGTGACCCGGGAGCAGCTGGCGGTATTCCTGTACCGCTATGCCGGGCTGCAGGGTCTGGACGGAACTGCCGGCACCGGTCTGAGCGGCTTTGCCGACAGCGGGGAAGTGTCCCCCTGGGCGGCGGAAGCCATGGCCTGGGCTGTGGACAAGGGCCTGATCTGCGGCACCTCCGCCGCTGCGCTGTCCCCCGGTGAGACCGCCACCCGTGCCCAGATGGCAGTGATCCTCTCCCGGTGGCTGGAGACGGCATGAAGCGGCGGCTGATCAGTGTGCTGCTGGCCGTCATTCTGGTGACCGGCACGGCCCTGCCCGCCGGGGCATGGGACCATGACACGGATCGGGCGCTGGCGGCTACGGCCGGGTATCTGCTCACCGCCGTACCGGACCCCCAGGTGGGGTCTGTCGGCGGGGAGTGGCTGGTGCTGGGTCTGGCCCGCAGCGGCACGGAACTGCCGGAGGGCTGGCTGGACCGCTACCAGGAGACGGTGGCGTCCTATGTGTCCGGCCGGGACGGCGTGCTGCACACGAAAAAATATACGGAATATGCCCGGGTGGTGCTGGCGCTGACCGCCATCGGCGCCGACCCCCGGGATGTGGCGGGGTACGATCTGACGGCGCCGCTGCTGGAGTATGACAAGGTGATCTGGCAGGGACTGAACGGTCCCGTCTGGGCGCTGCTGGCTCTGGATGCCGGGGATTATCCCGCCGGGGAGGTCCGGCAGGCGTATGTGGATCTGCTGGTGGACCGGCAGTGCTCTGATGGCGGCTGGAGTCTGACAGAGGGCGGCGGGGCGGACATGGACATCACCGCCATGGTCCTGCAGGCGCTGGCCAAATACCGGGAGCAGCCGGCGGTACAGATGGCCGTGGACCGGGGGCTGGACTTTCTGAGCGCCCAACAGGGGGCTGACGGCGGTTTCGGCAGCTGCGAATGCACCGCCCAGGTGGTGGTGGCCCTGTGCGAGCTGGGGCTGGAACTGTCGGACGGCCGGTTCGTGAAAAACGGCTGCACGGCCATGGACGGCCTGATGGCCTATGCTCTTTCTGACGGCAGCTTCCGGCACTCGCTGGCGGAGTCCGGGAGCAACCAGATGGCCACAGAGCAGGCGTTTTACGCTCTGGCGGCGGTCCGCCGGGCGGAGAACGGACAGTCCAGCCTGTACCGCATGACCGCACCGGATGCCATAATGGTGTCCGTGAAAGAACTGATGGAGCTTGTCCGGGCCGCCATGGCCCGGGCAATGACCCGGTAAGGAGATATGATGAGAACAGAGAAGGGAATTGCCCGGCTTTTATGCCTGGTGCTGATTGCGGCGCTGCTGCTGAGCGGCTGCGGCGGCGGGTCGGAGACACCGGAAGTGACTCCGGCGCCCATGCCCGCACCGTCCGCATCCATGGAACCGGCATCCACCCCCGCCCCCACCCCCACGCCTGCCCCGGAGGTATCCAGGGAATCCACGCCGGCCCCGGAACCCACGGCACCGGAGACAGTGCAGACCACCTGCACCATCTCCATCAGCTGCGCCACGATTCTGGATCACCCGGAGGAATGCGACCCGGACAAATGGGAGCTGGTTCCGGCGGACGGCTGGATTCTGCCTGCCGTGACGGTGGAATTCACAGCCGGGGAGAGCGTGTTTGACATCCTCCAGCGGGTGTGCCGGGAAGAGAAGATTCACATGGAGTACACGGACACCCCGGTGTATGACAGCGCCTATATCGAGGGCATCGGCAATCTGTACGAGATGGATGTAGGCCAGCTGTCGGGCTGGATGTACTCTGTGAACGGGGTGTTCCCCAATTACGGGTGCAGCCAGTACCGCCTGGAGGACGGGGATGTGATCTGCTGGGTCTACACCTGCGATCTGGGCCGGGATGTGGGCGACGGCATATGAAGTACCGGGACAGCTTTGACCGATGCCACCCGGCGGTGAATTTCCTGTATTTTGCCCTGGTGCTGGGATTTACCATGTTTCTGATGCATCCGGTGAGTCTGGCAGTGTCTATTGTTTCGGCGGCGGTGTACGCAGTACAGCTGAATGGCGCCGGTGCGGTGAAACGGAGCATGAAATGCCTGCTGCCCATGGCACTGCTGGCGGCGGTAGTCAATCCCGCCTTCAACCATGCCGGGGTTACATTTATAATGTATCTGCCCGGGGGCAATCCCCTGACGCTGGAGAGCATCCTGTACGGCCTGGCGGCCTCCGGGATGCTGCTGGCGGCGCTGCTGTGGTTTTCCTGCGTGACGGCGGTTTTGACCACGGACAAATTTGTGTATCTGTTCGGCCGCATCGCCCCGGCCCTGGGGCTGGTTCTGTCCATGACCGTGCGGTTTGTGCCCCGGTTCGCGGCCCGGTTCCGGGAGGCGCGGGCGGCAAGGCGGTGTCTGGCACCGGCGGGGCAGGAGGGCTTGATTGCCCGGCTCCGGGAACTGGCGGCGGTGCTGTCGGCCATGGTGAGCTGGAGTATGGAAAACGCAATGGATACGGCGGACAGCATGAAAAGCCGGGGCTGGGGCCTGCCGGGGCGTACGGCCTACACCGTGTACCGCCTGACGGACCGGGACCGGGGACTGCTGCTGTGGCTGGGACTGGCGGGGGTGTTTCTCCTGTCCTGCGCCGCGTCCGGGGCAATGGACTGGCGGTATTACCCCACCGTCCGGGGCAGCCTGACCGGGGTGCTGCCCGTGAGCGGACAGATCGTGTATCTGGCCCTGTGTCTGACCCCGGTGATTCTGAACGGATGGGAGGCGGTGCAATGGAAGCGTTTGCACTCCGGGATCTGAGCTTTGCCTATCCCGGCGGGACAGGGAAGGCCCTGGACGGGGTGAACCTGACCGTGGAGCGGGGGAGCTTTCTGGTGCTGTGCGGCCCGTCCGGCAGCGGAAAAAGCACCCTGCTCCGGCAGCTGAAGCCCGCCCTGACGCCACACGGCGTCCGGTCCGGGAAGATTCTGTTCGGCGGCAGACCTTTGACAGATCTGTCCCGGCAGGACCAGGCGGCCCGGATCGGCTTTGTGCAGCAGGACCCGGAGAATCAGATCGTCACGGACAAGGTATGGCACGAGCTGGCCTTCGGTGCGGAGAGTCTGGGCATGGACAGCGCCATCATCCGCCGCCGGACGGCGGAGATGGCGTCCTTTTTCGGCATCCAGACCTGGTATGACCGGGACACGGCCTCCCTGTCCGGGGGACAGAAGCAGCTGCTGAATCTGGCGGCGGTGATGATCCTCCGGCCGGAGGTGCTGATCCTGGACGAGCCCACCGCCCAGCTGGACCCCATCGCGGCGTCGGACTTTCTGGCCATGGTGGGGCGCATCCACCGGGAACTGGGCACCACCGTGATCCTGACGGAGCACCGGCTGGAGGAGGTGTTCCCGCTGGCGGACACCGTGGCGGTGCTGGACCGGGGGCGGGTGCTGTGCACCGGAACGCCTGCAGCGGTTGGGCAGACCCTGAAGGCCGGGAACCACCCCATGTTCCGGGCCATGCCCGTGCCCATGCGCGTCTGGGCGGCGGCGGACACGGACGATGCCTGTCCCGTCACCGTCCGGGAGGGCCGGGACTGGCTGGAGCATTTCGCTGCCGGGCATCCGCTGCACGCCCTGCCGGAGGAACCGGTGCGGGCGTACCCGCCGGAGGCGGTGCTGGAAGCGGAGGGGGTCTGGTTCCGGTATGACCGGGACGGGAGCGATGTGGTGAAGGGGCTGGACTTGTCCCTCCGGCGGGGAGAAGTTCTGGCCCTGCTGGGCGGCAACGGCACCGGCAAGACCACCACGCTGAAACTGCTGTCCGGCGCCCAGCGGCCCATCCGGGGCACCGTGGCGTGCCGGGGCCGGGCGGTGCTGCTGCCCCAGAATCCGGGAGCGCTGTTCGTGAGAAAGACCGTCCGGGAGGAACTGGCGGGGGCGCCGGAGGACCTGATCCGCCTGTGCGGTCTGGACCAGCTGGCGGACCGGAATCCCGCCGACCTGTCGGGAGGCGAGCGTCAGCGGTTGGCCCTGGCCAGGGTTCTGTCTGCGGGAGCGGATATCCTGTTGCTGGACGAGCCCACCAAAGGGCTGGACGGGGCGTTCAAAGCCCGGCTGGGGGAACTGCTGGCGCAGCTGGCCCGCCGGGGGGTGAGCATCCTGCTGGTGAGCCACGATGTGGAGTTCTGCGCCCGGTATGCCCACCGGTGCGCCCTGCTGTTTGACGGCCAGACCGTCACGGAGGGGACGCCCCGGGAATTTTTCTCCGGGAACAGTTTCTATACTACCGCCGCCAACCGGATGGCCCGGACGGTGGCGCCGGAGGCCGTGACGGCGGAGGACCTGATCGTCCTGTGCGGCGGCAGGGAACCGGAACCGCCGGAAAAACTGCCGGAGCCGGAACCTGCCGTCCCGGAAGATCAGCCCGCCCCCGTACCGGAGCGGAAAAAGATTCCCCGGCGGACGATGGCGTCAGCGGTGCTGATCCTGCTGCTGATCCCGCTGACCCTGTATCTGGGGGAGACGGTGTTCCATTCCCGGCGGTATTACCTGACGGCCCTGCTGGTGCTGGCGGAGTGTATGCTGCCCTTTTTCCTGATCTTCGAGGGGCGCAGGCCCCAGGCCCGGGAGCTGGCGCTCATTGCGGCGCTGTGCGCCCTGGGCGTGGCAGGCCGGGCGGCATTTTTCATGCTGCCGGAATGCAAGCCCGTGCTGGCCCTGACCATCCTGGCCGGGGTGGCGCTGGGAGGTGAGACGGGCTTTCTGGTGGGGGCCGTGACCATGCTGGCCTCCAATGTGCTGTTTTCCCAGGGACCCTGGACCCCCTGGCAGATGTTCGCCATGGGCATCATCGGGTTTCTGGCAGGTCTGCTCTTCCGGCGGGGGGGACTGCCCCGGCGCCGGGGCGTGCTGTGCCTGTTCGGGGCAGTGACGGCGGTGGTGATCTACGGCGGCATCATGAACACGGCCTCCGCCCTCATGTGGGCGGGGGAGCTGAACCGGGGGATCATCGGCTCGTATCTGCTCACGGGTCTGCCCATGGACTGCGTCCACGCCGGGGCCACGGCGGGATTCCTGTGGTTCGGAACAGAGCCTGTTCTGAACAAGCTGGAGCGGATCAGGAGCAAATACGGCCTGATCTGACCGGTGCTCCGGGGCAATGTTACACTTAGATTACACAGGCCCCGGGGGGCTTGCAAAGAAAAAAACCATGTGATAATATGCAATCGTAAATTAGCCGGGGTATCCGAAACGGTGCTTCCGTGTGCAGAATCTGCGACTCCGGCTGATGGAAAGCGATGTACCTCATTCGGCAGATGGCTCAGGATATCCGATCTGCCGAGTGCGTACATAAATCGGGTCCCGGACGATTCCGGGATACTACTATGAAGGAGGAGTTTCATATGAGAACTCTGAAAAAGGCTCTGTGCCTCGTTCTGGTCCTCGCTATGGTCCTGACTCTGAGCGTTTCCGCTTTCGCAGTGGATAAGGCTGCTGACTACAAGGACTATGCAAAGGTCGAGAACAAGGAAGCCGTTGA
>JALFTG010000072.1 GCA_022779345.1 Oscillospiraceae bacterium | reverse complement strand
ATTGACGCTGTAGACCTTCATGTAGGACTCCATGGTCACATCCTGGATCAGCTGGTATTCGCCTTCATACCCGGCGTTGGGGATCACGATGTCGATGCCGCCGAACGCTGCCGCGGCGCCGTCCACATAGGCCTTGACCTGATCTTCCACGGTCACATCGCACACGAAGCCCTTCACCCGGTCAGCCGCCAGCCCCAGAGTGGGGATCAGAGCATCCAGTTTTGCCTGACTGGTGGAAGCGATGGCCAGCCTGCAGCCCTCCGCCGCGAATCTGCGGCACAGCGCTTCGCCGATTCCGCCGGTGGCGCCAGTGATCAATACGACCTTGTCTTTCAGATTGAGTTCCATACTGTTCTTCCTTTCCTGAATATGATGATTTTGGAGTGGGTTGGTGTGTTTCTTAACTCTGACAATAAAATATCATTCGGGCCGCTGCCTGCATATTGAAAAAACGGGAAAGCCGGAAGCGGGCTTTTGCCGTTTTGTAAAACTTGCGATACAAAAAACCTTAATTTTCAAGGGTTTGCCGTCAGAACTGCCAAAATTCTCAAAGTGTGAAAAAACTATCAAATTTTTCCCGTTTTTGGAAAATACCCTTGACACCCCGGTCATGCATCCCCTATTATGTCAATAAGACAGGTAATTTTCGGGAGGGAGATGTATTGTATGAGGGAACTGCCCCTTGCGTCGATTCAGGCACAGATGCTGGAGGCGATCATGGAGGGCACGGAAATTCAGCCCCTGCTGGACAGCGTGTATGAGGTGATCCACCTGCCGATTATTTTGATTGATCCGTCGTTTTCCATCATCGCCTATACATTTCCCCGCCCCTTTTATTTCCCCCACTGGGAGTGGATGGCAAAGCAGGGGGCGGCCAGTACGGAAGCCATCGAGAAATACGATTATCTGGACTCTCAGGAAATGATGCTCAACCATAAAAGTGCCTCGATCTTCAATGAAGGCACCTGTTACGGATACGATCAGGCCTGCGGTCCGGTGATGGTGGAGGACCAGCTGTTCGGCTACTGCGGAATCATGATCGAGGATGCCGATCCCGCACAGGTGATCCAGGCGGCGGATATGCTCATCCGCACCATTTCGTGCATCCGGACCCGGAACGCCAGAAACGATCGCAGGAATCAATCCATTGTATTATCCAACCTGATTTCTCAGAACCAGGCAGCGGAGCTGCAGGCCGGGTTCGGCGGGGATTATATCTTTTTTGTTGTATCCTGCACTCAGGCCCGCACAGCGACCCTGCAGTATGTCAAGACCTTCCTGGAGGCCCGGGGCTACCGGATTCTCGGCGTGCAGAACGATGACGGACTGCTGTATCTGCTGTACGGCGGGATGGGGTCTGTGCAGGCACGGGCTGCGTGTCTGGAGGATCTGCAGGCGCTTTCAGAAAAGTATGGGCTTTCCATCGGCCAGTCTGATGATTTCCGGTCGCTGGCGGATCTCCCGATCCACCGGGAGCAGGCCCTGCTGGCCCTGACCGCTGGCATCCGGTCCGGGAAAGGCCCGGGAATCTATTCGTTTTATGACAAGTATTGCGATATCATTGACCAGGCGGCGCTGGACTATTTCGGTCGGGAGGTCTGCACCATGCCGGAAGTTCAATGCCTGATGGAGGAGGACGCCCGGCACGGGAGTGAGTACGCCAAAACGCTGGAAACCTGGCTGCGCTGTGCACGCAGGAAATCCCTCACCGGGCAGGCATTGGGGCAGCATAAGGCCACGGTTGCCAACCGGCTGGAGAAGATCAGCGCACTGATCGGCCGGGATCCGGCGCTGTGTCCCGTGGATCTGCAGATGGGGCTCGATATATATATATATATATATATATCCGGTCAGGGCGGGGCTGCTGAATGAGCGGGGAAGGAGACAACAATGGCGGATTTTGAAAACACCGCAGTCAATGCGGTCATCTTCGACTCACTCACCCGGCAGGAGGGGTTGCAGCCTCTCCTGGAGCGCCTGACAGAGACATTTTCTCTGGATATTTATGTGATCAATACGGACGGCAGACTGCTGTTCGGTGCCGCCGCACTGGAGACGAAGCGGCAGTTCAATACTTTCCCGGCCCGGGCGGTGGCCAATCTGTTTTCCGGGAACGGCAAATGTGTCCATGAGCGGCTACACGGTTATGACCGGCTGCTCTGCCCGCTGTTCACCCCGGCGGCCGTCCTCTCCGGGGCGATTATCATCCACTATTGCCCGCCGCTGGACCAGGAATTTGCCGAAAGCCTCGGCCGGTCTCTGGCGAGGGTGTACCATTATCTCTATCCGGATCAGGGAAACGGCTATACGCTGAACTTCCGGAACCAGATCATAGCCCGGTACCTGCTGCTCCGGGAGAATACGGCAGAGATCAACAGCTTTATTGATACCTACCTGCAGGACTATTCCCTGTCAGGAATGATTTTCCGGCAGAGGTTTGCGGTCGCCGTGTTCCGGCCTGCGGAGCCGGATGCCGCTGTCTCCGAAAAAGAGGGGACGCCCCTGTCCCGGTTTATTCCCAACTGCTTTTATGTAAAGGATGGTTCCCGGCTCCTGGCGCTGATCTTCGGCCTGGATGGGGACAGGGTGGGAGCCAATGCGGTGCTGTGCAGTTCGCTGGAAGATTATTGTGCGTCCAGACATCTCGTCTGTGCAGTCTCCCGGGTCTTTGACGATCTGAATGACCGGGCGGTGTATATCCGCCAGGCATCCGCACTCCTGGACTACGAGCTGTCTGTCCCGACGGAGCGGGTCTATCTTGCCGAGGACCGGTTTTCCGACATGATCCTTGCCGGAGCCACAGCCCAGCTGGGCGGAAAGATGTTCCTCCTGTCGGATATTTCCCGTCTGGTGGAATATGACCGGGAGAACAACACCCGATATTCTGAAACGCTGGAGAGCTACCTGGACTGCGCAGGGAATTACACCCAGGCCGCCAGTGCACTGTATATCGACCGGGGAACGCTGAAATACCGGCTGGAGAAGATCAAGAAAATCCTCTCCTGCGATCCTGACAAACCGGAGGACGCAAAGCGCCTGATCATTGCCATGCAGATCTACCGCCATTTCAGCAGTCCGGCTTCCAAATGACGATTGTTCGGAAACATAAAAACAACCGGCGTGGCAAAAGCCACGCCGGTTGTTTTTTACATGAGATTACCGTTCAATGAGAAGTCAGGTTCAACCGGCAATCACGGCGCATAAAAAACCGCCGCAGGCGGGATACCGCTTGCGGCGAAGTGATGTTGGAATGGGGAATACAGATCCGCATACACCGGATCAGATGAACATCCAGATCCGGTCGGTCATCCAATCACACGGTTCTGATCCTCATATAAGGCGGACAGCCTCTGTATCCTGCGCTTCATTTCCTCCCGGACATGCCGGGGCTCCAGACACTCGCATTGATCCCCGAAGCTGAGGAGCATATCGTAGTAATAGTC
>JALFTG010000020.1 GCA_022779345.1 Oscillospiraceae bacterium | reverse complement strand
GGAGTGTGCTATAAATGTGTCGTTATACCGTAAAAAACCGTGATCGGGAAAATAGCGGGATACTGCCACGACAGAGAATGGATGCCACCGGCTGCAAGCATCCTGTGGGCAAGCACTGCTTGGTTCGCCCGTGAGTTCCGGCCAATCCCCGGCGGCGCCGTCCGTTATCCGGCATGAGTGCGGCCCGGCCCGGGCCGAATGTGGGTGGTACCGCGGAAGTGAGCTTTCGTCCCCTTGTGGGGAGGAAGGCTTTTTTTGTTGCCTGCCGCCCGGACAAATCCGTCAACAACCGAAAAGGAGAAGATAACATGAAACAACGCTTGGCAGACCTGAGAGAACAGGCGCTGGCAGAACTGAAGGCCGTGGAGGACGCGGCGGCTCTGGACAGCATCCGGGTGAAATATCTGGGCAAGAAGGGCGAGCTCACCAACCTGCTGAAGCAGATGGGCAAGCTGTCCGCCGAGGAGCGGCCCGTCATGGGTCAGCTGGCCAACGAGATCCGCGCCGAACTGGAGCAGAAGCTGGACGGCAAAAAGCAGGAGATCGCGGAAAAGATGCTGGAAGTGCGTCTGCAGCAGGAAGCCCTGGATGTGACCATGCCCGGCAAGGAGCAGAAAATCGGCCACAAGCACCCCATGTACCTGGCTCTGGACGAGATCAAGGACATCTTCGTGGGCATGGGCTTCACCGTGCTGGATGGCCCGGAAATCGAACTGGCCGAGCTGAACTTTGACCGCCTGAACGCCGAGGAGGGTCATCCCTCCCGGGACTGGTCCGACACCTTCTATTTTGATGAGGACAGCCGGGTCATGCTCCGCAGCCAGACTTCCCCCATGCAGGTGCGGGCCATGGACTCCATGCCCCTGCCCATCCGCATCATCGCCCCCGGCCGTGTGTACCGGAAGGACGAGGTGGACGCCACCCACTCCCCCATGTTCCATCAGGTGGAGGGCATGGTCATCGATAAAAATGTCACCATGGCGGACCTGAAGGGCACCCTGAACGCCGTCATGGAGAAGCTGTTCGGCGAGGGCACCGTCACCCGCTTCCGCCCCCACCACTTCCCCTTCACCGAGCCCAGCTGCGAGATGGATGTGCAGTGCCACAAATGCGGCGGCAAGGGCTGCCCCACCTGCAAGGGCGAGGGCTGGATCGAGGTGCTGGGCGCCGGCATGATCCATCCCAATGTGCTGCGTATGGCGGGCATCGATCCCAACGAGTATTCCGGCTGGGCCTTCGGCATGGGTCTGGAGCGTCTGGCCATGCGCCGGTTCAAGATCGCCGACCTGCGCCTGATCTTCGAAAACGATGTCCGGTTCCTGGAACAGTTCTAATTGCAATCCTGTAGGGGCCGACCTATGTGTCGGCCCGCGGGCGCACACAGGTGCGCCCCTACAATTTCAGAATGAAGGGGTTTTGATATATGAATTTAAGCAGAAAGTGGCTGAATGAGTTTGTCACTGTTGATGCCTCCGACAGAGAGTTCGCCGAGGCCATGACCCTGTCCGGCTCCAAGGTGGAGGTCACCGAGGATCAGGGCGCGGAGATCACCAATGTGGTGGTGGGCAAGGTGCTCACCATGAAACGCCATGAAAATTCCGACCATATGTGGGTCTGCCAGGTGGATGTGGGCGATGGGGAACCCACCCAGATCGTCACCGGCGCCCAGAATGTGAAAGAGGGCGACCTGGTCCCCGTGGCCAAACACAAGTCCACCCTGCCCGGCGGCGTGAAGATCGAGAAGGGCAAGCTCCGGGGCGAGGTGTCCAACGGCATGCTGTGCTCCTTCAAGGAGCTGGGCCTGGACCAGCGGGATTTCCCCGCAGCCTATGAGGAGGGCATCTGGATCCTGTCCGACGATCCCGAACTGACCGGTCTGACCGTGGGCGAGGACATCCGCACCGCCGTGGGTCTGGACGACCATGTGGTGGAGTTTGAGATCACCCCCAACCGGCCCGACTGCCTGAGCGTCATCGGTCTGGCCCGGGAGGCCGCCGCCACCTTTGGCACGGAGCTGCGGCTCCATGAGTCGGTGGTGAAGGGCGGCGCCGACGGCGTGCTGACGGAGCTGCTGGATGTGCAGACCCCCGCTGCCGACCTGTGCCCCCGGTACACCGCCCGCATGGTGCGGAATGTGAAGATCGCCCCCTCCCCCAAGTGGATGCGGGAGCGGCTGCGGGCCATGGGCGTGCGCCCCATCAACAACATCGTGGACATCACCAACTATGTGATGCTGGAATACGGCCAGCCCATGCACGCTTTTGACTACCGGTATGTGAAGGGCGGCAGAATTATTGTCCGCCGGGCAGAGGAAGGCGAGGAGCTGACCACTCTGGACGGCAATGTGCGGAAACTGACCGCCAACCACCTGGTCATCGCCGATGAGACCCGGGCCGTGGGCCTGGCGGGCATCATGGGCGGCGAGAACAGCGAGATCGTGGACGACACCGTGGATGTGGTGTTCGAGTCCGCCAACTTTGACGGCACCTGCATCCGCAAGGGCGCCCTGGCCCTGGGTATGCGGACCGAGGCGTCCGCCAAGTTCGAAAAGGGTCTGGACCCGATGAACACCCTGCCCGCCGTGAACCGTGCCTGTGAGCTGGTGGAGCTGCTGGGCGCCGGTGAAGTGGTGGACGGCGTAATCGATGTGGTGAACGCAGTCCCCGATCCCACGGTCATCCCCCTGGAGCCGGAGCGGATCAACGCCCTGCTGGGCACGGATGTGGCCGAGGACGAGATGGTCCGCATCCTGCGGAAGCTGGACTTCACCGTGGACGGCAGAACCGTCACCGTCCCCTCCTGGCGGGGCGATGTGAAGGAAATGGCCGATCTGGCGGAGGAAGTTGCCCGGTTCCACGGGTACAACAACATTCCCTGCACCCTCATGCGGGGCCAGACCACCCAGGGCGGCTACTCCGAGTCCCAGCTGCTGGAGCAGACCCTGGGCAGCGTGTGCCGGGCCTGCGGGTATGACGAGATCATCACCTACTCCTTCATCTCCCCCACCTACTATGACAAAATCCGCTGGGCCGCCGACGATCCCCGCCGGGAGTCCTTCAAAATCCTGAACCCCCTGGGCGAGGACACCTCCATCATGCGCACCACGGTGCTCCCCTCCATGCTGGAGATTCTGACCCGGAACTACAACTTCCGGAACAAGAGCGCCAGACTCTATGAACTGGGCCGCACCTATCTTCCCGGCGGCGAGGACGGTCTGGCCATCGAGCGCAAGTACCTGTCCCTGGGCGCATACGGCCCGGACATGGACTTCTTCACCATGAAGGGCGTCATCGAGTCCGTGCTGGATGTGATCCGGGCGACGGATGTTCATTTCGAGCCCTGCACCGACAATCCCTCCTATCACCCCGGCCGGTGCGCCGCGGTGTGGGCCGGCGGAGAGTACCTGGGCGTGTTCGGCCAGATTCATCCGCTGGTGGGCAAGAACTACGGCGTGGACGGCGCGTTCTACTGCGCCGAGCTGTCTTTTGACGGCCTCATGGCCGCCAGGGGCGCCGATCCCCAGTATGTTCCCCTGCCCCGCTTCCCCTCCGTCAGCCGGGACATCGCCGTGGTGTGCGACAAGGCCGTGACCGTGGGCAAGCTGGAGGCCGCCATCCGCAAGGGCGCCAAGGGTCTGCTGAAGGAAGTCACGCTGTTCGATGTGTACGAAGGCGTGGGCGTGCCCGAGGGCAAGAAGTCCGTGGCCTTCAATCTGGTTCTCCGGGCCGACGACCGCTCCCTCACCGCCGCCGAGGCGGACGAGGACCTGCAGAGCATCCTGAAAACCCTGGAAACCGACTGCGCCGCCGTCCTGCGGTAAGCATTTTCAAGACACCGCCCCCGGACCGTATGGTCCGGGGGCGGTTTTGCGTTGTGGAACAGAGGCCGGGCGGAAGCGAGGCGGATGCGGGCCCTCTCAGTCACGGCGACAACCTGCCAGCTCCCCCGGAGGGGGAGCCAAACCCGATGCGTCAAATAACGCACCATGTCATTGCTAGGAGCGAAGCGACGCGGCAATCCGCATCCCCTTTCGGTGCGTCACGCACCGTAGAAAAAAGAACGGATTCCCACGGCAGGGCTATGCCCTGCCTCGGAATGACAGGGCAATAAAACCATTCCTGATTTCCCCTGATTCCCGCGGTGCGAGACACAATTCCCGCACCATGGGGTGGCATTTCCGGTGGATTTCCGCTATGATAGGGGCAGATCACCGGCCGGTGAGATTATATTTCCACCCAAAGGAGGGTTTGCATTTGAACGAACTGGAATTCGGCGAGCGGCTGAAACAGCTGCGGAAAGCCAAACATCTGACCCAGCAGGAACTGGCGGACCGGCTGGGCGTGTCCAACAAATCCGTCTCCCGCTGGGAAAGCGGCAGTTACCCGGATATAGCCATGCTGGGAAAACTGGCAAAGGAACTGGGCGTCACCGTGGACGATCTGCTGGGGGAGGCCCCGCCGCTGCGGGAACTGAACCGGTCGGACTGGCAGAATCTGCTGTCCTTTGCCTTTGCCATCGGCGGCGGTGTTGTCTTCTATCTGCTGGACCTGTTTATGCCCACGGCGCTGTGCTACATCTTATACATTTGTATGATGGCCTA
>JALFTG010000093.1 GCA_022779345.1 Oscillospiraceae bacterium | reverse complement strand
TTTCTGTTTGACGGCGGGCGGAGAAGGCGATATACTGTAAGGTACAACTTTTTACACAATGAGCGAGGGGATTTCATGAAAGATATGATCCTGCTGAAGCAGGGCGAGATCGTCCTGAAGGGATTGAATAAACGCAGCTTTGAGCAGAAGCTGCTGTCCAATATCCGCCGGCGGCTGAAAGGGCTGGGGGAATTTGATGTGTACTGTGTCCAGTCCACGGTGTATGTGGAGCCGAAGGACGATGAGGCGGATCTGGACGCCGCCTTTGAGAGCCTGCAGAAGGTGTTCGGCGTGGTGTCCCTGAGCCGGGCGGCCGCCTGCGAGAAGGACAAGGACGCCATCGTGGCGCTGGCCAAAGCCTATCTGGCGGACGATATGCGCGCGGCGAAGAGCTTCAAGGTGGAGACGAAGCGGTCCGACAAGAGCTTCCCCATGACCAGCATCCAGATCAGCCAGTATGTGGGCGGGGAGCTGGCCGAGGCCTTCCCGGACACCGCCGTGGATGTGCACAACCCGGAACTGACCGTCCATGTGGAAATCCGGGACTACGCCGCCTATGTCCACGCCGCCCCCACCCCCGGCGCCGGGGGTATGCCGGTGGGTTCCAACGGCCGGGCCGTGACCCTGCTCTCCGGCGGCATCGACAGCCCCGTGAGCACCTATATGATCGCCAAGCGGGGCGTGAAGCTGATCCCCGTCCATTTCTTCTCCTTCCCGTACACTTCGGAGCTGGCCAAACAGAAGGTCATCGAGCTGGCCCAACTGCTCACGGACTACTGCGGCAGCATGACCATTGAGATCGTGCCCTTCACCCACATTCAGGAGGAAATCCGGGCCAAATGCCCTGAGGAGTACTTCACCCTGGTCATGCGCCGGTTCATGATGCGTATCGCCACCCGGATTGCCGACGCCAACGGCTGCAAGGCCATCGTCACCGGGGAAAATCTGGGCCAGGTGGCCAGCCAGACCATGGAGGCCATGGCCTGCACCCAGGCCGTCACGCCCCTGCCCGTCCTCCAGCCCCTGATCGGCATGGACAAGGAGGAGATCGTCACCGTGGCCCGGAAGATCGGCACCTTCAACACCTCCATTCTGCCCTATGAGGACTGCTGCACCGTGTTCACCCCCCGGCACCCCAAGACCCGCCCCACCGTGGCGGAGCTGGAGGAAGTGGAGCTGGCCCTGGATGTGGACGGTCTGGTGGACGAGGCCGTGCGGGGCATCGAGAGAGTGAAGGTGAAGTGCGGTGAATAATTCCCATGCGGCGGAAATCCTGTCCGTGGGCACGGAGCTGCTCCTGGGCGGCACCACCAATACCGACGCCCGGGACATCTCCGAGATGCTCACCACCATCGGCATCAATGTGTTCCACCACACCGTGGTGGGGGACAACCCCGAGCGGCTGAAACAGGCCATGGCCATCGCCATGGACCGGTCGGACATCATCATCACCACCGGCGGCCTCGGCCCCACCTGCGACGACCTGACGAAAAATGTCATCGCCGAGGCCCTGGGCCTTCCCATGGTCTACTGCCCGGAGGAGGGGGAGCGGCTGAAGGACTACTTCGCCCGCCGCCACCGGGAGATGACCCCCAACAATCTGCAGCAGGCCTGGCTGCCGGAAGGCTGCATCCGGCTCATCAACGACTGGGGCAGCGCCCCGGGCTGCGTCATCGAGCGGGAGGGCCTGACCGTCATCATGCTCCCCGGCCCTCCGAAAGAGTGCTTCAACATGATGAAATACCGGGCGCTGCCCTATCTCATGGAAAAATCCGGCGGCGTCATCGTCAGCCACAACTATAAGATCTTCGGCATGGGCGAGAGCGAGATGGAAAACCAGCTCCGGGATATGATGAACGCCTGGAGCAACCCCACCATCGCCCCCTACGCCAAGGCCTGCGAGTGTCTGGTGCGGATCACCGCCAAGGCGGACACCGTGGAGGAGGCGGAGGCCATGATCGCCCCGGCGGAAAAGATCGTCCGGGACACCCTGGGGGATGTGATCTACGGCGTGGACCTGAACGGGCTGGACGAGTGCGTGCTCCGGCTGCTCCAGGAAAAGAACCTGACCCTCTCCGCCGCGGAGAGCTGCACCGGCGGCCTGATCGCCAAGCGCATCACCGACTATCCCGGGGCGTCCCGGAATTTCCTGGGCGGCGTGGTGAGCTACACCAACGGCGTGAAGGAAAAGATTCTGGGCGTGAATCCCAAAACCATCGAGACCTATGATGTGGTCAGCGAGCCGGTGGCAAAAGAGATGTGCGAGCACATCCGGGAACTGACCGGCAGCGATCTGGCCATCTCCGTCACCGGGCTGGCCGGCCCGGAGGGGGACGGCATCCACCCTGTGGGCACGGTCTGCCTGGGCCTTGCCACCCCGGAGGGCACCATCACGGACACCCTGAACATCCCCGGCCGGGACCGGGAAAATGTCCGCCAGTACGCCTCCCAGCACGCCTTTGACATGATCCGCCGCTACCTCACCGGCCTGCCCGTAAAGAGCCGGACGATCATCTGAGAATCAGGAATGAGAAATCGGCTCCCCCTCCGGGGGAGGCTCTGTGCATCGGAGGAAGGGTTCTCCACCGCACCCATTTCACCGGGTAGGGGCCGACCTGCGTGTCGGCCCGCCGTCCGTCCCACAACGGGCGCACACACAGGTGCGTCCCTACCCGTATCAATCAGTTCCGGCAGGAAATCCTGCCCCTCCCCGGACATCTTCCGCGCCAATCATGGCTCCCGGTTTGCCCTTTGCATCCCCGGGGGCGGTCTGGTATAATGATCGTATGGAAATTCCGGGAACAGGAGGCGGCGCGGATGTACAAATATATGCCCTACCACAACTTTGATCTGGCGGCGCTGGAGGCGTGGCTGGACGGGTTCGGACAGAAGGGCCTGCTCCTGACGGAGATCCAGTGGCCGTTCGTGAAGCTCCGGGAGACGGACCACCGGATTTATTACCGGGTGCGGTACATCCCGGAAAACCGGGAGTGCAAAGGCACGGTGTTCTGGGGCGATCTGTATGTCTACTCTGCCCGGGACCCGGCCGGACTGCCCCCGCCCGCGGAGCGGGAGGAGTATGCGGCCGCGGCGAAGCCCTGCGTCAGCATGAAATACTGGTGGTATGTGGGATGGATCGGCGCGGCGTGGTCCCTGCTGAAGCAGCTGCCCGCTTTCCGGGGGTGGCAGAGCCTTGCGGACCCGGTACTTTTCGGGTTTGCCGTGGGCCTGTTGCTGCTCACCGTGATCTGGCGCCTGGGCCTGAAGCGCCGGGCGGGCCGGTATCTGGAAGCGGAGTACCCGGAACGGCTGCAGATTCAGCCGCCCCGGCTGTGGATTTACCCGGCGGTTCTGCTGGGCTGTATGGCCGTGTTCCCCCTGCTGTGGCTGGTGATCCGTGTATAGAAAACAAACAGCGTGTACCGTATGGTACACGCTGTTTTGGCGTTCCGGCCCGACCCATACCAATCGGTGCGGGCGGGACATTGGCCACGCCAATCATGGCTCCCCCCTCTGGGGGAGCTGTCACGGCGAAGCCGTGACTGAGAGGGCCCTCTCCGCCCCCTTTCCAAGGGGAAGGCTTTGTGGGGGAGAGGTGGTGTTCCTCCGCCCGTTTTGAACAGCAAAAAGAGAGAAGGCCGTGCCTTCTCTCTTTTTTACATCATTCCATCCAGAACACCCGGCCGTCTTTCCGGGGGGCGGGGGCGGGGAGGTCGCCGTCGGGCCAGCCGAGGATGCAGTTGCCGATGCCCTCAAAGTCGCCTTCGACGCCCAGCTTCTGCAGGATCGCCTGTCCTTCGGGGCGGGCAAAGGTCTGCTTCGCCCGGTGAATCCAGCAGGCACCCAGTCCCAGGGCGTGGGCCGCCAGCAGGAGATTCTCCATGACCACGGGGCCGTCATACTGCCAGTTGGGATAACTCCTGTCCGCCAGCACCACCAGCACCGCCGGGGCGCCGTAAAAGGGATCCGTGCCCGGTTCGGCTTCCATGATCTCCGCGTTCAGCCGGGACAGCTGGTCCCGGGTCTCCCGGTCCGTCACCGCCAGAATGATGGTGGACTGGCCGTTTTTCCCGCTGGGGGCATACAGCCCCGCCTCAATGACCTGCCCGATCAGCTCCCGGGGCACCGGGTCCGGCCGGTAATGCCGGATGCTCCGCCGGGTGCGCATGGTTTCCATTGCGTCTGCCATGGGTCTGCCTCCTTTAATTGCCGCTGTGCTCAGCCACATATTCGGACACGGGCTTGTAGGTCAGGGTATCGTAGTCCAGATCCGGGTCCAGATAATTGCCCTCCGCCCGGTTCTCGAAGTGCCACCACTCGGTGGTGATGGTGTTGAAGCCCACGGAAGTCATGACCTCCGTCATGTAATCGGAGTTCTTTTTTGCCTCCTCGCTCCAGGCGGCGGTGTTATACCGGGCGGCATCCACGGAGAAGGTGTGCATGGGGGTGGGCATCTCCAGCTCCTTGCCGGTGGCCATGTCGATCAGGGACATATCCACCGCCCTTCCCAGCTGATGCCAGGACTGGCCCCGGTAGGGGTCGGCAATGAACCGGGAGTCATTCACGATATCGTACAGCTTGAACTGGGCGGATTTGGGCCGGTAGGCGTCATAGATTTTAATAGAGTAGCCGTCCTCCCGGAAGATGGCCTGGGCCTTGGCCAGCATCTCGGCAGTGGAGGTCTCCAGCAGGGGAATGGCGGGGTACATGGCCTCGCCGGTGATGTTGTTGGAGGAGGCGAACAGCAGTTCAAAGTCCAGCGTGGGCAGATACACCCGCAGGTCCACGGCGTTCTCCAGCTCCACATAGGTGGCCTCATTGGTCAGATAATCCTCGTGGCAGTAGACCACGCTGCCGTCCTTCAGCTGGCAGAGATAGAACTCCCCGTCCTTGCCCACGGCGGTCATCACCGTGCCGAAGGACACCTGATAGAGAATGGTGGAGTCCGTGGACGGTTCCGCCCGGCAGTTGAGCAGGTTCGCCATGCAGGTGAAGGTGCCGTCCTCTCCGTCCGCCAGGGGCTGGAAGGTCTCGCTGGCCATCTTCTCCCGGAGGGCGGTCACCTGCCGCTGACGCTGGACGATGGGGTCTTTCGCGTCCAGATACCAGCCGCTGATCCAGACCTCCTGTCCGTCCGGCAGGCGGACCTGGAGGAAGTCCCCGTCCTCATCCAGCAATGCCACTTCCGTGCCCTTGTTCACGGCTCCCAGCACATTGTCCGTGCCGGATTCCGGGCTGGAGCGGAAAAGGGTGCTGTCCATGCGGACGATGTAGATCTCCTCCGGCTCCGGCGTGGGCGTGACGGCTGCTTCGGGTGTGGGCGTGGGCTCCGCCGGCTTGTCCGCCGTGCAGGCGCACAGACTCAGCGCCATCGCCGCCGCCAGCAGCGTGCAGATCCATTTCCGTTTCATCAAAAAATCCCTCCTTCGGGAACCCATACGGTCCGCGGCCCCGGCGCTGCCATCCATGTCTGAACAGGAGAACGGATTGCCGCGTCGCTTCGCTCCTCGCAATGACAGCGTTTTTCATGCGAACCGTCGTTTTTTGCTCTGGTACAGTATACTTCCCCGACCGGGGAAATTTTTGTCGCAAAATGCTTTGCAGATAGCTTCGCAGAATTCGCCGCCGCAGCGGCGAAAAAATTTTAATCCGTTTTTCCGGCAGCTCCGCCGCCGGAAATACACTTCTCCCGGAGTGAGTGTGCCCGCAGGGCGCGCGAACGCAGCGCATCCCCTCAAAAAAGCCGTCCGGCTTTTTTGACTATCTCACATAGCTCCACGCCTGGGCCTTGGAATAGGGCATCATGAACATATCCGGGATGTAATCGGGCCGGTCCCGGTGATAGGTCATCTCCAGTTCCGGGTCGCACACATACATCTCCCCGTCCTGTTCGATCTCCACCCAGCCGTGGGGGCACCGGTCCTGGGCCACATAGCCGCTGATGAGTACCGGGTCATAGCCCAGCGCCCTGGCCAGCTCATAGAAGGTGGCGGCATAGCAGTAGCAGTTGCCGTAGCCGGTGGAGAGCATGGTGTAGGCCTCCTGCTCGCCCCAGCCCGTCTCCCGGAAATCATAGTAGTTCCGGCGGAGATAGGTGAAGCTGGACACGGTGTAGTCATAGGCGGCCCGGAGCTTCTCCATCCGGGTCATGGAGTCGTCGCAGATCTCCGAAAGCACCGCCTGCACCAGCACATCCAGTTCGGGCATCCCGCTGGTATAGACGCCGTTTTTGTCAAAGGCGAAATTGCCCCAGGTACCGTTTTTCACCAGATACCCGTCCTCGCCGATGCAGTACATCTGCCCGCCGATGGTCACCAGCCCGGCCTCCTGCCGGGGGATGGCCTCACCGGAAGTCCAGGACTCGTCCCCGGCTTCGGTGATCTCATAGGTGTGCTCCACCACGGCTTCCGCAATCTGGGCATACAGGGGGTGGTCCGGGGACACATCGGGGATGACGCCGGTCATGGCCTCCTCCGGGGCGTCCGGCCGGGACCGCTCCAGCACCCGGTTCATGAGCACGGCGGCGGTGCCCCGGGTGACGGGGTCGTCCGGCTCCCAGGCCAGGGTCAGCGTGCCCGCATCATCCGCCGGGGCGGCATCCAGCCAGCCCCGCTCCACAGCGGTGCAGAAGGCGGCATAGTCTGCGTCGTCCGGCGCCAGATCGTCGATCACCGGGGCCGTCTCCGCCGCCGGGTACAGGGATGCCAGGGCGCGGATCAGCATCCGCACCGTCACCGGGTCCCCGTCATTTCCTGCCAGAAACGGTTCCGGCCAGTCCACGGAGATCAGCCGCCGGAGCATGGCCTCGCCCTCCGCCACGGTGAGGGCGTCGTCCGGGCAGAACAGCCCCTGGTCCGTCAGGATCAGGTACGCCGCGTGCGCCTCCGTCTCCAGGGCGGGCATCATCACGGCGGTATAAGCGGTGTTTTCACGGGGTTTGACGCCGCCGGCGGGCAGAAAGTTCCCGTCCGTGTCCGTCCAGCCCACGAAGGTCCAGCCCTCCGCCGCCGGAGATTCCGGTGCGGAGACAGCAAAGCCCTTCACCGTCCGCCGGGCCACGGCGGTGCCGTCCGGGCAGTTCCAGGTCACGGTGCAGGTGCCCCAGGTCCACACGGCGAAGGCCGCCGCGGCCAGCAGGATCACTGCGAGCCCGGCGATGAGGAGCCATTTTCTGCTTTTCCGGGTGGTATTCTCCGCCATTTACAGCACCACGGAGATGGTCTCTACCCCGTTCTCCCGGTAGGTGTAGACGGTGAAGCCGTCATAGTACAGCTCGCCGTCCTCCCCGTCGCCCAGGCAGCTGGGGGCATAGCTGGAGCCGGTGGGGTAGCCGATGGCGGCATACAGGGCGGACACATCGCTGCCGATCAGGCTCTCCGCTGTGGCTTTGGGGTCGGCGCTGGCGGTCTGCTCCGGGGTCGGCGCGGGGGTTGCCTCCGGCGTGGGGGTGGGCGTCGCTTCCGGGGTGGCCTCCGGAGTCGGCGTGGGCGTGGGCGTAGGCGCCGGGGTGGAGGTATCCGGTGTGGCGGCTGTGGAGACGCCGGGGGTGGGGGACGGCTGCTGGGCGGCGTCGGAACCGCCGCAGGCGGCCATGGTCAGCAGCAGGGCCGCGGTGAGGGTCAGCAGCAGGATGGTCTTGCATTGTTTCATGGTTCGTTTCCTCTCTTTTCAGGCTTTGGAATTTATGACTGGACTGTGCAGGCGGTCACGGTGTCCGCGCCGTTCTGACAGGTCAGCAGCGAATAGTCAGCAGCCCCCGCCGGGAGCCAGGCGGAAAAGCCGTCGGTGCCCAGCCGGGCATCCATGGTGCGGCAGGCCTCATAGCACACGCCGCCCGCAATCACATAGACGCTCGTGCCGGTGTCCGCCGTGCCCGCCGGGAGCGTGCCGGTCACCTGCACAAGCTCCGCCGTCCCGGCGGTGGTACCCGGCGTCAGCCGGATGGTGACGGCCCCGTCCCCTTGTGTGACCCAGTCGGCGGAGATGTCCCGCTCCGGGGCGGGGAAAATGGGGGCTTGCGTGAGCAGGTAGGAGAGATTGCGCTCCACCAGCTCAATGACCACCGTGTCCGCCCCGACGGCGTCTATTTGGGTCAGGTCATAAGCACTCTGGCGGGAGAACAGGGCGTCAGCGTAGGTCTGGGCCAGATAGGGGTACAGGGCGATGCCGAAAGAATCCCGGAAGCACAGCAGGGCCCCGGTACCGGATGGATTCCGGGTACGGATGGTGATGGCGTTGCCGCCGTTGGGATCAGCGTCGGTGGTGTAGGTCCAGCCGCCCGCCCAGGCGGGGGCGGTTTCCGTCTCCGTCCCGGCGGGATAGAGCATCTCATACAGGTCCCCACGGTGGCTGACAAGATTGGTGAAGCTGCCGGAAAAATAGCTGCTCTCCATCCCCAGGCCGGACAGAATATGGTCGGCTGCCAAAGCCGCGCCCTGCGCATTCCAGTGGGAATCGGTGGAAAAATACAGCACTTCCTCATTCCGGAAGGCTTCAAACAAATCGACGTAATTCACGCCGTATTGTTCCAGAACCGCCGGCAGCCTTTCAGCGTTTGCGCCGTCATGGCCCTTGGGATAATACGTCGGCATATGCTCCGGATACAGGCTGTTTTTATTGGGCGCAATGGTGAAAACGAAAGCAGCACCCTGATTTTCCGCGTATTCCTGCATCAGAGCAAGATTTCTCGCGGCGTATTCCAGTTCCTCATCGCTCATGCCCCTGCCGAGATAATCGTCAAGGGTCTCCCGGTAATAGAGCCAGCCGTCGTTGCCTAAAATCACCTGTTCCTCCACGGAAGCGGAAAAGACCTTGGCGTTAATTGCCGACCAGGCCGTAACCATCTCCTGACGGAAGGCAAAGCGGTCCGCAATATAATCGGAAAAATCGGAGAGCAGCTCCGTGTTAAAGGAGCCGTCCCGGTTTTGGGCGCTGGGCCGGGAGCTGAGTATCTCATTGGCGGCGGCGTCGCTCTCCCCGAAAACCAGAATCCCCAGGCTGGGGATCAGGCACAGAACCAGAAACAGGAGGATAAACAGAATATCAATCCGACTTTTTTTCATCTCTCTCCCCCTCTCAGAACTGGAAATAGATAAAGGGGTTGAAGCCGCCCCGGGAAAGGCTGAAAACGGAGAGCACAAGAAGCCCCAGGTGCAGCAGATTGTTGACAGAGAGCATCAGCATGGGACTGCGCGTCTGAAGCTTATCCCCCACACTGCGCATACGGGCACTCACGCCCCCGGCGCAGAGGACGGAGATCAGCAGCACCGTGACAGCCGCGGGGTTCAAAAGCTCATGGAGAAGGAGCGTGCCTTCAGCGGTAATGCCGCCGGTAAACATGGAGCCGATGAACAAGGCCGCGTCACCAAGACTGTCCGCCCGGAAAATCACAAACAGCAGCATTACGGCAAGCAGGGTGTAAATCCGCCCCAGAAGCCGCCCGGCCCTTGTGCGCTGGAGCTTTTCCTCCGGGATGATCCCCGCGCCCTCCAGGCTGGACAGCAGACCGTGGCAAAGGCCCCAGACCACAAAGGTCCAGTTGGCGCCGTGCCAGATACCGGTGCAGAAAAAAACGATCATGCGGTTTAGAATGGTGCGGAAGGGGCCCTTTCGGTTCCCGCCCAGAGGGATGTACAGATACTCACGAAACCATGAGGACAGGGAGACATGCCATCTGCGCCAGAAATCCCGGATGGACGCGGCGGCATAGGGGTGCTTGAAGTTTTCTAAGATGGTGAAGCCGAACATATGCCCCATGCCGATGGCCATGTCGCTGTAGCCGCTGAAATCGTAG
>JALFTG010000184.1 GCA_022779345.1 Oscillospiraceae bacterium | reverse complement strand
CAGCGAGCTGGAATTTCAGGTCCAGAGCCGGATCCAGCTGTACGGCCGGCACAGTGTGACGCTGAGCTATGAGGAAGCCCTGGACGAGGTGACGGCTGACTATGCCGGAGAGCTGATCCGGGACGGGCAGGTGCTGGAGGATTTCATTCAGCGCAACCGGGAGAACCGCACGCTGCTGGAGAAACTGCGGGACGCCATCCGGGGGATGATCAGCAAGCTGACCGGGAAGGAGCAGCAGCAGGTCCGGACGGCGGAGGAACGGCTGAGCGCAGCGCTGGATGCCGCGGCAAAGCAGGCAGAAAAAAACACCGCCCGGGTGGACGGTGATGCTCGGTATTCGTTGATGTCATTTGATGATGGAAAGCGATTCGTAGAAGTAAACATTGACCAGGAACGGTTCGATGGACTTTCCAAAAATGAATTGAGACGAGAAGCGGTTTCTGTCATAAAATCAAAATTTGCAGGGAAAGTGATTGGTATTGATAACCCTGTCTTTGTGAACGGAAGGACCGCTTCTGAATATGGATTCCCGTCAAGACAGCTGGATCAGCAATCGCATGAAGCAAAAATGAGAGCGTCCACGGAACTGGACAATCTTTTGGATGCCGGGGCAAATTTCCGGACGGAACCAGACGGAAGAGACGGACATATTCATACAGAACTCGTTGGAGATTTCCGTTATTTCGATGTGATTTTCAAAGTCGGAAACGATTTTTATTCTGGTGTTATCAATATCGAACCACTGAAAAAAGGTTTACTTCTGAAAGATATCACAAAAATAAGAAACATCACGGAGGACATCTGTAGCTCATACGGATCAAATCCGAAGTCTACTTTCCTTCGTGATGTTTCTATGAACAGTATATCCGATCCAGACGGGAAAAGCAACGGGAAATTTTCGATTTCTTCCCGGGATATGAGCTCGGAGCAGATCAAGAGCGCCACGGAGAACACGGGTGCCTTCGACCGGAGCGATCCTGATATCCGGTACTCCATCTCGACCGGTTCGGATATGGTGGACACCGCCAGGCTGCGGCAGGAGAATGAACTGCTGCGGGAGCGGGTGGAATACTGGAAGGGGCAGACCCGGCGGAGCAAAGGAGCCACCACTCCTTAGTGTCTGTCCACGGAGACTTCCAGGATCTCTCCCGTGTCAATATGGATCAGGTATTCGTATTTTGTGCTGCCCACGCCGAATTCCACGCACCAGCCCTCCACAAAGCCGTCATCATACTCCTCATGGGAGTGGATGTATTTGACATCGCTGCGGGTGATCCCGGCGGCGGTCAGGGCGATGTCCTCCGCCTCCTCTCCGGTGATGCCCGCAGCGGTCTGTCCGGCGGAGCGGACGGCCTTGGATTCAAACTCCGTCACCTCACCGGTCACGGCGTCCACATCGCACTCGTACTTTCTGGCATCCGTGGTGAACTCCAGTTCATAGACCGGCCGGCGATCGTGCTCATCCAGCTCCGTTTTCGTGAAGGTCACGGCGGAGGCGTCCAGTCCCGCGTAGTTCAGGGCGGCGGTTTTTGCCTGCTCCGGCGTCAGACTGGCGGATGGGACGGTCTGGTCCTTCTGCTGCTCCTTGTCGCCCTTGACCCCGTCATAGTCAAAGTCCAGCACCGTGCCGTCGGCGGCGTCCAGGGTGTACTCATACTTGCCGGACGCTGTGGTGAACTTCAGCTCATAGACGCTCCTGCCGTCCTCTCTGTCCAGCTCGCACTTCGTGAAGGTGACCTCCCCGGCGGACAACCCCGCATGGTTCAGGGCGGCGGTTTTCGCTGCGTCAGCGGACAGGAGATCCCCCGTATTGGTTCCGGAGACGCCCTTGTTCTCCGTCCCGCTCTCCAGAATTTCCCCGGTCACGGCGTCCATGGTGCACTCATACGCCACGCCGCCGGAGGTGAATTCCAGCTCATACACGGTGCGCGCGTGCTCCGCCTCACATTCAAACCCGTGGAACTTCGCGGAGGTGAGGCCGAAATAGCTCAGCGCCGCGTCCCTGGCCTGCTGGATGGTCAGCAGTTTCCGCACGGTGATGCCCGCATCGCCGGTCTGTGCCCCGTCCGTGGTAAAGGCATTCAGAAATTCGGTGTTGTACTTCTCCGTGGAAGTCTCGCTGCCGGTCTCGATGGAGATGGTCACCTGGCCCGCCTCCGTCAGGAAGCCCTGCTCCTCCGCCCGGGCAATCAGTTCCTCCGTCACCTGCAGCCGGTCCTTGCCCCGGTAGGTGTAGCCGGTCAGCAGGGTGACGCCGTCCTCATTCAGGCCGGACAGACCGATCACGCGGCCCACCCGGTTCAGTTCCATGCTGACGCTGGGGTTGATGGTCACATACACCGTGGCCACGGGCTTGAAAAGTGTCTGATATCCCCCGGCCACCAGCAGCATCAGACAGGCCGCCAGGGCGCCCAGACGGGCCAGAATGTGGTTTTTTCTGATGGTTGTATCGTTTGCCGCACCGGTGATGAGTTCCTCGTCGATCTCACCAATGGCGGTCAGCAGCTGTTCATTGTTCATGCAATGATCCCTTCCCTTTCCAGGTGTGTTTTCAGTTCCTTCCGCATCCGGAACAGCAGAGACGCCGTTTTGCTCTCGGTCATGCCGTAGGCTTTGGCGATCTCCCGGATGGGCGTCAGATACCAGTACCGGCGGATGAAAATGTTCCGCTTCCGCGCTGGCTGGGCGTAGAGAAACTGGTTGATGGCCTGTACCAGCACCTGCTGCTCCACGGCCTGCTCCGGCGTGTCTCCGGCCGGGAGACAGTCCTCCAGCTCCGACAGGGCCAGGGCCGTCTGGCCGAAGCCACGCTTTTCCGCATTGTACTGCTGGTAACGGTTCAGGGACAGATTCCGGGTGATCCTGCCCAGATAGGCACTCAGCCGGTTCGGCCGCTGGGGCGGGATGGAATTCCAGGCGCCCAGCCAGGTATCGTTCACGCACTCTTCCGCGTCCTCATGG
>JALFTG010000129.1 GCA_022779345.1 Oscillospiraceae bacterium | reverse complement strand
GAACTGCAGCGTGGCGCCGCCCTGCAAAAACAGGATCTCATGGCTGTCCGGTACCTGCAGCACCCGCTTCAGCCGCTGTTTGGCGTCGTCAAAAATCTCCTGATACACGCTGCTGCGGTGGCTCATCTCCATGACGGACATACCGCTGCCGTGATAGTTCAACAGCTCATCCCGGGCCTCCTCCAGCACGGATGTGGGCAGGACCGACGGTCCCGCCGCAAAATTGAAGGTCTGTTCTCTTTCCATCACTGTTCTCCTCGATCTTTCGGAAGAAATTGGAATTTTACATTATATTATACGCAAATCCGGGAATTCCGTCAAAGTAAATCCCCTACAAGCATTTCCCCGGAAACTGTCGAAATTTTCACATTTTTCACAAGACCCCGGAGATTTTCCCCGGCGGCACGGACGGTGCAGTAGTTGTCGCTGTGGCCAATCCAGGCCCCGTCCTCCTGGGTCTCAAACAGCACCGGAATCGTCCGGCCCACGCAGCTTTCCAGATACGCCCGGCGCATCTCATCCGCCACAGCCTGGGCCTCGTGGGCACGGCGGGCCTTCTCCGCCCTGGTCACCTGGCCGGGCATGGTCTCCGCCTTCGTCCCCGGGCGGACGGAATAGGGGAAAATGTGCATATCCGCAAAGCCGCACTTCCGGATGAACGCCAGCGTTTCCGCCTGATCTTCCAGCGTCTCTCCCGGGAAGCCCGTGATCAGGTCGGCGGTGAAGGCGCAGCCGGGGAAGTATTTCGACAGCACCTCGATGCACTCGTAGAACCGGGCGGTGTCGTACTTCCGGTTCATGGCCTTCAGCGTCCGGTCACAGCCGGACTGGAGGGACAGGTGGAAGTGGGGGCACACCTTCCCCGTGGCGGCCATGCGCCGGGCGAAGTCCCCGGTGATCACCGTGGGCTCCAGGGACCCCAGCCGCAGCCGCAGTTCCGGAGCGGCCTGGGCAATGGCCTCCACGCAGTCGGCCAGGGTGAGATCTCCCTCCAGATCCTTCCCGTAGGAGGCGATCTCGATTCCGGTGATCACCAGCTCCCGGTAGCCCTCGTCCTGGAGCTGGCGCGCCTGCTCTGCCGCGGTCTCCGGGGGCAGGGAACGCACCCGGCCCCGGGTGAAGGGGATGATGCAGTAGGTGCAGAAGTTCAGGCACCCGTCCTCGATCTTCAGCATGGCCCGGGTCCGGCCGGACACCGCTCCTGCGGGCAGCTGCTCGAAGGTCATGCGGTGGAAGGGATCGTCAATGCTGCGGATGTCCTGCCGGCCGGATACGGCCTCCTCGATGGCATCCACCAGCGCGTGCTTGTCCCCGCTGCCGAATACCACATCGGCGCCGATCTCCTTTGCCTCGTCGGCACTGATCTGGGACCAGCAGCCGCATACGGCCACCACCGCTTCCGGGTGGGCCGTCTCCAGATGGCGAACCGCCTGCCGGGATTTCCGGCCGCTCTCGGCGGTGACGGCGCAGGTATTGATGATCACCGCGTCCGCCATCTCGCCCTCCCCGGCGGGGACATGGCCCCGTTCCCGGAGCATGGTCTCGATGGCCTGTGTTTCGTATTGGTTGACCTTGCAGCCAAGAGTGGTTATAATGTACTTCATAATAAAAACCTCAGATCAAGGGATTTCAGGTGATAAGAATGATTTATCTGGATAACGCCGCCACCACCCGGGTGTGCCCGGAGGCGGCAGAGATTGCATACACTATGATGACAGAAACCTACGGCAACCCCAGCTCCACCCATCAGGCGGGCCGGGCGGCCAGAGAAGCGCTGGGAAAAGCCCGGAAGCAGGTGGCATCCGCCCTGGGCTGCCGGAGCGAGGAGCTGTACTTCACTTCCTGCGGTTCCGAGGCGGACAACTGGGCCATCCTCCGGGGGGCGGAGAGCATGAAGCGGAAAGGCAATCATGTGATCACCTCCACCGTGGAGCATGACGCCGTGCGGAAATCCTTCGACGAGCTGGAGCGGCTGGGCTATGAGGTCACCCGCCTGGACCCGGAGCCGGACGGCTCCGTCTCTCCGGACGCCGTGGCAAAGGCACTCCGCCCTGATACTATACTCGTTTCTCTCATGCTGGTCAATAACGAGACCGGCGCTGTCACGGATATTTCTGCGGTTTCCCGGGCCATCAAAGCCGCCGGGTGCCCCGCCCTGCTCCATACGGACGCGGTCCAGGGTTTCCTGAAAGTGCCCTTCCAGGCAAAGACCCTGGGGGCCGACATGATCAGCATCTCCGGCCACAAGATCCACGCCCCCAAGGGCATCGGGGCGCTGTACATCAGTCAGCAGATGAAGCCCGCTTCCAAACTGCTGCCCTATCTCATGGGCGGCGGGCAGGAGAGCGGGATGCGGGCGGGCACGGAGGCCCTGCCCCAGATTGCGGCCTTCGGTGCGGCAGCGGAGACCGGGAAGAAACAGCAGGCAGCCTCCATGGAGCGGATGCATGCCCTGCGCGCCCTGGCCGTGGACCGGCTGAACGCCGGGATCGAAGGCGTACAGTTTATCGGCGGGGGCGCGCCCCACATTCTGTCCCTGTCCCTGCCCGGCTACCGCAGCGAGGTGCTGATGAATTTCCTGGACAGCCGGGGCATCTGCGTATCAAGAAGCTCCGCCTGCAAACAGGGCCGGCGGAGCCATGTGCTGGAGGCCATGGGCCTCCCGGCGAAAGTCATTGACGGGGCGATCCGGGTCAGCTTCTCCCGGTTCACCACGGAGGAGGAAGTGCTGGCGCTGTGCGGCGCGCTGGAGGAAGCCAGGGCATCACTCTTCCCCGCTCTTGGTTGATTTCTGTTTCTTTTTCCGGGGCATGGTGCGGGGGCGGCGGTAGCCGTCCGCCCGAGCCACGGGAATTCCGGTTTCCGGGTCCATGTGATCCATATTCACATACTGCGCGGTCTGTGTGGACAGGCCGCGCTTTTTCAGGCCCATATCTACCAGTTTTCCGCCCAGGGCGCTGAGCACCACGAACAGGGGCACGCCCACGATCATACCCGGCACACCGAACAGACTGCCGCACACCACGATGGAAAACATGACCCAGAAACCGCTGATACCCACCCGGTTGCCCAGGATTTTCGGTCCGATGATGTTCCCGTCCACCTGCTGGATGATCAGGATCAGCACCACGAATACCAGTGCTTTCACCGGCTGAACCATCAGAATAATCAGCGTGCAGGGCACGGCACCGATGAACGGCCCGAACACCGGGATGATGTTCGTCACGCCGATGATCACGCTGACGAAGGCCGCATAGGGCATTTTCAGTGCGGAACAGGCCACATAGGTGATGGCCCCGATGATCAGGGAGTCCAGCACCTTTCCCGTGAGGAAACCCATGAATGCCTGGTCGGCAAAATGCACCACGCTCAGGATCTGCTCCGTCCGGTGGATGCCGAACAGACTGTACAGCACCTTTTTCACCCCGCCGGAGAAGCGTTCCCGGTTATACATCAGATAACAGGCCACCACAAAACCGATAAAGAAATTCAGCAGCCCCCGGAACACCAGGTAGACACCGGTGGTCAGATTTGTCAGGAACCCGCCCATCTGGGGCAGGAACTCGTTGCTCACCCAGTTCAGCAGATCCCGGGACAGGTTTGTGGTCATGCTCTCCAGCTGATCACTCAGCTCCGGATAATCCTCAAACAACCGCTCGATCAGATTCACCAGAGTGCGGACATAGGCGTTATAGTTCAGCACGATGTTTTCCACACTGGTATATACCGTAGGCACGATCAGCCGCACGATCACCATGATGGCCGCCAGGGCCACCGCCACGGAGACGGCAATGGCCAGCACCCGGGGACCGCCGCCCACACCGGGCTTTCTCTTCCGGATCCGCCCGTTCACCGGCGCAAAGACCCGCTCCTCCAGCCACTTGGCCAGAGGCAGCAGCACATAGGCGATCACGAAGCCCCAGATGAAGGCGCTGAGCATCTCAATCACCGAGCCGATCACACCCGCCACATCCCGCAGGTGTCCCAGCAGCAGATAAAACAGAATGCACCCCGCCAGCACGCAGAACGCCGTCACGCCCCAGCCGAAATATTGTGAGTCCTTGCCAAACCGGTTCATATGATCTCCTGTATCTTATCAAGTCTTGATTCCTATGGAATAAATCTATTTTAATCGGCCGCGGCCATTCCGTCAACACGAAATCCGATTCTTTACCGGAAATAAACTGCATTATGTAAACTATTCTGCATATTCGGCAGCTTTCCGTCTGAATATTCAATGTGGAAAACCCGGTGGAAAGTGTTCAAAACTTTTGAAAACCGGATGTTTCCCCACACCCGGCTATTCAAAGTCTATTCATTTTTACAGGGAACGGGGCAGATTATGTTATCTCATGTCAACTTCCCGGTCCCCCCGGCCGGGACGGATATTTTCCCCGGATGGGCCATACAGTAGCAGTAACAACAACGCTGTCCGGATCGGAGGGATCCCCATGAAACGCCTGATTGCCGCTGTGCTGACCCTGACCCTGCTGTCTGTCCCCGCCGCCGCTGTGGACACCCTGTATGACGACGCCATCGTGATACAGGCCCCGTCTGCCTGTCTGATGGAAAAGACCACCGGACAGGTGCTGTATGAGAAAAACGCCCATGAGCACCGTCCCATCGCCAGCGTCACAAAAGTGATGACCCTGCTGCTGGTGATGGAGGCCCTGGACAACGGCGCCGTCTCCCGGGATGACATCGTCACCGCCAGCAAACACGCCGCCTCCATGGGCGGCAGTCAGATCTGGCTGGAGGAGGGGGAACAGATGACCGTGGACGAAATGGTGAAGTGCGTCACGGTGGTGTCCGCCAACGACTGTGCCGTGGCCCTGGCAGAGCACATCGCCGGGAGCGAGGAGGCCTTCGTCCAGCGGATGAACGACAAAGCCGCCCAGCTGGGCATGGCCGACACCCGGTTCACCAACTGCACCGGCCTGTTCGACGATCCCGCCCACTACTCCTGCGCCTATGATGTGGCCCTCATGTCCCGGGAGCTGATCCTCCATGAGGGGATCAAGGACTACTCCACCATCTGGATGGACACCGCCCGGAACGGGGAATTCAATCTGTCCAACACCAACAAGCTCATCTATTACTACGACGGGGCCACCGGTCTGAAAACCGGCTTCACCTCCGCCGCCGGGTACTGCCTGGCCGCCACAGCGGAGCGGGACGGAGTGGAGTATATCGCCGCAGTCCTGGGGGCGGACAGTTCCGACCACCGGTTTGACAGCGCCCGGACCCTGCTGAACCACGGCTTTGCCAACTATACCCTCTGCCAGCTCCGGGCGGACACGGCCCTGCCCCCGGTGCGGGTATCCCTGGGCACGGCGGACAGCGTCCAGCCCGTATATCCCGACGCCGGCGGGACGCTGATCGAGAAAACCCGGGCATCGGACCTGCGGTATGAGGTGGAGCTGCCGGAGCAGGTCACCGCCCCGGTGGCTGAGGGCGACCAGCTGGGCACCCTGACGGTGTATGCCGGGGAGACGGAACTGGCACGGGTCCCCCTGCTGGCCGGGGGCAGCGTGGAGCGTCTGGGCACCTTCGGGGTGTTCACCCGGATGCTGAACCTTCTGGCCTGCGGGGACTGACCGGCGGTTTCTGGCAGAATTATACAAATTCCGGGAGCCCCTTTCCCAAACGCTCCGGCACTTTCACAAAGTTTGGTTTGCTATTTTTCCAAAGGCGTGTATAATGGAACTATCAAATCGAACAACGAAAGGAAGTTTTCCTATGATCAAAGTCGATCTGTCCGGTGCTGCCCCGTTCTTCACTGATATGGGCCCGGATTACGCCGCCGTTGCCGCGGCACACCGCACCCTTGCCGAGGGCACCGGCCCGGGCGCGGACTTCACAGGCTGGCTCTCCCTTCCCCGGAATATGGCCAGCGGCGAGCTGAAGCAGGTCATCGCCACCGGCAAACGCATCCGCTCCCGGTCCCAGGCCCTGGTGGTCGTGGGCATCGGCGGATCCTACCTGGGCGCCCGGGCCGCCGTGGACCTGCTGCGCCCCACGAAAAAGCCCGATGACCCGGATATCATCTTCGTGGGCAACGGCCTCTCCCCCGACGCCATGATGGACACCCTGAACCGGCTGGGCGACAAGGACTTTGATCTGTGCGTGATCTCCAAGTCCGGCACCACCCTGGAACCCGCCCTGGCATTCCGGATGTTCAAGGGCCTGCTCCAGTCCAAATACGGCGCCGCCGGCGCCAAAAAACGCATCACCGCCGTCACCGACGCCCACAAGGGCGTGCTGCACAACATGGCCGTGAACGAAGGGTGGGAGACTTTCGTGGTGCCCGACGATGTGGGCGGCCGGTTCAGCGTCCTGTCCGCCGTGGGTCTGGTGCCCATGGCCGCCGCCGGCATCGATGTGCAGAAGGTCATCGACTGCGCCATCGCCGAGTTCGACGCCCTGGATCTCCGTTCCCCGGAGAACCCCGCCTGGCAGTATGCCGCCGCCCGGCAGCACCTGTACCACAACGGCCGGTCCATCGAGATTCTGGCCAGCTATGAGCCGTCCTTCCGGTTCTTCGCCGAGTGGTGGAAACAGCTGTACGGCGAGAGCGAGGGAAAAAACGGCATCGGCATCTTCCCCGCCAGCGTGGAATTCACCGCCGACCTGCACTCCATGGGTCAGTTCATCCAGGACGGCCCCCGCACCCTGTATGAATCCGTGGTCAGCTTTGAGGAGGACCTGGAGAGCTTCACCGTTCCCTTCGACATCGGCGATCCCGACGGGCTGAACTATCTGGCCGGCCGGAAGCTGGGGGATGTGTGCCGCACCGCCGCGGCCGCTGTGAAGCAGGCCCACATTGACGGCGGCGTGCCCAACATCGGCATCACCGCCCACCGCCGGGATGAGGAGGGCTTCGCCTCCCTGGTGTGCTTCTTCGAGATGGCATGTGCCCTGTCCGGCTATGTGTCCGGGGTGAATCCCTTCGACCAGCCCGGCGTGGAGGCCTACAAGAAGAATATGTTCCGGATGCTGGGCAAGCCCGGCGCAGTGTAAATCCGGGCATCCGTCCTCTCCCGGCCAGTCCGGGCGGGATATGGGCATTTGTAACACATTCAATCAAAAAAGGGGCCGGAAGAAATATATTTTACAAAAAAGGGAATTCCCCTTGCACTCCGGCAAAATATATGCTAATTTATAGACAGAACATCATCTCTCAGAAAAGGAGCGTGTCTAAGATGGTTCAAGTCATTATGGGACTGAAAGGTTCCGGCAAAACCAAAAAACTCGTGGATCTTGTTCTCAAGGCAGATAAAGAAGAAACCGGTGCTGTTGTTTGTATCGAAAAGGATAAGAAACTCACTTATGATATTCCTTACAGCGTCCGTCTGATCCAGGCCGGTGAATACGGCATTTCCAATGTGGATCTGTTCAAGGGCTTCATCGCCGGCCTGCACTCCGGCAACTACGACATCACTCAGGTCTTTGTGGATAACTTCTATAAGATCATCGGCACCACCGATGAGGCCGTTGTGGTTTCCGTTCTGGATTGGCTGGAAGCCTTCTCCCAGGCCAACAATGTGAAATTCACTCTGAGCATCAGCGGCGATGCGGAAACCGCTGGCCCCGAGATCAAAAAGTACTTTATCTGAAAAAGCATACATCTGCCCGTCCCCTCCGGGGACAGGCAAAAACGGCATCCGGCCCGAGGCCGGGTGCCGTTTTTCTGTTGCGGACGGGTGCTTTTCCTGTTTACAAATCCCGTTTGGCAATATATACTAAGCGAAGAGAAAAACAACACGGAAAGTTGTTGAAAATCTGAGAGGTAAGAAATGAGCATCAAACATTCTGACGGCAGCGCCGTCCATCCAAACGGCGGCTTCCGCAATTCCATGAGCTTCGTGCTGGCCTGTGTGGGCTCCGCTGTGGGCATGGGGAACATCTGGCTGTTCCCCTACCGGCTGGGGCAGTACGGCGGCGCCGCCTTCCTGATCCCCTATTTCCTGTTCGTGGCACTGTTCAGTCTGGTGGGCCTGTCGGCGGAATTCGCCATCGGCCGCCGCTCCCGCACCGGCACCCTGGGGTCCTATGAATACTGCTGGGCCAGCCGTGGGAAAGGCAAGGCGGGCTATGTGCTGGGCTGGATCCCCCTGTTCGGCTCCCTGGGAATCGCCATCGGATACTCCGTGATTCTGGGCTGGGTGCTCCGGGCCCTCCTGGGCGCCCTGACGGGCGAACTGCTCACCGCCGAGAGCGCCGGGTTCTTCTCGGAAATGTCCACTGCCTTCGGCAATGTCCCCTGCCATGCTGCCGTGGTCATCATCGCCTGCGCCCTGCTGATCTTCGGCGCCACCAAGGGCATCGAGCGGGTGAACAAGGTGCTCATGCCCGCGTTCTTTGTGCTGTTTCTGGTGCTGGCGGTGCGGGTGTTCTTTCTGGACGGCGCCGAGGCCGGATATGCATTCCTGTTCGTGCCCAAATGGGAATACCTCCTCCAGCCGGACACCTGGATCATGGCCATGGGCCAGGCGTTTTTCTCCCTGTCCATCACCGGCTCCGGCATGATCGTCTACGGCTCCTATCTGGGTGCTGACGAGGATATCCCCAAAGCCTCCGTGAATACCGCCGTGTTCGACACCCTGGCCGCCATGCTGGCCGCCCTGGCCATCATGCCCGCCGTGTTCGCCTTCGGCATCGAGCCGGGGTCCGGGCCGTCCCTGATGTTCATCACCCTGCCCCGGGTGTTCGCCCAGATGCCCATGGGCCGGCTGTTTGCGGCGTTCTTCTTCCTGTCCGTGGCCTTTGCGGGCATCACCAGCCTGATCAATATGTTCGAGGCGGTAACGGAATCCTGGCAGACCCGGTTCGGCCTTTCCCGGACCGCGGCGGTGCTCCTGTGCGGCGGCATCGCCCTGGCGGCGGGCCTGTTCATGGAAGACGGAAATGTGGTTGGCAGCTGGATGGACTTCATCACCATTCTGGTGGTGCCCTTCGGCGCACTGCTGGGGGCCGTATCCGTATACTATGTGCTGGGCTGGAACAACATCGAAAGCGAGCTGCTCCGGGGCCGCAGCAAGCCCCTTCCCCGCTTCTTCGGCCCGCTGGCCAGATATGTGTATGTTCCCATCACCGTGATCGTTTTCATTCTGGGCATCATTTACCACGGCATCGGGTAACGGTGCCGGGATGCAGAAATCCCCGCTTCTCTTCGGGAGAGGCGGGGATTTCCCATTATTCCGTTGTCTGGGCGGCTGCGGGGGTGAAGTACAGATCCAGATCCACATCCGCCGGGATGCCGGGAACCTGGCCGGTGAAGGTGTACTGCCACATGGCGTGGCTGTAATAGAAGTCCGGCCACTCGCCGGGGGCGGCAAACCAGATCATGTAATCCGTCAGCCGGGTCAGGTCGTAGCTGTAATATCCCATGTGCCGGTTCAGGTACACCCCGGCCTCATAACCCGCGTCGGTGATCGTGCGGCAGAAGGCCGCGGCGCAGTCGGTGATGGTGTCGCCGGTCAGCTCCGTGGTGCGGGCGTCTTCCATGCCGGTCTCCTCCCAGTCAAAGACCACGGGCATGGTCACCGCCACACCGCTGTCCTCCAGCAGGGCCAGCAGGTAATGGGCCTCCGCCACGGCCTCCGCCTTTGTGGTGGCCTGGGAGAAGAAGTACACGCCGATATCCAGTCCCGCCGCGCTGGCGCCGGTCATGTTTTCGAAGAAATACGGGTCGGTATACAGGCTTCCGGCGGTGCTTCCCCGGTATCCCGCCCGGATCATGGCAAATGAAATGCCCGCGTCCGCCGCCTGCTGCCAGTCGATGTCCCGCTGGTGCTCGGACACATCCACGCCGGTGACGGCGGTGTAGTCCGTGCCGGTGTAGCGGATGTACTGGCCGTCGGGCTCGAACTGGCCGGCAGTGAAGCTGCTGACCGGCACGCCCTCCTGCAGCTTCGTCCAGACCGTCCCCTCGGTGCCGTAGGGTACTTCCACCATCCCGGCGTAGGGGTCCGGCTCGTCCTCACTCCCGCCGTGATCCCGGCACCCGGCAAACAGCAGCATACCGGCCGCAAGGGTACAGCTGAGCAGTCGTTTCCAATGTTTGACCATATGCTTTCCTTTCATGTCAAAAAAATATGGCAGAACGCACGACAGCATTCTACCATATCCGACGCATTTACGCAAACTATAGTTCCATGGAGTCCATCAGCGCCCTGCCGCCGTAGCGCAGACAGCGCTTCAACCGGGCCCGTCCCCGGGCGATGGTGCGGCTGACGGTGGACACATTCACGCCCAGCGTCTCCGCGATGTCCCGCATGAGCATCTGGTCGATGTAGTACATATGCACCACCTGCCGCTGGCGGGGGGTCAGCTCCTCTTCCAGGGCCACGGCCATGCTCTCCGCCAGGGACCCGGATTCAGACGCCTCGATGAGTCTGATGAATTTCCGCAGGGCCTGGTATTCCAGGTCCCGGGAAATGGCCGGTTCCTGTTTCATGGTTCTCTCTCCTCTCTCCGGTATGTACGCAGATGCCGGGCGATGGCGCTGGTCTCCCGGGCCATGCCGTACAGAATGCACACCCGCCGCCGGAGTTCCAGCCGCTGGGTTTCGCTGAACGCCGGGTCGCCGATCTGTTTTTCCAGGGCTTCCGCCCGGCGGCGGCACAGGGTGCTGCTGTCCTGATAGGATTCCGCAAGTTCGCTGAGTGTCATGGGGTCTCCCTCCTGTATATTCCCGTGCAAATTATTTTTGTTTTTTGTAAAATTAATAGTTGACAAAAAGGCGCAGGTTTGGTATTATTATCGAGCTGGTAATCTGCTGGTGTAGCTCAGTTGGTAGAGCAGCTGATTTGTAATCAGCAGGTCGGGGGTTCGAGTCCGTCCACCAGCTCCACGGACTTCGCAATTTCATATGGGGGTGTTCCCGAGTGGCCAAAGGGGACAGACTGTAAATCTGCTGGCAATGCCTACGGTGGTTCGAATCCACCCGCCCCCACCAAAAATCGGTTCTATCGTGAGATGGGACCGATTTTTTATTTTTCATGCGGGTCCGCGCTCAGGTGCGGGCCCGCACGCTGCTATGAAGGAACCCATGCCTCCCGCCGGGAGGTCACGGGGCCAGATCAGATAGGGAGAGCTCCGTGACCCCCAGTGCCAGGGCCATATCCCGGGCGGTCATCTCATCGATCCGGGACTCCACGCAGCAGGCGCACAGATACTGTACCCCATTCCCCTCCGGCCAGCGGTACACCGGATCCCAGGGGTCCAATACCGCCCCGCAGTCATCACATCTCTGCTTTCTCATAAATTCCCCTCCTTTGAATTATGCGTTTTCGTATCTATGCTTTGTATAATATACGCATTTGCGTAATTTGTCAAGATGTTTTTTCCGGGGGTTCTGACAACAGGATGCAAACAAGCGGCAAAAAGCCCCTCCGCAGGAGCCTGCGGAGGGGCTATGTTCGTTGCTTTACCGGCCTTACAGAGTGCAGCCGTAGTCCAGGGCCAGCACCTGACCGTTCAGGCAGGCGGATTCATCCGAGGCCAGGAACACCAGCACATTGGCGATGTCCACAGCCTTGCTGATGCCCACATCGGCGCAGCCGTGCTTGCCTACGGTCTCATTGAACTCCTGGGCCTCCGGGCAGTACTGACCGCCCTCCTGGGCTGCCAGCTCCCGGCGGCACATATCCGTCCACACCGTGCCCGGACAGACGCAGTTGGCCCGGACGGTGGGCTTCTTGTTGGCGTACCGCATGGCGATATGCTTGGTCAGCGCCACCAGGGCGCCCTTCGTGGCGGTATATACGCCGGCGCCGTTGCCCGTCAGGGCCGACACGGAGGACACCATGATCACATTGCCCACGCCCTGCCGGGTGAACACCCGGGTGGCCGCCCGGGTCACATACAGCGTGCCCTTCAGGTTCGTGTCCACAATGGTCTCCATTTCCTCATCGGTAAACACATCCACCGGGCGCAGACCGGCTTCGATATAGCCCGCCACATTGCAAAGCACATCCAGTCTGCCGAATGTCTCCACGGTCTTTTCCACCAGCGCTTCGGCCTGTGCCTTGTCCCGGATGTCCGTGACGACCACCAGAGCCTCTCCACCGGCGTCCCGGACCTTTTTCGCCACGGCGTTGAGATAATTCTCCCGCCGGGCGGCCAGCACGACTTTTGCGCCTTCTCTCCCGTAAAACTCGGCGGTCTTGGCGCCGATACCGCCGCTGGCACCGGTCACGATACATACCTTTCCATCCAGTCTGCCCATGTTTCTGCCTCCTTTTTATTCATCACGCGGCCATCCCGCATGGGAAACGCGGAAAAACCGCTCAAAATTTGGTCAAAACATTCGCTGTTAAAATTATAACAGACAGACTGCGTCCTGTCACCTGAAAAATGGAAAAATTTGCAAAAAATTTCACACAGTCTCATTGCCTCCCCGCCGTTCTTCCTGTATCATAGGGCGCGGGAGGCGAAAACCATGGCAAACGAGGGGAAAAAAGACTTCAACGCAATGCTCCGGGACGATAAGGATATGCCGAAAGTGCAGATCGTCACCGATCCGGGCACCATCAAAAAATACGGCGGCGACCGGATGTACTTTGCCCCGCCCATGGCCTACGACGCCGTCATGCGCCGGGTGCCGGAGGGCAGGGTGCTCACGGTGGGGGCCATCCGGGAACACTTCGCCCGGGAGAACGGCGCGGACTTCACCGACCCCATCACCGCCGGAATCTTCGTGTCCATCGCCGCCTGGGCCAGCCACCAGCGGCAGGACGATCCCACTCCCTGGTGGCGGACCCTGAAGGCCGACGGCGAGCTGAACCCCAAATATCCCGGCGGCGTGGAGGCCCAGCGGGCGTTGCTGGAAGCGGAGGGGCACACCATCATTCAGCGGGGACGGAAAAACATCCGGTACTATGTGAAGGACTACGAACAGGTTCTCTTTGGCCTGTAGACAGGAGAAAGCGATGGCAACAAGCAGAGCATATATGGAATTCATTCTGGACCAGCTGCCGGAGGGCTGCCGCGCCCGGTCCATGATGGGGGAATATCTGGTGTATTACCGGGACAAGGTGGCCGCCAACCTGTGCGATGACCGGCTGCTGGTCAAGCCCGTCCCGGCGGCGCTGGAGCTGCTGGACCCGCCCGTCTGGGCGGTGCCTTATGAGGGCGCCAGAGAGATGCTGCTGGTGGAAAATGTGGAGGACCGGGACTTTCTCGCCCGGCTGATGGACGCCATCTATCCCCAGCTCCCCCCTCCGAAACCCAAAAAGAAAAGGTCCCCCGCCTGACCGGGCCGGACACAGCAGAAAAGGGCACCTTCCGGAAAACCGGAAAGTGCCCTTTGGAATTTATACGGGTTATTCGGCGCGGGCCAGCTGGCAGATGATGTCCGCGCAGCGCTCCAGACCGATGGTGCCGCTGTCGAGACTGATGTCGTAGTTGTGGTAATCGCCCCAGTCCCGGTCGGTGTAATACTTGTAATTCACCCGGCGCTTCTTGTCCTTGTCATCCAGCCGCTTCTCCGGCTTCACGGGGCTGGCGCCGTACACTTTCACGATGCGTTCGGCACGCTTTTTCTTGTCCGCGTGGATGAACACATTCATGGTGTCCGCCCGGTCCCGGAGAATGTAGTCCGCACAGCGGCCCACGATCACGCAGTCGCCTTTTTCCGCCAGATCCAGGATGATCTTCCGCTGAACGGAAAACAGGTAATCGTCCGTGGACAGGCCGTCATGGGAGCGGCCCATGAACGAGTAGGAAAAGGCGCTGGCGGAGGGGGAGTATTCGCCGCGCTCCTTGATGTAGCTGGGGGAGAAGCCGGTCTTTTCCGCCACCTTCTCGATCAGTTCCTTGTCATAAAAGGCATAACCCAGCTGATCGGCCACAATTTTGCCGATAGTGCGTCCGCCGGAGCCGAATTCACGGCTGATGGTAATGATCTTTTTCATTGCGAAACCCTCCTGTCCGGTCCCAATACTATGGGGATCTCCTGTTGAAAGTATAACAGGAGATCCCCAAAAAGTCAATTTATACCGGTGGTTCAGAAGAAGGTGGCCACTTCCTGCTCCGGCTTCTGCGTCACCTGCACATCGATGGCTGTCAGCACCGGGCCTCTGCCACCATAGGCCGTGTGAAATCGGTTGTTCAGTCTGGCGGTGACCGTCACCCACTGGTCCTTGGCCATGGCCCGGACTTTTGCCTTGTCCCAGTTGCACACCAGACCGGCAAACTGGATGTCCTCCACACAGCAGGTCATCACATGGCGGCCGATGATGAACGCCCCGGGCAGGGTCCGGCGGGTCAGGGCCCGGCCGGTGAATTTCACGGTCTTGCCCTCGTATTTGTCCGTGTCCTCGGACATATCCCGATACCAGATCGCGTAGTCCGTGTCGGCGATTTCGATGACGGGGGCGTTGATGTCAAAAGGCAGGGGGTCCTCGATGTTGTCGTACTCGATTTTGCCGTCGGCGTACTCATAGATAATATCCGCCCGGCGGGACGCGGTACGCACCAGTTTGTGGTACTCCATATGGTCCATGTCGTCGCTGAACCGGTTGAACACTGCCAGCTCACAGCTCTGGAGCTTGTCAAAGGTCAGCTGCCGCATATTGGCGTTGTAGGTCAGGATTGTCCGGGCGTCGGCAAAGAACATTTCCTGATACACCGCCCAGGTCTCCGGCATGGCGGAATAGAACCGGTCCAGCAGCCACATGCCGTTATACTCGCACACCACACGGGTGGCCTTTGCCTCTTTCAGATACCGGGACAGGGTCTCCGGGGTCAGGTCGTCCTCATCCTCAATGGTCCGGCAGACCACATTGGGCGCGGCGAACTTCTCAGGGGCATATTCCTCCTCCCCTTCCTCGCACAACAGCAGCAGGATCTGCTCGCCGTTGTTGAACCGGGGATCCTCCAGGGTCTCCTGGATAAATTTCGTTTTGCCGCTCTCCAGGAATCCGGTGAACAGATACACCGGCACATCCTGGGGCTCCTGTTTCTGCTGCTGCTTAGCCAACGCGGAACAACTCCTTCAGATTCTCTTCCTTGATCTTGGAACCGATCACGCAGATGCGGCCGGTCACATCCGCTGCGCCCCGGCGCACATTCACTTCGCCGGGGGTGTAATCAAAGTACACCCACTCTCCGCCGTCAGACGCGGGCACAAAGCCTTTTGCCCGCAGGACCATGCCGTACTTCTCACTGTCGGCAAAAGCGTCCAGCGCGCTGCGGATGTCCTCCTCGGAGTACTTCTTGTAGGTCTCGGCGCCCCAGCTGACAAAGACCTCGTCGGCGTCGTGGCCGTGGTGGTGATGGTGATGATCGTGGTCATGGTGGTGGTCATGGCCGCAGCCGCAGTGATCATGATCGTCGTCATCATCGTCATCATGATCGTGATGGTGATGATGCTCATGCTCCTCATCCTCATCGTGGTCGTGATGATGGTGCTCATGATCATGGTCATGGTCATGCTCATGCTCATGGTCGTGATGTCCGCCGCAGACGGGGCACACATCGTCATCCTCGGCCTCGGACACCATGCCGGCCAGGGTATCCTTCAGGGTGGACTTGCGCTCAATGGCCTCCAGGATGGTCTTGCCGGCCAGCTGATCCCAGGGGGTGGTGATGATCACGGCCTCGGGATTCTTCTCCCGGATCAGGGCGATGGCGGCGTCCAGCTTGTCCTCCTTGATGGAGTCGGTGCGGGACAGGATGATGCAGGCGGCATTTTCGATCTGGTTGTTGAAGAACTCGCCGAAGTTCTTCATATACATTTTGGCCTTGGCGGCGTCCACCACGGTGGTGAAGCCGTTGAGGACCACCTCGTCGCTGGCCACGCTCTGCACGGCGTGGATCACATCGGACAGCTTGCCCACGCCGGAGGGCTCGATGAGGATGCGGTCGGGATGGAACTCATCGATGACCCTGTGCAGGGCCTCCCGGAAGTCACCCACCAGGGAGCAGCAGATGCAGCCGGAGTTCATCTCGGTGATTTCAATGCCGGCGTCCTTCAGGAAGCCGCCGTCCACGGCGATCTCGCCGAACTCGTTCTCGATCAGCACGACCTGCTCGCCCTGATATGCCTCAGAGATCAGTTTTTTGATCAGTGTGGTCTTGCCGGCGCCCAGAAAGCCGGAGAAAATATCAATTGTGGTCATATTTGCATTACTTCCTTGCGTAATTTTTCTAAATGAATAGTATAGCACCCGGCGCGAAAAGATGCAAGGAATATTGCATCTTTTTCTGGATTCAGATGGAACACCCCGTCGTTTCCCTTGACAACGCGGAACAGGTCTGCTACATTAAATTCAGCAACATCTTCCCCATGGGTTAAGCCTTCGCTTTTGGTGGAGAGAACACCCCAGGGGGAGATGTTGCTTTTCTTTATACTTTTCAGTTCATAAGCTTTTGTAAGGGATTCCCCGCTTCTCAGCCCGTCCATACTTTTACACCCGATGCGCTGAATCTCTTTGATCTCTTCCGGGATGATATCACGGGAAGAAACCGAAAATTTCTTGCTTTTCCCAGCGGAATCGGATACAATAACACCAACATGATCGGAATCTGCTATAGTGTCCCGCACCTTCTGTGCCGGCCTATCTGATGCAGACCCGGTCTTTTTATTTCTGCTTTGCCGCGGCATCCAGTGCCGCGTTCAGACGCTCCTCTTCCGTCCGGGCCTGCTGCCTCGGCATGAAACAATCCCCCGGCCGCCGAAATGGCATCGGCTGCCGGGGGATCGGGGTCATTCAGCGGCAAGGTGCTCCACATAGGCCTGCATGGCCTGTTTGCTGTCCACATTTTTGCAGCCGTCGATGAACTGCTGCTTCTGGTCCCGGGTCATGGCGGCGTATTTTTCCATGGCCGCCGGGTTCTGCACCAGCGCCATGCCCAGACCCATGGGCATGGGGCCTTTCAGCCAGTTGGGTTCCATTGCGCTCCTCCTTGGGGTTTTTCCGTAGTGTTCCCCGGCGGCGGGCGGATTATGCATCCGTGCAAAAGAAAAGACGCCGTACGAATCGTACGGCGCTTTTATAGGATGAGGATAAAATGAAAAAGATGAAACTGTCACTTGCCTTGCACATTTAAGATACCGCAAAGATGTTACATAAAAAAGCGGAAAGTTATTACAAAAATATTAAATGGAAAAATTTTTGAAAGCCTATCCGAAAACCGGGCCAAACCATGCCTGTTCCAGCCCCGCCGGGAGGGTCCCGGAGGCCGGGGCACAGGAGATATAGGGCGTGTCCCCGCCAGGGAGGGTGACCCGGGCAGTGCGGACCCCGCAATGGGCCAGAACGGCACGGGCAGCACACTCCGGGGCATCATGCAGCAGCTCCGCGATCTCAGCGGTCTTCCCGTCGGTAAACACATCGGCGATGCCGTCCCCCACCCGGAGGAATGCCCCGCCATAGGCGGCGTGGAGCCGGTGCTCCCACGCCAGGAAGGTGTCCGGGATGGCGACATGGGCTGTGCCGGCCAGCAGCTTCTCCCGCAGATCCCCGTATTCCGCCGGGGACAGCTCCGAGACAGGCAGGGCGGCGTCCGGATCCGTTACCGTGCGGGTGCGGCAGGGCATCACCGGGACGGCGCCGGTCTTTTCCTCATACCAGGGGAACAGGCTCATCTCCGCCGGATGGGTGAACAGACAGTCGATGCCCCGGGCAAAAGCGGCGTCCCGGAGCGCGCGGCAGATCTCCGCCGCCAGCCCCCGCTTCCGGAATTCCGGATCCGTGGCCACGGCGTAGAGATATGTGCCGGAGGCCGGGCGCTGTCCGGGCAGGCACAGGGTCAGCCCGTCCATGGCATAGGCGGCAGCGGCGATGGTGCCATCCCAGTCCGCCACCATGCAAAAGCCGCTCTGGGCACCAAACAGGTCCAGAAAGGCGCAGACCACTTCCTCCGGGTCTCCGAATACCCGGTTCCACAGACCGGCGGCCTGGCCCCGGTCAGCGGGGCGGTAGGAACGGATGACGGCATCACTCATACACGGCCTCCCGGTCATAGACATCCGGGCACAGCTCCCGGATCATCCGGCGGATCTCCCGCAGGTCCACAAAGGTCTCCGGCCGCTTGTGTTCATCCCGGAGCAGAGCGGAGGGGTGATAGATGGCCATATATTTCCTGCCGCCGATATCGAACCACTGGCCGTGCTCCCGGGTGATGCGGAAGTCCGGTTTGATCAGTCCCATGGCGGCGATGCGGCCCAGGCAGATGACGATTTTCGGGTTCAGCAGCTCAAACTGGGACCGGAGCCAGGGACGGCAGGCATCCTGCTCCGTGTTCAGCGGGTCCCGGTTCCGGGGCGGGCGGCACTTCACCATGTTGGCGATATACACCGTTTTCCGGTCCAGATCGATC
>JALFTG010000098.1 GCA_022779345.1 Oscillospiraceae bacterium | reverse complement strand
ATCTCATAGCGGTAGATATCCGTGGCGGGGCACTTGATGCCCGCCTCGAAGGAGTCGTAGCGCTTGCGCACATCCTCCCAGTAATCGGTGAGGTACTGGAGCCGGTCCGGGTCCATGCCTGTGTCCCGTTCCGTGCCCTGGAGGGCGGTGACCACCGCGTTCAGGGAGGGCTGGCTGGTGAGGGAGGACATGGAGGAGATGGCGCAGTCCACCACATCCACCCCGGCCTCCGCCGCCAGCAGCAGGGTGGCCACCTGGTTGCCGGAGGTGTTGTGGGTGTGCAGCTGGATGGGGATGCCGATCTCCTGCTTCAGCTCATACACCAGCTTTTTCGCGGCGTAAGGCTTCAGCAGACCGGCCATGTCCTTGATGCACAGCATATGGGCGCCCCGGCGCTCCAGCTCTTTTGCCATGTTGATGTAGTATTCCAGGGTGTACCGGTCCCGCTTCGGGTCCAGAATGTCGCCGGTATAGCAGATGGTGGCCTGGCAGATCTTGCCCTGGTTCAGCACCTCGTCCATGGCCACTTCCATGCCGGGAATCCAGTTCAGGGAGTCGAACACACGGAACACATCCACCCCGGACCGGGCGGCCTCCTTCACGAACTCCCGGATCACATTGTCGGGATAGTTCGTGTAGCCCACGGCGTTGGCGCCCCGGAGCAGCATCTGCAGCAGCAGATTGGGGGCCTTTTCCCGGATCAGGTCCAGCCGCTCCCATGGGTCCTCATGGAGAAACCGGTAAGCCACATCGAAGGTGGCGCCGCCCCAGCACTCCAGAGAGAAGGCGTCCGCCAGAATCTCGCTGGTGCCCTCCATGCCCTTCACGATGTCCCGGGTGCGCACCCGGGTGGCCAGCAGGGACTGGTGGGCATCCCGGCAGGTGGTGTCGGTGATCAGCAGTTTCTTCTGGTTCAGCACCCATTTGCTCACGGCCTCCGGGCCTTCCCGGTCCAGCATCTGCTTCAGACCGTCAGACCGGTTCCCCGTCACCGGCGGGAACCGGGGCGTGTCGTAGAATTTATGCTCGCCCGTCTCCTTCACCACGATGTTGCCGATGTATTTCAGCATCTTGGTGGCCCGGTCCTGACTCTCGTCCAGCTGGAACAGGGAGGGCGTCTCGTCGATGTATTTGGTGTGGCACTTTCCGGCGAGGAAGGTGGGGTCTTTCAGAATGTTGGTGATGAAAGCGATATTGGTTTTCACACCCCGGACCCGGACCTCGTTGATGGCCCGGACGGCCTTCCGGCACACGCCCTCAAAGGTGTTGTCCCAGGCGGTGATCTTCACCAGCAGGGAGTCGTAGTAGGGGGAGATGACGGCGCCGGTGTAGGCGTTGCCGCCGTCCAGACGGATGCCGAAGCCGCCGGCGGAGCGGTAGGCGGTGATCTTGCCGGTGTCGGGGGCAAAGTTGTTGGCCGGGTCCTCGGTGGTCACCCGGCACTGGATGGCGTAGCCGTTCTGGCGGACGCTGGCCTGGTCGGGGATGCCGATGTCCGGGGCACTGAGGGGATATCCCTCGGCGATGAGGATCTGGGAGCGTACCAGGTCGATGCCCGTCACCATCTCCGTGACGGTGTGCTCCACCTGGATGCGGGGGTTCATCTCGATGAAATAGTGGTGTCCCTCCCGGTCCACCAGAAATTCCAGGGTGCCGGCGTTCACATAGCCCACATGTTTTGCGATCTTCACCGCGTCGGCATACAGTTCTTCCCGCACGGCCGGGTCCACGGAGAAGGCGGGCGTGAACTCCACCACTTTCTGATACCGGCGCTGGAGGGAGCAATCCCGCTCATACAGGTGCACCACATTGCCGTAGGCGTCGCCCAGGACCTGCACCTCGATGTGCTTGGGCTCCACCAGGAATTTCTCCATGAAAATGTCGTCGTTGCCGAAGGCCTTCCGGGCCTCGGACTTCACCAGCTCGAAGTTGACGGCCACTTCCTCCACGCTGTCGCACCGGCGCATGCCCCGTCCGCCGCCGCCGGCCGCGGCCTTCAGAATCACCGGGAAGCCGAATTCCTGTGCCAGACGGCAGGCCTCCTCCTTGTCCTTCAGCGGCTCAGTGGTGCCGGGGGTGGTGGGCACGCCGCAGGCGATGGCGATCTGCTTGGCGGCCAGCTTGTCGCCCATCATGTCCAGAATGTCCGAGGACGGCCCGATAAAGGCGATGCCCGCCTCCTCGCAGGCCCGGGCAAAGTCCCCGTTTTCCGACAGGAACCCGTAGCCGGGATGGATGGCGTCGGCCCCGTGCTGCCGGGCCAGCTGGATGATCCGGGGGATGTTCAGATAGGCCCCCAGGGGGCTTTCATTTTCCCCGATCAGATAGGATTCGTCCGCCGCGGTGCGGAACGCACTGTAAGTGTCCTCATTGGAATAGATGGCGATGGACTGCAGGCCCAGGTCATGGCAGGCCCGGAAGATCCGCATGGCGATCTCGCCCCGGTTGGCCACCAGCACCTTCTTGAATGGTTTGCTCATGGATGTTCCTCCTCGCTGTGTCGGCGCGCCCCGCAGGACGCATTGTGATGACCAGTATATCCCCACAGGGGAATTTTTGCAATATGGAGGAAGAAATCCTGCATAAAATCAGAGACCAGACCAGAATAACCCGGTAAAACTCACAAAACTTTGGATAAAATGTT
>JALFTG010000097.1 GCA_022779345.1 Oscillospiraceae bacterium | reverse complement strand
AATTGTGAAGAAACTGAAAAGAATCCCCTGGAAACCGGGGGATTTCCGGCGGCTGAATTGACATTCCCGCTCCGCCGTGCTATACTGTTTCACAATTTATCCGGCGCCGATGCGGGCGGGGATAAAAATACGACCGGCCTGAGAAGCCGGGGGACATATTAAGGAGCGTGACGATCCTTCATGGATGATGGCAGTCGATTGTCATGGATGATCATTGTGGTGCTGTTCTTCTTCGCCGCCTATTTCGGCGTGGCGGAGACGGCATTTGCGTCCGTGAGCAAGATCAAGATCAGGACCGCCGTGGAGCGGGGCGATTCCAGAGCGGAAAAGGCAATGTTCGTTCTGGAGAATTTCGACCGGGCCGTAACAACGATTCTGATCGGCACCAATATTGTACATCTTGTCATTGCGTCAATGGTCACGGTGCAGGTGACCCGCCGGTGGGGCCTGAGCGCCGTCACAGTGGGAACGCTGGTGACGACCATTGCGGTATTTTTCCTGGGGGAAATGCTGCCGAAAAGCATTGCGAAACGGTACAGCGAGCGGTTGGCTCTGGCAACCGCCGGATCGCTGTGCTTTTTTATGCGCCTGTTTTCCCCCATTTCCTGGATTCTGACAAGAATCGGCCAGGCGGCAGCAAAATTGTCCGGAAGCGAGGGAGAGGTCTCCGTCACTGAGGACGAACTGTATGACATTATCGAGGATATGACCGACGGCGGCGCCCTGGATGAGACCCAGGGAGAGCTGATCAGCTCGGCCCTGGAGTTCGGGGACATCACCGTGGACAGCATCCTCACCTCCCGGGTGGATCTGGAGGCCATCGATGTGACCGACAGCCCGGAGGAGATCGTGGCCTATCTGAAGGCCCACCGGCACAGCCGGTATCCGGTCTATGAGGAGACCACCGACCATATCATCGGCACGGTGCAGCTGCGGAAATACCTGCGGGAGTACCGGAAAAACAAAAACCCCGACCTGCGCGCTCTGCTGGATGAGCCGTTTTTCATCCACTACAGCATGCCTGTGGCGGACCTGATCGGGGACATCAGCGAGAAAAAGCTGTCCATGGCCATCGTGCTGGACGACTTCGGCGGCACCCGGGGCATTGTCACCGTGGAGGATGTGCTGGAGGAGCTGGTGGGCGAGATCTGGGACGAGGAGGACATCGTGGCCGAGAGCTTCACGGATATGGGCCACGGCCGCTTCCTGGCCAGCGCCGACATGACCGTGGGCGAGATTTTTGAGCGCATGGATTATGAGCCGGAAGAAGAGAACGAGGATCTGGAATACAAGCGGGCCAGCGAATGGGCCTTCGAGCAGTTCGGCCATGTGCCCCGGGTGGGCGAGAACTTCACCTATGAGGGCATGACCGTGTCCGTGGCCCGGATGCGCCAGAACCGGATCATGCAGCTGGGTCTGGAACTGCCTGCCGGCACTGTGGAAGGAGGGGAGCAGGCATGATCAATCCCCTGTATTTCGTGGCCATTGTGGTGCTCATCGCCCTGTCCGCTTTCTTCTCCGCATCGGAGATGAGCTTCTCCTCCGCCAACCGCATCCGTCTGGAAAATATGGCCGAGGACGGCGTCCGTGGGGCGAAAACGGCCCTGCACATCGTGGAGAAATTCGACGATGCCCTGTCCGCCATTCTCATCGGCAACAACCTGGTGAATATCGGAATGTCCTCCCTTGGTTCCGTGGTGGCCATTCTCATCGCCGGAAACGAGGACTGGACCTGGGTGTCCACCGTGATTCTGACTGTGCTGGTCATCATTTTCGGCGAGACCATGCCCAAGATCGTGGCGAAAAAGAACGCCAACCGACTGGTGCTGATCTTCTGCTATCCCATCCGCCTGCTCACCATCGTGCTCAAGCCGGTGATCTGGATCGTGGTGGGGCTGATCAATCTGATCATGAAGCTGTTCCCCAAAAACGGGGAGGACCTAGATGAGGAGGAAGCCCAGCAGGAGCTGCAGTCCATTATCGAGACCGCCGAGGACGAGAAGGTGCTGGATGAGGACCAGTCCGAGCTGGTCCAGGCTGCCCTGGAGTTCGGGGATGTGCGGGTGAGCGAAGTCATGACCGCCCGGGTGGACATCTCCGCCCTGGATGTGGAGGATGACTGGAGCGAGATCCTGGAGAGTGTGGAGAACTCCACCTTCTCCCGTCTGCCCGTGTATGAGGACAGCATCGATAACATCGTGGGCATCCTGTATCTGAACAAATTTTACCGGCGGCTCACGGATGAGGAGCCTCTGGAATTGCGGGAACTGCTCAGCCCCCCGATTTATGTGTATAAGACCACCCGCCTGCCCGATGCGCTGAATGAGCTGCGCTCTGCCAAGCAGCATCTGGCTATCGTCACCGATGAATACGGCGGCACCCTGGGTGTGGTGACCATTGAGGACATCCTGGAACAGCTGGTGGGCGAGATCTGGGATGAGAACGACATCGTGGAAGCTGACGAAGTGGTGGAACGGGCCGAGGGCGTGTACGAGCTGGACGGCGATATGCAGCTGTCCGACTTTGCCGAGCTCATGGACTGGGACGAGGACGACATGGACGCAGAGAGCGCCACCGTGGGCGGCTGGACCACCGAGATGTACGGCGCCTTCCCCAAAGAGGGCGACGGGTTCACCTACCGGGACGCGGAACTGAAGGTCCTGGAGATGGACGGCCGCCGGGTCAGCCGGGTGCTGGTGAAAGTTCATAAAACTGATGCATGAATTTGTGTGCCTGCGAAGCGGCGGAGTCCCCGGATTCCACCGCTTCTTCTATTGCTTTTTTGAAAAAATAGTGATATAATTTTAACAAGCCTGATAGACTGAAATAACGGCCCGCCGCAAGGCGGCAGAAGAAAGGATGACAGATCATGCGTAAACTGGATACCATTCAAAAAGAACACTTGCTGGATCATGTGTATGCCACCGACAACCCGGACCACAGCGGGGCAAATCATTTTTACACCGTGATGGATTCCAAGGATAAAATGATCATGGGTTACATCCGCTTCCAGCAGGGCGCCCGGGGTGGCGTGGACATTCCCAACGGCATGCGGGATGACGATCTGCTGGAGGTCGTCCGGGACCGTCTGAAGGGCTTCCAGGCCGGCCCCTTCCCCTGCGAAGAGAACGAAAAGGCCCTGGCCTGCATCGAGGAGGCCCTGGTGTATCTGAAGCAGCGCACGGACAAACGCTTCGAGCGGGGTGTGCTGGGCAAGGAGAAGATCTGAACTGAGAATGGGGACCGCCCCATTTCCATAAAAAGGTCCCGGACTGCAGCTGCAGTCCGGGACCTTTTTATGAGGAAAAACGGGAGAGTGGAGAGACCGTCAGGCGTGATTTGCCATGCTTTTGACTGCCAGCGCTTTTGCCGGTTTCATCAGAAGAACGCACACACCGTTGAAGATCAGTGAGCCGATGATGAATCCACCGAAAAACAGCGGAAGGTTGGAGGCGAAGGCGGTGGTATCAATGCAGGCGCAGGTGAGATAGGCAAAGCCCACATTGTTCAGGACTTTCGGCGCATAGGGGTGGAGAATGATCAGCAGGAACAGTACCACGGCCAGGGGAATCAGCAGACCGAACAGACTGCCCAGAACCGGGGTCAGGGCGCTGATCGCCAGCATGGCGGCAACGGTGAGGATCAGTCCCACCAGACCGCCCAGCTCCACAGAGATCAGCCGATCCTTGATGTCGCCTTCCATGGTAAAGAGCATAATGTTGCTGATAAAGATCAGCCAGCCGTACTGGAATTTCATCACATGAAGGATTCCGTTTGCCACCAGAATCCAGACCAGCAGCATCAGGCGGAAATACAGCAGAAATTTTTTGGTCATTTGTTCTTCCATACGCTGCGGCTCCTTTCTGTCAGTTCATGGTATAGAAGTCGATGGGACGGGTCTTTTCCGCTTCGAACACGCCCTGTTCGCAGAGCAGGCGCTCATATTTGGGACTGTCGAGGATATAGAACTGGTCCTTTTCCAGAGCGGTGAAAATGGTCTCCACGGCAGTATCCACCGGCGCGCCGTTGTCCAGCAGCATCTTGTTGAATGCCACCAGACCGGCATATTCCTCCGTGTGGTAATAGGGTTCGTCGTCCCGGATGGCAAAGCGGTCAGGACGATGGCGGTCGGTGAGATGCATCTCCGTCCTGACATAGCCGGGGCAGAAGATGGACACATCGATATCCGCCTGCTCCGCCCGCAGCTGTTTATACAGACACTCAGACAGTGCCACGGCCGCGTGTTTGGAACTGAAATAGGCGGGGGCACCGTTCATGGAGATCAGACCGGCGATGGAGCAGACATTCAGGATCTGGCAGTGGGTGCCCTGGGCGCGCATCTGGGGCAGAAATGTCTGCATCATGAACCAATGGGAGTAGACATTGGTTTCAAACACCCATTTCAGGTCTTTTTCGGGCATATGCTCCACATCGGACAGGGCACTGACGCCCGCGTCGTTTACCAGTACATCCACCCGTCCGAATTCCGTCATGACCCGGTCGAACACGGCCCTGCATTCCGTGAGCAGAGAGACATCCGCCTCCATGGCAAAGGCCTGGCGGCCCATGGCCCGCAGCTCTGCGGCCACGGCTTCGGCCTCATCGCCGTGGATATCGATGACCGCAACATCGGATCCTCTGCGGGCAAATCCCAGGGCCAGTTCCCGGCCGATGCCGTTGCCGGCGCCGGTGACGACGACTTTTGCGTTCTGATAGTTTGTAAACATGATGATTCCCTCCTTGAAAATGAAGGGGGTGTCCCGCATCCCGGGGGAGCAGGACACCCGAAATGGCAATCAGGTCTGGGGATTGATGCCGGAGGCCAGCCGCTGGATCCGGGGCTGTGCCACGACCTGGGATTCGGGATGGGTGAAGATATAGAATTTCTCATCCTCAATGGCGGTGAACACGCACTCGCCCACATAGTAGTCCTCGATGCCGCTCATGACGCCCCGCTCGCTGCGGACCTGGCCGGCGTAGTACTCCTTGCTGGTATAATACGGATCGTCGTTGATCGCGTAGCGCTCGGGACGGTGCAGATCCGCCAGATGGATGGTGGTCTTCACATAGGCGGGCACCAGGCAGTGGACATTGATGGGATATCCATGCTCTTTCAGGCCGATATAGACGCTCTCGGAGGCAAATACGCCGGCGGCCTTGGTGGCGTGATACATGGTGGCTTTCCCGGAGGTCATCAGACCGGCCGTGGACTCGGTGTTCACAATGGCACAGGGAGTGCCCTGTCTGATCATCTGGGGGAGAAAGACCTTCATGCCGTAAATATGGCTGAGGAAATTCAGCTCGGTGATCCAGTCGATATCCTGCTTGGGCAGTTCCCAGATGGGGCCGGACACGGCGCAGCCGGCGTTGTTTACCAGAATATCCACCTGGCCGAAACTGTCCAGGGTCAGGCGGAGCAGGGCTTCAATGTTTTCGTACAGGGAGATGTCCGCTTCCTGCACCACGGCCTTTACGCCCAGGACACGCGCTTCTTCGCCCACAGACCGGGCGGCAGGGCCGTCAATGTCATTGATGACCACATTCATGCCCCGCCTGGCGCCTTCCAGCGCGATGGCCCGGCCAATGCCCCGGCCGCCGCCGGTGACGACGAGAACTTTATCTTTAAATTCTTTCATGATGTTACCTCCTCCTGACAATCAGAATACAAACGCTGCGTCATATCCGGAATGGGTGGCATCGGCGATGTTGCCCGGATGCGTGGTGTCGCCTGCCACGGAGACCTTGTCAAAGGCTGCTTCAAAGGCTTCAATCAGCTCGGTGTCCGGGCGGACGCCCATGGCGATGACCACTGCGTCGAAATCATACTCCACATCAAATCCGGTGGCCAGTTCGTTCACAATGACCGTGCCGTCACCCACGCCCTTGAACAGGTTGCCGGTGAGAATATGTCCGCCGTTGTCCGTGATTTCCCTGACCACGGCTGCGGTGACGCTGCGGTACATGGCGGTACCGACTTCTGCGGCCATCTCGATGACAGTCACCTCATTGTTCTGTTCGCTGAGGTAGGCGGCTGTCTCCAGTCCGGTCAGGCCGCCGCCGATGACGGCGATCTTCTTGCCGGAAAGCGTTACCTGTCTGGTGAGCACCTGGTCAAAGCTGTATGCCTTTTCAATGCCGGGGACAGGGGGCATGATCTTCACGCCGCCTGCGGCCAGAATCACGCCGCAGGGCTCCAGTGCTTTCACGGTTTCCACCGTGCCGGGAGTGTTCAGCCGGATCTCCACGCCCAGATCTTCACACTCCAGCCGGAGGGTCTCGATCAGTTCGGCAATGAGCTGCTTGTGCGGGGGCTGATCCGCCAGGTTCAGAGATCCGCCCACGGCCGCGCCCTTTTCCAGAACCACGGGATGGAATCCGCGCTTTGCCAGCACGATGGCGGCCTGCAGACCGGCGGGGCCTGCGCCCACCACGGCCACGGTGCGGCCGGCGCCGTCTTTCACCAGCTTGTCGTCGCCCCGGTAGGTCTCACGGCCCAGCACCGGATTGACGGCACACTCAATGGCCCGGCCTGCGGCGGCCATCTTGAAGCAGTTCATGCAGCCGATGCACTTGCGGACCCGGGCGTCATCCCCGGCTTTTGCCTTGTTGGCGAACTGGGGATCGCACAGGTTGCCCCGGCCTACGCCCACGAAATCGGAGACGCCTTCCTCCAGCAGCTGCTCGGCGAAAGCCGGGTGCTTGATGGTGTTGGTGGCGATAACGGGGATATGTACGGAGGCTTTGATGTTCTGCGCCAGGTGTTTTCTCCAGCCTTCCGGATAGGTGTATGGCTCGATGATGGACCAGCCGGATTCGTAGGTGCCGCAGCTGACATTCAGGCAGGCCACATTCAGGCTTTCCAGATACCGGGCGATGTGCAGGCACTCTTCCTCGGTCATGCCGTATTCGGTGTATTCCTGACCGTCGATCCGGACGGAGATGGGGAAATCCGGGCCGCAGGCAAAGCGGATGCCCACTACGATCTCAGACAGGAACCGCATACGGTTGAAGAAGTCTCCGCCGTATTTGTCCGTGCGGCGGTTGGTGTGGGGGGACAGGAACTGGTTGATCAGATAGCCGTGGGCGGCATGGACTTCCACACCGTCAAATCCGGAAATCTTTGCAATGACTGCGGCTTTCACAAAGTTGCCGGCCATAGCCTCCACTTCCTGGGTGGTCATCTCCCTGGGCATGGCGCCGATCACCTGGTTCACCACCGGGGACGGGGCGATGACGGGATTGCCGTGGAGCGTGATGGGGGCGGCCTCATTGCCGGGGTGCTGCAGCTGCAGGAAGATTTTGGTGCCGTAGGCATGGACCCGGTCCACCAGCCGTGTGAAGCTGGGGATCACATTCATGTCCGTGCCCCGCAGCTGGCAGGGCTGGGCGATGCCGGACAGCTCATCGACCCGGCAGACCTCGGTAATGATCAGGCCCACGCCGCCTTTGGCGCGTTCCTCATAGTAACGGATGATTTCTTCGGATGCTTCACCGGAAGCGGCGGCAAAACCGGTGCCCATGGCCGTCATGACGATACGGTTTTTGATGGGCAGATTTCCGATTTTACCCTTTTCAAAAAGCTTTTCGTATTTCATAATCTCCTCCTGAAAAATATGATGGGGTGGCTGCCTTCTTGTGGTTTCATTGTACCACGGTATTGTGAAAATCTTAACTTGCAGGCGGAACAAAAACAGCATTGTTAATTGTGCAACGAAACCGAACTTCATTGGGACCATTGATTTTTTCGTGCCTGCGGCATAAAATGAAACCTGAGGTGAAGCGCAATGCTTTTTCAGGATATTCTGACGGAATTGGAAAAAGACTATGAAATAGCGGCCAGCCGTGTTTTGAATCCGATGCAGATTTACAGTGTGGAGGCCGCCTGTGGTCAGGCTGTCTGGGAAGAGGATGTGCTGTATGTTTTTGAAGGTTTGTGCATCCCGCCCAACGGGGTGCTGCCCCGCAGTCTGGTGTGGGTGGGGCCGGAGCCGGAGCACCTTCAGGAATATTCGGTGAACCGGATCCAGATCCGGGACGCCGAAGGCGAAGCGGTATTCAACCGGATCAGCGAGCTGCTGCTGAATAATTACAGGATGCAGAATTTCCAGATGCGGATGATGGATATGCTGCTGCATGGCAAGGGCCTGAACGGTGTGCTGGATGAGATGGGAAAGACCCTGAACACAGCCATCGTGGTCATGGATCTGACGGGCAAAATCCTGAGCTACTCCCGGCCCTTTACGCTGACGGATGCGCTCTGGGCAGAGAGCATCAGCCAGGGGTACTGCCCGGATTTCTTCATGGAGCACCTGCGGGAGATCCGGGGGAAAAGTGCTGTGGAAAATGACCGGATTCCTGTTTTGCACTATTGCATCGACCGGCATCTATACTATCTCTCCCAGAGGCTGTTTCTGTCCGGGGAACTTTACGGATATGCCTTCATGCTCCAGAACACGGAGAATTTTCACCCCGCGTGCAGGGAAGTCCTGTCCTATATCGGGCAGGCCATTGTGGAATATGTGCTGCGGCACCAGACGATCGACGATATCCGCAGCGGATTGGTGGATGATCTGCTGATCGATATGTTCAACGGGATCTCTGCAGACCAGATCCGTTCCAGGATGCTTGCAGGCGGCGTGGTGTTCCCGGAGCGGATGTGTCTGGTGGCGGTAAAGCCCCGGTATTTCCACGGGGACAACTATGTCCGGGAGACACTGCGTATCCGGCTGAAGCAGATGTTTCCTGGCGTCTGGTTTGTTTACTATCGGAAAGCGGTGGTGGGGCTGTTCGGTCTGAACACGGAAATGCCGGAGCTACCGGCAGAGACCAAAAGCCAGCTGGCGGAACTGTGTGCCCAGGAACATCTGGAGGCGGGGATCAGCAATCCGTACACCAAGGCCAATTCCACCCGGCATTACTACAATCAGGCGGTGAAAGCCATGGAGCTGGCGGCAAGACTGGATCTGGCGGGAGATCTCCATGAATACAGGGATCTGGCGGTCTATGACCTGATCGATCAGGCAGCGGGCCAGCAGAAGATCACTTTTTTCTGCCATCCCGCGCTGTCTATCCTCCGGGAATACGACACCGCCAACGGCAGCCAGCTGTATGATACGCTGAAAGCCTATGTGGACAACGGGTTCAACCAGAATCTCACGGCCGCAGCCCTGTTTCTGCACCGGAATACGCTGGCGTACAGGAGACAGAAAATCGTAGGGCTGACCGGAGTGGACCTGGAAGACGCACAGACTCAGTTTTTGCTCCGATTCTCTTTCCTGATCGAAAACTACATAGAAAAGACCCGGATAACCTGAGGTTTCCGGGCATAAGAAACGCGGCATTCCGAACCGGAATACCGCGTCTTATATATTGGAGGAGAAAATCAGTCGTCCACATCGGGATCGGTAGCGGTGGCAAAGATGGCGTCTACCTCTTCACTGGGGGCGGGGGTCAGCAGAGAGACCACCACGGCCAGCACCAGACCGGCGAGGAAGCCGGGCAGGATCTCATAAATGCCGGTTTTGCCGGTGAGGAAAGCCAGCCACATCAGATCCACCACCGCGCCGCCGATGACGCCGGCCACAGCGCCGGGGAAGTTGAACCGCTTCCAGAACAGGGACAGGATGATGACCGGGCCGAAGGCTGCGCCGAACAGGCCCCAGGCGTTCTCCACCATGGCCATGATGTCGCTGGCCCACTCGGTGCCGGAGGCAGCGATGCCGAAGGCCACCACGGAGATGATGACCACCACAATGCGGCCCACCATGCCCACTTCCTTATCGGAGGCATTGCCTTTCCGGATGATGGGCTTGTAGATGTCGGAGGTGAAGGAAGAGGAGGCCACCAGCAACTGGGAGTCGGCGGTGCTCATGGCGGCGGCCACGATGGCGGCCAGCAGCAGACCGGCAATGAAGCTGGGGAACATATCCTGGACGATCACGATAAAAATCTGCTTCCGGTCATCGGGCAGGATGGCGGCAGCCAGGGAAGCGCCGTCAGACAGCAGGTAGGTACGGCCCAGAATGGCAATGGCGGAGGCGGCACCCAGGGTGAGGATGACCCAGATAATGGCCACGGTGGCGGATTTCTTCACCATGGAAGGCTTCTCAATGGCCATGAACCGGACCAGAATGTGGGGCATGCCGAAGTAGCCCAGGCCCCAGGCCAGACCGCTGATGATCTCGGAAGGCGGCGCGGTGAAGGGATTCGTGTTGAATTCCGCCACGCCTTCGGCAAAGGCACTGTAATACTGGGTGTCGAACTCTCCCACGGTGGCCATGGCGATGGGAACCAGCAGCAGGGCGCCCAGCATGAGCAGGCCCTGGAAGAAGTCTGTCCAGCACACGGCCAGATAGCCGCCCAGGAAGGTGTAGATCAGGATGATCAGGGCAAACACCAGCAGGGCCAGGGTCTGATGCCCGTCGGCAAACCAGGGGATGAT
>JALFTG010000079.1 GCA_022779345.1 Oscillospiraceae bacterium | reverse complement strand
CTCGGCGATCTTGCCCGGCTGGTTCAGCACCACAATGGCCTCCGGGGCGATATAATCCAGTGCCGTGGCGAAGGTGCCGTGGATCAGGTGGAGATACCGGTCCGCGTCCCGGAGGAGCACCCCGGCCCGGAGCTTTTCCGCGTCCTCCGCCAGACTGGCCGCCAGGGCCTGGGCGTTGTCCGAGGTCTTTTTCCGGCGGTTTTTCTCCGCCATCCGCTCCAGCTGTTCCGCCAGCGCCGCCGTCCCGCCGGGATGGAGGGAGGGCAGGGTCTCCGCCGCCGGGAGGATCACGCAGGACTCCGCCGGCTCCGTGCGCCGCTGGCTCTCCGTGTCGAAAAAGCCCATGGAGTCGATCTCGTCGCCCCAGAACTCGCACCGCACCGGCTGATCACAGCCGGGGGTGAAGAAGTCCAGAATTCCGCCCCGGCGGGAGAACTGGCCGGGGCCTTCCACCTGATCCGTCCGCTGGAAGCCGCACAGGAGCAGGCGTTTTTCCGCCTCCTCCAGGTCGCAGGCGCCCCCGGCCGTGAGGGTGAAGGCGGCATCCCGGAGGGTTTCCGGGGGGATGGTGCGCTGGAGCAGGGCAGAGGCGGTGCACACCACGGCCCGGGGGGCGTCCTCCCCGGTGAGGGCATAGAGGACGCCCAGCCGCTTCTGCTCCTCCTGCCGGGACACGGCGTCCGCCGCCGTGAAGGTGAATTCCCGGCCGGTGAGCACCGGCACCGGCGTGCCCAGCAGGGCGGACAGGTCCCGGGCAAAATGCTCCGCCGACGCGTCGTCGGGGCACACGCACCATACGGGCAGGTCCGTGACGGACGCCGCCCAGGCGGTGAGGTGGGCCCGGTGCACATCCGACAGACCGGAATAGAGCGCAGGCAGTCCGCCCCCCTCCAGCAGTTCCGGGAGGGAGGCCGATTCTTTTTCAAACAGATTTCTTTTTTGCTGTACGAATTGATACATAGTTTCTCCGGATGTCCCCTATGGGTGAGGGGACTGTCATACGATCGGTCTGATTTCTCATTATACATTCCATCCCGGTAAAAATGCAACGGAAATTCGGAAAACACCCCGGCAGAAAGGAGGTTTCACACTTTTCCACACATTTTTGCACATTGCCGGACATCCCCGTTGTGACATATACCTATTTAATTAAATATCTGGAATTTGTATTGTCAAGTCAGAGCGATTTTGTTATAATGTATAAGTTAAAGTGAAAGGATTGAGACAGATGAATTCACTCAACGAAATCTGGGAAAGTGTGATCCAGGTCTTTCGTCAGAAACTGACGCCCACCTCCGTGACCACCTGGTTTGCCGACTGCGAACCGGTGGATCTGGTGGACAACTGCCTGGTGCTGAAAACCACCACCGACTTCAAACGCAGCGTCATCGAGGCCCGGTTCGGGGATGTGATCCGGGAGACGCTGTCGGACCTGTTCTCCTGCGAGTTTGACTTCAAGCTCCTGGTGGGGGATGAGCTGGAGGAATTCCGGGCCGCCCGGAAGAGCAACGCCGCCATGCCGGAAATGGACGGCTACACCTTTGAAAACTTCATCGTGGGCACCTCCAACCGCTTCGCCCATGCCGCCGCGATCAGCGTGGCCAAGGAGCCGGGGAAGAGTTACAACCCCCTGATGATCTACGGCAATTCCGGTCTGGGCAAGACCCATCTGCTCCTGGCCATCGGCCAGTACATCCACGAGCACCAGCCCGAGGCCTCCATTGCCTACATCAAGGGCGACGAGTTCACCAATCAGATGGTCAACTCCATCCAGTCCGGCAAGGCCGAGGAGTTCCGGCAGAAATACCGGAATGTGGACCTGTTCCTGGTGGACGATATCCAGTTCATCGCCGGCAAGGAATCCACCCAGGAGGAATTTTTCCATACCTTCAACAATATCTACGAGGCGGGGCATCAGATCGTCATCACCTCCGACCGTCCCCCGGTGGAGATGACCACCCTGGACGACCGTCTGCGCACCCGGTTCGAGGGCGGCCTCATCGCCGATGTGCAGCCCCCCGATCTGGAGACCCGCATTGCCATCACCCGGAACAAGGCCGCGTCCCTGGGCATGATCCTGCCCGACGACATCGTCAACTTCATCGCCGAGAATCTGACCTCCAACATCCGGCAGATCGAGGGCGTGGTGAAGCGGCTGACGGCTTACAGCAATGTGATGCACGACGACATCACCATCGAGCATGTGAAGCGGGCCATCAAGGATGTGGTCCGGGTGGGCGTGTATATCCCCACGCCGGAGGTCATCATTGAGGAGACCGCCCGGTACTTCAACCTGTCCCCCGACGATCTCCGGGGCCAGCGCCGGAGCAAGAACACCGCCCTGGCCCGGCAGGTGAGCATGTATCTCATGCGCCAGCTGACGAATATGTCCTTCAAGGACATCGGCGCCCAGTATGAGAATCGGAACCACGCCACAGTCATGGCCTCCGTGAACAAAATCACGGATATGGTGGAGAAAGACAAGCAGGTGGCCTCCACCATCCGGGACATCACCAGCAACATCAATTCCAAAAACGGCACGGTCAATTTTGACTTTTGAGAAATTTCATTCAAACCATCCGGTTTGAATGAGAAACTGCGGCCATTCCGCGCACTCAGCTTCGCTTCGCACACTCCATTGGCCGAGAAGTGTTTTTTGGTACAGCAAAGCCGCACCAAAAAACGGATTGCATTTTCTTCGTCTCTTGCGAGCCGAATTCTGCGAAGCTGTATATAAAAAGATTTTTCCACAAAGGCATGTCAAACTAATATGGAAAACCTGTGGAAAAGGTATCTGCCGGTTTTTGCCGGATTTGGGGTGTGGAAAACGGTCTGAAAATTCCACAAAATTTTCCACACGGGAAATCCAGTGTTTTCAAGGGCTTCCGGCAGTTTTCCACATTTTTTTCTTCTACTACTACGGCTACTATTTTTTATATCCTATCCTATCCTGCTATAGGGGGAACCAATCCAATTTACTCGATCCGACAGACAGGAGGTTATCCACAATGAAAATATCCTGCGAAAAGATGATTTTGCAGTCCGCCATCGCCACCGCCGCCCGGGCGGTCAGCCCCAGAAGTTCCCTGCCCGTGCTGGAGGGCATCCTCTTCCAGGCCGAGGGCCAGTCCCTGAAGCTCACGGGCTATGACCTGAAAAAAGCGGTCTATACCTCCGTGGACGCCACCGTCCAGGAGACCGGCGCCGCCGTCATCAACGCCAAACTGATCTATGACATCGTCCGTGCCATGCCCGACGGGATGGTGAACATCGCCGTGGCGGAGAACACTGCCCAGGTCCGCTGCGGCAAGGCGGAATACAACATCCCCGTCATGAAGGCCACGGATTTCCCGGAACTGCCGGAATTTGAGGAGGATAAGAGCTTCTCCATGGAGCAGGGCCTGCTGAAGGAAATGATCAATGAGACGATCTTTGCCGTGTCCGACTCCGAGAGCCGCCCGGTGTATATGGGTACCCTGTTCAAGCTGGAGGAGGGTGTGCTCACCATGGTCAGCGTGGACGGTTACCGTCTGGCCCTGCGGAAGGAAGCGGTGGCCGGCGCGGATGTGGACAACTTCATCGTCCCCGGCAGTGCCCTGGCGGATGTGGAGCGCATCTGCGGCGACACGGATGAGAAGATCACTGTGTCCATCAGCGCAAAACATGTGTTCTTTGAAATCGGGGAGACCTCCCTGATCTCCCGGCGCCTGGAGGGCGAGTTCCTGAACTATAAGAGCGCCATTCCGGAGAAGTTCCGGTATGAGGTCACGGTGGACCGGCAGGAACTGCTGCGCACCGTGGGCCGCGTGGCCCTGATCGTGGACGACAAGACCCGCATCCCCATCCGGCTCACCTTTGCCGACGGGGTGGTGAATGTGCGCTGCGCCACGGTGCTGGGCTCCGGCGTGGACTCCTGCATCTGCGAAGGCAACGGCGGCGGCATCGAGATCGGCTTCAACCATAAATATATTTCCGACGCGCTGAAGGCAGCCCCGGCGGATGAGATC
>JALFTG010000069.1 GCA_022779345.1 Oscillospiraceae bacterium | reverse complement strand
GATGTGCGGCAGGTGGTGATGGTGAAGTGGCTGTCATCCATCTCCACATAGGAGACATTGGGCACCTTCTCCTGATTCTGCACGGCGGCGTATTCGTACTGGCCGGAGATGTTGTAATACTTGGAGCCGGATGCGGAATTGGCCGTCACATACAGGATGCCGATGGGATCGGTGATGGAGGAATAATCTGCATCGTCATAGATGGCAGCGTCGGTCATGGGGGTCAGGCCGTCCATCATGTAGCTGCGGGTGTAGACATGGTCATGGCCCATGAGCACCACATCGATGTCCAGTTCCCTGAACACCGGGGCCAGGTCATTCCGCCGCTGGAGGATGTCGCTGTCCATGGCGTGGCTGGCCACGGAGTAGATGGAGTGGTGGAACACCACGATCTTCCAGGAGACATCGGGGTTGGCGGCAATGGCCTGCTCCATGAATGCCTTGTGTTCGGCAACAGACAGGTCGTTGCTGTTCAGATCCATGAACAGCACACTGTTATACACAAACCAGTTGTCGCCGCCGGCGCTGGTGGTGCCGAGGGTATCAGACTCGTTGGCAACATTGAAGTGCTGGCCATAGGAATTTGAGCCGGAGTCGTGGTTGCCGATGGTGGTGGCCTGGGGCAGACCCGCCAGCACCGTGCGGTTCAGATAGGACTGGTACTGCTCCTCGCTGGCGGCAGCGTCCACCTGATCCCCGGCGGAGAGGAAGAATGTGGCGTTGGGGAACATCTCCACCGCTTTCGTCAGCGTGGCATCCCAGCCGCTGGTGTCGGAGGACAGATTGCCGGAGCTGCCCAGCTGGGGATCACCCACAAACAGGAATCTGGTGGTTTCCCCGTCACCGGTGGTGAAGGTGCCGATGGCAGAGGTCACCGTCTCCCCGTCTCTGGTGTTGGTCAGCTGATAGGCATAGGTCGTGCCCCGCTCCAGACCGGTGAGGGTCAGCTGGTTGCTGTACCAGCCGCCCCGGTTGGCGGCGGTGGCCACGGCGGTGGCGGTGGCTGCGTTCTCAGGCATCCGGCCATCCGCCAGGTCGGATGCGGGCGCATAGGTGATAGTGCCGGCTTCTGCGGCGGAAGCATACCAGGTGAAGTTCATTTCCGTCTCATCTGCACCCACGGACAGGGCAATCGTGTCCTGCACCAGAGCCAGATCGCTGTAATCCGGCTCCTCCGCGGACAGCGTCAGGGCCTGGAAGTCAAAGTAGATATCGGAGCTGCTTGCTCTGCCCTGATGGATTTCCACGGCCAGGACATTGGTGCCCTCCTTCAATGCGGTGGGATCGGTCAGTGCAAACTCGCCCAGCTTGGGGGCAGAGGCATTGGAGCCGCCGTATTCCATGTTCTGACTGAAGCCGCCCTCCGGCTCGTCGAAAGCGGCCACCTTGCCGCCGTTCAGGTAAACGACTGCGCTGTCATCGTAATAAAGGGAGCCCAGAATCTGCCGGGTCTGGGCCAGCTGCCCGGCAGTCACGCTGAAAGTGGTGACAAAGAAGTAAGCTTCGATATCATCGCCGTTTTCTTTGTACTGGTTCAGCAGGGTCTTAGGTCTGCATCCCCCGCCCAGATCGTCGATTGCACCGTTTTTGGCGCCGAAGGGGCCGGCGGCCCACTTCCAGTTGGTATCCTGCAGGAACAATCCGTAGGCCCAGAGGATCCGTACCGGGTATTGCTGGTATAGTTCCGAGTTGACCACGGGATCTGTCTCCTGATCCCAGTAGGACCATGTGGTGTCACTGTTGATGACCGTGGTCCCGTCTCCTCCGTCTCCCGCATAGACCGCGGGGGCCATGCTCAGGAGGAGGACGATCACCAGCAGAAAACTTGTCAGTCGTTTCATACTTGCTTGTTTCTCCCTTCCGTTTTTGGATATCGGCGGATGCCTTTTTCATAGTCTGGCACCTTGATCCACCCAAAATTTTACGGAAAGAATGTAAAGTCCGCCATCCGCAGATTGTAAAACCGCCGTATGGCCGGAAACGGAAAAACCGGGTGCGCCATCAGACGCACCCGGCGGTTTTCAGAAAATTACCGGCTCTGATACTGTCCCGGGACTTCCAGGACGATGTCGCTGAGGGGGAAGCTGGAGCAGGGGTGGATGTAGCCGAAATCCTTGTCGGCGGCCCGGCGGCCGTCGGTGACTTCGGGGACGAACACCTCCCCGGACAGCAGCCGGGACCGGCACCAGCCGCATTCGCCGCTGCGGCATCGGGACGGCGCCCGGATGCCCGCCCGTTCGACGGCAGTGAGGATGGGCTCGCTGGCCTTGACTTCGATCTGATAGGTCTGGCCGGGGACGATGATCCGGGCATGGAAGGTCTGGTCCTTCTTCTCCACGGGATAGCCCGGCTGGTTCCAGGGATCCTTGATGGCGCCGAACAGCTCCCGGCGCACATGCTTCCGGTCCAGTCCCAGCTTTCCGATCTCCCCGTCCAGATAGTTGTACATGGCCTGGGGCCCGCACATGAAGATGCTGGTCTCCTGTCCGGCGGCGTACTTCTCAATCAGCTCCGCGCTGATGAAGCCGTGCTCAAAGCCCGGTTTCTCCTCGTCGGACAGCACATGGACCACATGGACCCGGTCACAGGCCGCGGCCAGCTCCTCCAGCTCCCGCCGGTAGACGATGCCTGCCTCCGTCCGGGAGCCGAACAGGATGGTCAGGTCAAAGTCCTCATACCCGTCCCGGAGGGCGTATGCCATGCCCACAAAGGGCGTGATGCCCGAGCCGCCCGCCAGGGCCAGCACATGGGGCGCGTCCCGGAGGGGCTCATAATAAAGGTGGCCCTGGGGGGAGGAGATTTCCAGCGTGTCGCCCACTTTCAGCTGGTCCTGGAGGAACGGGCTGACAAAGCCGTCCTCCTCCACCCGCTTCACGGTGATGTGATAGATGCCCTGCTCCGCCCAGGCGGGGGAGGAACACAGGGAGTAGGACCGGGTGGTCCGGGTCCGGCCGATCTCCACGGACACACTGATGTACTGCCCCGCCCGGAAGGGGGCCAGGGGCTTCCCGTCCGTGCTCTCCAGCACGATGGTCACGGCATCCGGGCCGTTGGGCCGCTTCTCCTTCACCCGCACCATCTGCCGCTCGGGATGCATGGCTTTTGCCTTTTCATTGGTGACCAGGGTTTTGGGCAGCGGCTGGACAGGGGTATTTTCGATGGCCTTCCGGCGGGTGTCCGCCAGTTTCTTGAACTTGAGCATATCCAACGCGCCGATGAGGCCGACTTTCACTTTCAGTGCCATATCAACAACCCTCCTCTTCCATCTGGGCCAGGGTGAGTTTTGCCATGATATCTCCGCTGAAAATGGCGGAGTTGTAGCCGTCGCCCCGGATACTGGACGCGCCGCAGAAGCGCAGGCCGTGGATGGGGTATTCCTCCCGCATCATCATCATTCTGGGCATCATGTTGTCCCAGTCCCGCAGTTCATAGCCGTAGGCCGCGCCCTGGGGCACGGAGGCATACCGGCAGAAGGTCCAGGGCGTGGCGATCTCGATCTCTTCGATGTAGGGCCGGATGATGATGCCGGTCTGCTGCTCGAACCAGTCGATCATGCCGCTGGCCACCTGGTTTTTCGTTCTGACATAGTCTTTCGGGTCGATTTCGCTCCAGCAGTCCTCAGTGTAGGTGGTGGTCAGCGAGACGATGCTGGTGCCCTCGGGGCTGGCCTTGGGATTCACCACATTGTAGCACAGGGCGATGTTGAACCTGTTGGTCTCGATCCGCTTCAGGCTGTTGTACTCCTTCACGGAGTCGGCAGAGGCGGGCAGGAAATAGCTGTAATCCTTCAGCCCCAGTTCCTCAGCGGATTTGTTCAGTCCCAGATACACCACGAACATCCGGGCGGAATACCGCCGGGCCGCCGCCAGCTTCCGCTCCCGGTCGGGCACGACCTCCTGGGGGCACAGGTTGGCGTACACCATGGTGGGGTTGGCGTTGCAGATGATGTACCGGGTGTCCACCACCCCGGCGGTGGTCCGCAGGCCCTTCACCCGCTTCTCCTCATCAAAGAGGATCTCCTCCGCCCGGCAGTTGAACCACACCGTGCCGCCCATGGCCCGGAACCGCTCCAGCAGGCCGGTGGTCAGCTGGTTGCTGGTCTTTTCCGGAATCCAGGCGCCATGATTCACATACAGGCTCACCATGTTCACATACTGCATGAAGGACAGGTGCTCCGTGTCCACGCCCAGATAGCCCCAGTAGGTATTGATGATGTCCTGGGCCAGGGGCGGCATTTTCAGGGCATTCAGCACCCGGTTCACCGGATATGCCGCCGTGCGCAGGAAGTTGGGATATTTGGTTTTCAGCACATTGGAGTCGGGCTTGCCGCCGGAATCGGTCATGTAATGCCCGGCCTCCAGGGTCTCATCTCCCAGCAGGAAGAAGTTCGTCACGGACTCCCGGCTGCCCGGCACATACTCCTCCATCTTGTTGATGAAGTTCTCCCGGCCGCAGGGCAGGGTGACATCGATGTGGCGGCCGTCCCGTGCGGTGGTGATCACCCGGAAATTGTCCGGCACCATGAGCCAGTTGATGTCCAGCCCGAAGTCGTCCACGATCGTCTTGCGGCAGCCGCCGGGATTGTCCGCGCTGCCGAATTCGCACAGCTCGTGCAGGGCCGTCTCGAATTCAAACCGGCCCCTTCTGAAACTGGAGGCCACGCCGCCCGGGAGATTGTGCTGTTCCACCAGCAGGGTCTTTTTGCCGGCCTTGGCCAGCCGGCACGCCGCCGCCAGTCCGCCGTTGCCCGCTCCGATCACAACGGCATCAAATTTTGCCATACGCGATTCCTCCTTTGATCGTTTTCGTTTGGTAATACCACGGTTCCTGTATCTCCATTATATGAACTTTGTGATTAAATTGTCAAGTTGCGGAGAAGTCCCAAAAACATTTTCGGCACAATGGGTAAACGGCCCTGTTGACAATGGCGAAATTGGCCTGTAAAATGGGTTTGGCGGTATCTGGTATTACCAGAAGCATTTGGAGGGATCAGCCATGGGATTCAACAAGATCACGGCGTTGTCGCTGACGGATCTGTTCGTGCAGCAGATCGAGAATATGATCCTCTCGGGAGAGCTGGCGGTGGGCGAACAGCTGCCCCCGGCCCGGGAGCTGTCTTTGCGGATGGGGGTGTCCCGGCCGGTGATTTCCGCCGGGCTGGTGGAACTGGAAAAGCTGGGATTTGTGGAGATCCGGCCCCGGCAGGGGGTGTTCGTGTGCGACTACCGCCGCCGGGGCACCATGGAGACGCTGGTGGCCATCATGCGCTATAACGGCGGCGCCCTCCGGCAGAACGAGGTGCGTTCCCTGCTGGAGACCCGGGAGGCCATGGAGACGCTGTGCATGCGGCTGGTGTGTGAGCGGGTGGGCGTGGAGGAGCTGGAACAGCTCGCCCCCATTCTGGACGCCATCCGGGACGCAAAGGACAACGATGAGGCGGCGGAGCAGGTGTTCCTGTTCCACCACGAGCTGGCGGTCCTGTCCGGGAATGTGCTCATGCCCCTGCTGTACTACTCCTTCAAGCCCCAGAGCGTGTATCTGTGGAGCCTGTCCTGCAAGCGGGACGGCATCGACCGGCTGTACCGGGTGAAGCTGGAGCTGTACACCGCCCTGCTGAACTGGGATGTGGAGTCCGCCGTGGCCCAGACCCGCCGGGTCATTCAGGACACCATCCGGGATCTGTCCTTCTTCGGGGCATGAGTCTGCGAAGCTGTTTCCACAAACTGAGACCGGGCGTGCATTTCGATGCACGCCCGGTCTTTTGTTATCGTATGGCGTCCTTCATGGACTTCACATAGGCACCGATGTGGGGCGGGGCCTCCCGGCCGTACTGAGCCAGAATTTTGATGATGGCGGAGCCGACAATGGCGCCGTCGGACAGATCTGCCATTTGCTTTGCCTGCTCCGGGGTGGAG
>JALFTG010000005.1 GCA_022779345.1 Oscillospiraceae bacterium | reverse complement strand
CGCACCACGCCCATGGGCCGGGACATCTGCGACTTCATGCTGGCGGTGAACCGGCGGTACGGCCGCAGCGACTATCTGCCCTGCATCACCTGGGGCGCCCGGGCCCGGGAGACAGCTCTCTGGAGCGTGGGGACCGCCGTGGAGCTCACAGGAAGGATCCAGAGCCGGCAGTACATCAAGATGATTGAGGGGCAGAGCGTGGAAAAAACCGCCTTTGAGGTCTCCGTGGTGGAAATCCATCCCGTTGCATAAAAAAGAGGTTCGGAGCAATCCGAACCTCTTTCGTATGTTCTGTTGGGAATTACTCTTCCTCGTCCCGTCTGTCGTTCAGCAGAGCGCGGATGGACAGGGAGATCTTCTGCTTCTCGTCATCGATGGCGGTGATCTTGGCATCCACTTCCTCGCCGACGGTCAGCACATCACCGGGCTTGCCGATGCGGCGGTCTGCGATCTGGGAGATATGGATCAGGCCATCAACGCCGGGCAGAACTTCTGCAAAGGCGCCGAAGTCCATGAGCTTGACGATCTTGACCTTGGCAACATCGCCCACCTGATAGGTCTCGGTGAACTTGGTCCAGGGGTTGCCGTTGGGATCCTTATGGCCCAGGGAGATCTTCTTGGCTTCCTTGTCGAAGCTGATCACATACACATCCATGTGCTCGCCCACGGAGACCACATCAGCCGGGTTGCGAACACGGCCCCAGCTCAGCTCGGAAACATGGACCATGCCGTCCACACCACCGATATCCACAAACACGCCATAGGAAGAGATGCTCTTCACGACGCCGTCATAGTGCTTGCCGACCTCGATCTCGTTCCAGACCTTCTCAGCGGCGATGCGGCGCTCTTCACGCTGCACGGCGCGGATGGAGCCCACAACACGGCGGCCCTTGATCTCGGTGATCTTCAGGCGGACGGTCTGCTTCAGCATGGAGCTCATCTCAGCCTCGCGGGGCAGGCCGGTCTGGGATGCGGGCACGAACACGCGGTTACCCTTCACGGAAACGACGATGCCGCCCTTGTTATCCTCAGTCACGACGCCTTCCATGACCTCGCCGGTCTCAGCGGCGGAAACAATGGCTTCCCAGTTCTTGGCAGCGTCCAGGCGCTTCTTGGACAGCTGGACAGTGCCTTCCACATCGTTGACACGCACGACGACAGCTTCGATCTTGTCGCCGACTTTCACGCAGTCCTCGATCTTTGCACCGGTCTCATCGGTGAACTCGGTGGTGGGGATAAAGCCGGAATACTTCATGCCCAGGTCCACATTCACCTCGGTGGGGGTGAGCGCTACGACTTCGCCGGTAACTTTATCACCGTTATATATGGTTTTGAAGGATTCCTCCAGCAGTTCCTCAAAGCTTTTTTCCGTGGTACCTTCGTTTTTGATTTCGTCTGTCATCGTTTGTTTTACCTCCTTAATGATCCACGATGGTGCCGAAGCACCAGCGGTAATGCCGACTTTCCCCGCCGATGTCAGCCGCTGCAGATCCAGTTCTTGCGCGTTTTCGATAAACTGAACATTTCCGCAGTACTGGCGGCAGAGATCGGAAAGGTGCACGCTGTTGGCGCTGTGCTTTCCGCCGATCACCACCATGGCATCACAATCCGAGGCCAGACGAATGGCCTCTGACTGTCTCGTGGATGTCGCCTCGCATATTGTATCAAATATTTTGAGGTTTGTACACTCTTTTTTTAACTTTTTCTCACAATCTTCAAAATTCTCTCTGGTCTGGGTGGTCTGTATGACCATTGTGACGGGATTTTCCTGAAACTCCGGGTGGTGATTCAGGTAATTTTCCAGTTCCGCCCCGTTTTCAAACACCAGCGCCCCCACACACCAACCGCAGATGGCCGTCACTTCCGGGTGGCTACGGGTGCCGATGACCACCACCTGACGCCCCTCCGCCGAGGCCTGCTCCACCAGCTTGTGGATCCGCAGCACCTTGGGGCAGGTGGAATCCACCACCCGGTCCGTCCGCTGCCGGAGGCGCTGTTCCACCTCCCTGCTGACGCCGTGGGCCCGGATGATCACGCTGGCCCCCTCCGGCACCTGCTCAGGGGTGTCCACCACCTGCATGCCCCGGTCCTGGAAATGGCGGACCACATCGTCGTTATGGATCAGCTGGCCCAGGCTGTAGCACACGCCGCCCTCATCCAGCAGTTTTTCCGCCAGTTCCACGCTCCGCTGTACGCCGAAGCAGAACCCGGCGCTTTCGGCAAGGATGACTTCTCTCATGCTTCTTCCCTGCCCATCTCGGAGATATCCGCCATGAGCTGCCCGGCAAAGGCCTCATACTCCTCATGGGTGCCCGCCGGAACGGGGATGGGCTTGCCGATGATGAGCTTTGCCTTCCGGAAGAATTTCTTGTTCCGGGAAATGTACACAGGGACGATGGGCACTTTCAGCTTGGCGGCCATGCGTACGGCGCCGGTCTTGGCGTCCGCCGCGCCGTCCTCCTCCACCCGGGTGCCCTCCGGAAAGATCATGACCTTGTCCCCGGACCGGATGCACTTCATGGTGTTGCGCACCGCGTCAATGCCGGTGCTGCTGCCACGCTCCACGAAAAAGGAGCCCAGATTCTCAATGAATTTGCCCAGGACAGGCTTGCTTCGAAGCTCTTCCTTGGCCATGAAATGGATATGGTGCTCCGGGCCGAAGGCCTCGCCGATGAGCACCGGATCAATGAAATTGGAATGGTTGGCGCAGATAATGGCCGGCTGGTCCGTGATATTTTCCAGGCCGTGGACCTCCGTGGGATAAAAGAAATACACCAGTCCCTTCAGCCGTTTCAGCCATTTCCGGTAATAGGCCTCGCCTTTGCCCAGCACATCGCTCATGCCTGCCCCTCCTTCATCCGCTGCCGGATCAGTCCCTCCAGGGCGTCCACACTCTCTTCCAGCGTCAGGTCGCTGGTGTCCAGCAGCACCGCATCCTCCGCCGCCCTCAGCGGCGCCGCAGCGCGGGTGGTGTCCTTCTCGTCCCGGGCGTTCATATCCGCCAGGACTTCCTCATAGGTCACGGCTGTGCCCTTTTCCGTCAGTTCTTTGAACCGGCGCATGGCCCGCTTCTCGGGACTGGCGGTGAGGAACACTTTCAGTCCCGCATCGGGCAGGACCACGGTACCGATGTCCCGGCCATCCATGATCACATCATGCTCCCGGGCCATCTGCCGCTGCATCTCCATGAGAAATGCCCGCACTGCAGGCAGGGCCGACACAGACGAGGCATATTCCGACATCTCCGGGGTCCGGATCAGACCGGACACATCCTCCCCGTCCAGCAGCATATGCTGCACGCCATCGGCATACCGGATGGAAATGGACAGGCCGGGCAGCAGCGCCGCCACGGCAGAAGCGTCCTGCCGGTCAATCCCGGCACGCTTCACCGCCAGACCCACCGTGCGGTAGATGGCACCCGTATCCACATAGACAAAACCAAGCCGCTCTGCCGCCGCTCTGGCCAGGGTGGATTTCCCGGCTCCTGCGGGACCGTCAACGGCTACGGAAAAATAACTCATACTGACTCCTTACTCAGACCGCGCAGCCTGCCACATATCCTGTGGACCAGGCGATCTGCAGATTGAATCCGCCGGTGTAGGCGTCCAGATCCAGGACCTCCCCGGCAAAATACAGACCATGGACCAGCTTGGATTCCATGGTTCTGGGGTTCACCTCCCCGGTGGCGACGCCGCCGGCGGTGATGATGGCCTCCTCAAAAGGCCGCGTCCCGGATACCCGCACCGGGAAATGCTTGAACAGATGCACCAGCTCCCGGCGCTGTTCCCGGGTGATGGAATGGACTTTTGTCTCCGGATCGATGCCGGACAGGCGCACCAGCACGGGGATCATGGTCCGGCCCGCCAGACCGCCCAGGGAATTTTTGAATTCCCGGTTCTTTTCCCCACTGAAATCCCGGAGGATCCGGGCGTCCAGCTTTTCCTCGTCCAGTGCCGGCTTCAGGTCGATTTCCAGCCGATAAGTCCGCTCCCCCATGTGCCGGAAATGGGCGCTGGCAGACAGGACCAGCGGACCGGTCACGCCGAAATGGGTGAACATCATCTCCCCCAGTTCCTGATAGACCAGCTTGTCATCCTCAAAGGCGGACAGGCGCACATTTTTCAGGGAAAAGCCCTGCATCTCGGCACAGTATGCGTCCGGGGATTCCAGGGGCACCAGGGACGGCCGGCATGGACACACCGTGTGCCCCGCTTCCCGGGCAAAACGATATCCGGCGCCGGTGGAGCCGGTGGCCGGATAGGACATGCCTCCGGTGCAGATGACAGCGGCTCCGCAGTCAATGACACCGCCCCGGGTAAACACCCCGGTCACCGCACCGTCCTCAATCCGCAGTTTCAATGCGCTGTCCTGGATCACCCGGACGCCGGTGCTGTCCATGTACCGGATCAGGGCATCCACAATGTCCCGGGAGCAGTCGGACTCGGGAAAGACCCGGTTGCCCCGTTCGGTTTTCAGGGGGACTCCCAGATTTTCAAACAGCGCCATGGTGTCCGCCGGGGAAAATCTGTTCAGTGCGCTGTACAGGAATTTCCCGCCGCCGGGGATGTTGGCCAGCACGGTTTTCACATCGCAGTTGTTGGTCACATTGCACCGGCCCTTGCCGGTGATCCGCAGCTTTTTGCCCAGCATCCGGTTGGGCTCCAGCAAAATCACATTCCGTCCCCGCTCTGCGGCGGTGGCGGCGCAGAGCATTCCTGCCGCGCCGCCGCCGATCACTACCACATCACTGGTCATCGGTCAGAAATACGGAGTACTCGCTCCAAACATCCTCCAGGCGGCGGAAGGTCTCGGAGATGTTCTCCCGGGACCGGAATCCGATCTCCGCCAGCAGGGCGTTCAGCAGGCTCATGGGCGCCACCAGGGAGTCGATGAAAGACACCATGTCGCTCTTGGCGTACAGGTTCACATCGGAAATCCCATACAGGGGGGACGCCTCGCAGTCAGTGATGCCGATGGTGGTGGCACCGCGGCCCTTGGCATACTTCATGGCCGCCACGGTCTTGCTGGAATACCGGGGGAATGTGATGCCGATAACCACATCGCCCTCGCCCACCCGGAACAGCTGCTCATAGACCTCGCTGACGGCGGTGTCCTGAACCACAGCCACATTCTCCATAATCAGGCTCATGTAATAGCCGAAGAAGGTGGCCAGGCTGGTGGAGGCGCGGGTGCCGATGATGTACACCTTTTTCGCGTTGACAATGGCGTTCACCGCCCGGTCAAAGTCCTCCCGGTTCACGCTCTCCAGCGTGGCGTGGAGGCGCTCGGCGTCGGCGGCCATGACCGAGTCAATGATGTTCTCCCCGTCGATCTGCTCCGTGGCCACCTCAATGCGCTGGACGGAGGTCAGCTTGTTGCGGACCACTTCCTGCAGCACCTTGCGCATCTCCGGGTAACCGTCATAGCCCAGTTCCGCCGCAAAACGAACCACCGTGGATTCGCTGACGCCCACGGTCTTGCCCAGTTTCCCGGCGGTCATAAAGGCCGCCTTGTCATAGTTTTCCAGAATATATTTTGCGATCAGCCGCTGGCCTTTGGAAAAGCCCGGCGCTTCCCGCTCAATGACAGATAAAATATCGTTTTCCATACGCTTTCGCTCATCTCCTGCAGATCCGGTCTTCCGGACAGATTCAGACGAGTACATCATACGCAATTTTTTCACAATTTGCAAGTAAAATTGCAACAGTTCAGAAAAAAACTTGCAGATTTTACAAATTTACCCCGGTGTCAGGCCTGTTCTGTGACATATCTGACTTCTTCCGGAGTCAGATAGCGCCAGGTGCCCGTGGGCAGATCTCCCAGCTCCAGCGCCCCTTCCGAGATGCGGACCAGCCGCTGGACCTTCAGGCCGCAGAGGTCGCACATCTTCCGCACCTGCCGGTTGCGGCCCTCGCCGATGGTCACGGACAGCTGGCCCCGGCCGCCGCCGGAACGGATCAGCTGTACATCGATGGCCCGGATTTTCACGCCGTCAATGTCCATCTCCCGGCGCATCTGCCGGACGGCGGACCACAGGTCCTCCCCCACCACATCCACTATGTAGGTTTTCTCCACCCGATGGGACGGGTGCATCAGCCGGTTGGCGGCCTCCCCGTCGTCGGTGAGGATCAGCAATCCCTCGGAATACATATCCAGCCGGCCCACGGGATACAGCCGCCGGCCGGGAACCTGCACAAGCTCCGCCACCGTGGGGCGGCCTTCCTCGTCGTGCATGGTGGTCACATAGCCTTTGGGTTTGTTGAGCATCACATAGGTGCGGCTCTTCTTCCGGGGCAGACGCTCCCCGTCCACCCGGATGATGTCCTCCTCCGGGTCGGCAGACTGACCCAACTGGGCGGTCTGACCATTCACGGTCACCCGCCCGTCCCGGAGCATCTGCTCCGCCGCCCGGCGGGACGCCAGTCCCGCGCCGGAGATGATCTTCTGTAAGCGTTCCTGCATGGAATTCCTCCTGGTTTGATAATCATATGGGCGGTCACACCGCCGTTCTGTGCCGGTCCGGAAGGGGCAGATCCTCCCGGTAGACCAGTGTTGTCTCCCCGGCCGGCACGCCGTTGACGGTCACGGTCACCCGGCCCGCCCTGTCGCCGGCCAAAACGCCGGGAAACACGAACCGGGGCAGTTCCAGACGCAGCGCCACGGTGTCCTCCGGCCGCACCAGCGCCCGCACCGGCTCTGCCGGCATGACCGTCACGGTACCTCCGCCGTCGCAGACAGCCGGCAGTTCCACGGTGAAGTCCTCCTCCACCGCCGTCACATAGGTGTACTCCGCGAAGGCCCAGTCATACAGCGCCGCATGGTCCGCCCAGTCACAGGGATCATCCAGCGTCACGCATATATACCGGGTCCCCTCCCGCTCGCAGCAGGACACCAGCGCCCGTCCCGCGGCTTTTGTGTAGCCGGTCTTGACGCCGATGGTGCCCTCACATTGCCAGAGGAGCTTATTGTGGTTGACATAAGTCTGATCGTGAATGGTCTTGCTCCGGGTGGACACGATGGCGGCGAACTCCTCGTTTTCCATGGCGTATGCCGCCAGCACCGCCAGATCCCGGGCGGTGGAATGGTGGTCCGGGCTGTCCAGACCGTGGGGATTTTCAAAAGAGGTGCCGGTCAGTCCCAGCTCTGCCGCCTTTTCATTCATCAGCGCAGCAAATGCGTCCTCGCTGCCCGCCACAGTACAGGCCACTGCCGTGGCCGCGTCGTTGCCCGATGCCAGCAGCATCCCGTACAGCAGCTCCCGCAGGGTATAGGTCTCCCCCGCTTTCAGATACATGGAGGAACCCTCAATTCCCGTCCATTCAGGGCGGATAGTCACTTCCATGTCCGGATCGCACCGTTCCAGGGCCACCAGGGCCGTCATGATCTTGGTGGTGGAGGCGATGAGCAGTTCTTCATCGGCGTTTTTCTCATACAGCACCGTGCCCGTGTCCGCATGCAGGACGATGGCGGCCCGGGCGGAGACGCCGGGGGCATCGGCAGCGGACACAGGCAGGCCGGACAGCGCGGTCACCGCCGCGCACAACAGGATCAGTTTTTTCAAATAGCACCACCCTTTCTGGGTAGTGCTTATTATGGGCCGGGGATGGGCTGATTATGTGTTCAGAGTTCCGGCTCCTCTTTTTTCTCCTTCACATTGCCGATCAGATGCTCCACCCGGTCAAAAATGTCTGGAATCATGTCCAGCACCCGGTCCACTGTGGAAGTGGCGGGCACGGCGGTGCTCACAAAACGGATCATGCCGTCCTTGATGATCAGAAAGCCCTGGGGCTGCATCTTCACACCGCTGGCGGTTCCGGCGCCCATGCCAGACTTGCCCTTGTCGTCTCCTTCCCCGCCGCCGGTGGCCAGGCCCAGGCTCACCTGGGTCACGGGGATCAGCGTGATCCCGTCCGGGGTATAGATCGGGTCCCCGATCACGGTATTCACATCCACCATTTCCTTGATCTTCGTCATGGAGATGTCCATGACCTCGCCCAATGCGTGATGTTCCATCGTTTATGCTTCCTTTCCCGCGGGTTGCGCGACTTGAGATTGTTTCGGCTTCATGCGCTTCCGGATCCGCAGCAGGATGGGAATCCCGCCCGCCAGCACGGAACACGCGAATTTCATCATATACCAGATGCGGATGGTGATGGAGCAGGCGGCGTCAGCCGACCAGTGCTCCGCCATGAAGTCCGCAGACAGCTGAATGTCCGCCCCCTTCACCCGGTCCATGCGCAAGGCGTTCACTGCCGCACACACATAGCCATACACCATGGCGGTATTATAGGGATCATCAAAGGCGGAGACGAAATGGAGCTTCAGCCGGCTGACCCGGAAGCGCAGCTTTTTGATGCTGCGGATCAGCAGTTCCGCCGCGTCCAGAATGTCGTCCTTTGTGACGGGCAGCTTCCGTTTTTCCTTCGGCTGTCCGGATTTCTGCTCCGCCGGGGACTGTTTCTTCGGCTTTTTGGATTTCTTTTTTCCGGCTTTCCGGGGTAGTACCGTAAATGCCAGCGCACCGGTACGCACCCGCAGCAGCACCTGTCCGCCGGTGTATCCCACATCCACGCCCACAGGCAGATACAGCAGCAGGGCCAGCACTGCGAGAATGATCAGCAGGACTTTCAAAGGCATCACTCCTCAGCAGCCGGGACGGTGGTATCCAGCTCCATCTGAACCCCGGCGTTTTCCTTCTGGGCAATGGCGGCCCGGAGGGCTTCGGTGCCCTCCTCCGGAGAGATCTCCGGCAGGGGCGGCAGATCCTCCAGCCGTTCCAGATCCATGACCCGCAAAAATGTGTCCGTGGTCCGGAACAGCATGGGCCGGCCCGGCACATCCAGACGGCCGCAGGGCTCGATCAGGCCCCGCTCCGTGAGCATACTCACGGAATAGGAGCTGTCCACGCCCCGGACATCTTCAATATACGCCCGCGTCACCGGCTGGAAATAGGCCACGATGGCCAGCACTTCCAGCGCCGCCTGACTGAGTTTGGGCGGCTTGCGGTGGCGCATCAGTCTGACAATCAGATCCGCGTATTCCGGCCGGGAGCACAGCTGAAAACCGTCCTCCAGACGGACTACACGGATGCCCGCGTTTCGTTTTTCATATTCCCGTTCCAGCGCGTCCGCCGCGGAAATCACCTGTTCCCGGTCAATCTCCAGCACGGCGGCTGCCCGGTCGATGGGCACCGGGTCCCCGGAGGCAAACAGCAGCGCCTCCAGCGCGTGAATGATATCCATACTCTTATCGTTCCTTTTCAAAGGGATTTCATGCGTCCGCCTCGGCAGAAATGGACTCCACGATCTCTTCCACATTCCCGCCGGCAAAACTGACCAGATAGCCGTCCTCTGCCGGTGTGATCAGGACGCTGCCCATGCTGCACAGTTCCAGAACCGACAGAAAGGCCGTGATCATGTCGGACTTGTCCTCGCAGTCCCGGAGAATCTCCAGCAGGGACAGATCCCCGTCCCGGAGCTGTTCCAGAATGACCCGGCTCTTCTGCTTCACGCTGCGGATGATGCGCTTTGGGGCGATGGTCCGGAGAATATCCGGCTCCGCCTTCGGCCGTTCCCGGAGCAGAACCAGCAGCAGGGACGCCATCAGCTCCTCCGGGTCATGGTGATATTCATATGCCGGTTTCGGCAGCTGTGGCAGCGGCTCGGGATACCGGGCGAACTGCCGTCCGCCCTGCTCGGCCATGGCGCTCATGGCCGGGATCACCGCCTGAATCTGGGACAGGACGGATTTGCATTGCAGCTGCTCCAGGGAGGCGATGAGCTGTTCCAGCTCGGACACTTCCCCGTCATCCAGATTCAGCAGCATTTTTGTTTTGATATACAGCAGATGGGAGGCCATCTGGATAAACTCGCTGGCCACCTCCAGGTCCATGGCCTGCATGGTGTCCAGATAGGCCAGATACTGGTCCAGAATGTCGGAAATATTGATGTCCCGGATGGCGATTTTGTTTTTGGACAGGAGCATCAGAATCAGGCTCAGGGGGCCTTCAAAGTCCGATTCCCCGGACTTGTCCTTCACCACGCCTTCCAGACGGTAAGTGGGATCATTCATTGCTCTTACCCCCAGATCAGCGCGTTCGTCCAGTCGGCCACATTGGTCAGCACATCGAATACCCGCTCCGTCACATGGGACAGCGGCGTGCCCAGGATTCCGGTGGCCACCAGAATGATCATCAGGATCATGCCGTACCGCTCATAGCGCATGAGCTTGTAGTAGGCCTCATCGGACAGGAAGGAATACAGCACCTTGCTCCCGTCCAGGGGGGAAATGGGGATCAGATTGAACACCGCCAGAGCCGTGCTCAGATAGGCGGTGGTCACCAGCAGGCGGATCAGGAAATAGCCCGCCTCCCCCAGCATCAGCAGGGGATAGTACAGAATCCCGTACAGCGCCAGGGCCACGATGGCCAGCAGCAGGTTGGACACCGGTCCGGCCAGGGCTGTGACAGCCATGCCCCGCCGGGGATTTTTGAAGTTCCGCATGTCCACGGGCACGGGTTTGGCCCAGCCGAAGTGGAACACCACCATCATGGCAAGGCCCACCCAGTCGATATGCCGGATGGGATTCAGGCTCAGCCGTCCGGCATTTTTTGCCGTGGGGTCGCCCAGTTTGTAAGCCACCAGACCGTGACAGGTCTCGTGGATCGTGATGCAAAGCAGCGCGGGAATGACATAAATGAGAATATCCGTCAGGTAGGACCAGTCCAGTCCCTGCCAGATCGTGCGGAAGCTGCCCGTTGGGATCACCTCAATGCTCAGAAATTGTTTGAATAGTTTATTATATCAGGATTTTTCCGGAAATACAAGAGCGGCACCATGGGACTTTCCCACAGCGCCGCATATCAGTGCTCAAGTATTTCTTCATAGGTTACGCGGAAAGTCTCCCGCAGGGCCTTCAGTTCCTGAGGATACAGGTGCCGCTGTCCCGCCTCGATCTTCGCGAGGGCACTTCGGGTCACATCACAGCCCCGGATCTGAAGGCGGGCGGACACTTCCTCCTGCGTCAGGCCCTGACGGATGCGGATATCTCTGAGATTCTGTCCCAGCCGCTTTTCATACTCCGTTATCATTGAATTTCCTGCTCCAGATCCCGGAACAGGTCGGATGCGAAAAAGTCCTGAATGGTGATCTCCAGACCGTCGAAGAGTTTTTTGACGGTCGAAAGCGTCACAGTCTGATTCCGCCCGCTGATAATATTGTTCACCGTGGACTGCGTGACGCCGCTGATGGTGCACAGTCTGTTCACGGTAATACCCCGTTCCTCGCACAGTTCCAGAATCCGCTTCGCCACCGCTTCTCCTGTTCTCATTTGATACACCTCACCTTTTCTGTGAGGTTACAGAATTTTTCTTGCAATGTTTAACTCTATAGAGTTAAACATTCGAAAATCATTCCGCCCCCATGTTCCGGGAGGCGATGGATTTCATGGATTTTACGGACAGAAGGCACACGATCACCGTGAGGATATCCGCGGCGGGCTGGGAGAAATAGATGCCCGTGACACCCAGGAACCAGGGCAGCGTCAGGATGAACGGCACATAGAACAGGCCCTGACGGATCACCGACAGAAACAGGCCGTACCGGGATGCACCGATGGTCTGATAGGTGATGGTCATCATGTAGCACAGGCCGAAGGCCGGATACAGGACCATCTGGGAGATCAGCAGCTTTCTTCCGAAATCCACGATCACCGGGTTCCGGTTGAACGCCAGAATCAGCGGCCGGGACAGGAGGATATACACCGCCGCCACCAGCACCGTCAGCACCAGGGCGCCTTTCAGAGCAAAGCGGACGGATTCATGGAACCGGTCCTCGTCCTTTGCGCCGAAAGCCCGCATGATCGGGTCCATGAAAACGATTCCGCCCACGCACAGCAGAATACCCAGCACCACGGAAAGCCCGATGATGGTGGTCACCGTCCGGCTGGCGCCTTCCTCGTCTTTCGCCCCCAACTGACGCCCGGCCAGAACTCCGGCACCGGCGGCAAAGATATTCTCAATGGACACCATGATCAGCAGCAGCGGCACTGTGACGCCCACCGCCGTCAGGGCAATATCGGAATCCAGCATCCCGATATAGGCCGTGTCCACCAGATTGTAGACCGCCTTGGCCAGCAGGGCCAGCGTGGCCGGAACGGCCAGTTTGATAATCGCTTTCGCGGGGCGCATCTCCCCCAGAACAGACTGGGTTTCCGCCTGTTTTTCAGCCATTTCAGTGTTCCTCCCTTTCAATCACACCGTAAAGCAGGACATTCAGCGTCCTCCGACACAGATGTTCTCTGGCTTCAAATTCCGCCGGGCTCATTTCCGCCGTTGGCTGCCGGCTGTTAATAAAATCCTGGAACTGCCGGAACAGTTCGATGACCTCCCCCATGGTCAGGTCCGCCCGGAGGGAAACCGGTGCCAGCAGGTGCTGCAGAATCTGAATATTCAGTGCGTCATAGGCCTGTTTCCGGGCCCGGATCTCCTCTGTCAGATTGGCCGGTGGCGTGATGACTGCCTCGCAGAAAATCCGCTGATACACCGGATTGGCCCGGAAAAAAGCCGTACGGGCGGTGAAATAGTGCTCCAGCTGTTCCTCAGTGCTCCCCTGCTCCGACTGCATCTCCCCGGACAGGTACGCGGTCAGCCGGTCAAAGCATTCCTCCACACAGGCGAGAAACAGATCGTCTTTCGTATCAAAGTAATGGTAAATGATCCCTTTGGAGAGATCCGGCGCCGCGCAAATCTGATTGATGGAACTGGCGCCGTATCCCTGTCTGGAAAACTCGGTCAGGGCGCTGTCCAGAATCCGCCGCCGGGTCAGTTGATTTTTTTCTTCCCGTTTCATGTCTGCCTCCAAAATAATTGACCACCCGGTCTGTTTTGCGATTATAGCATAAACCGACCAGGTGGTCAATATTTCTTTTTCAGTTTTCATGCCGGAACAAAAACGCCCCCGCACCGCCGGAGAAGGCAATGCGGGGGCTGTTTCTCTTGTTCAGATCCGGCTCTGGATCAGAGCCAGGAGCTCATCCCGGCCGGTTCCCTTTTCTGCGGAGAACAGGAGGACGGGGGTATCCTCCGGCAGTTCCAGGGTCTCCCGGATGCACCGGACATTGGGTTCATACTCGCTTTTTTTCAGCTTGTCCATCTTGTTGGCCACCACAATCATGGGGCAGCCGGTATCCAGAAACCACCGGGCCATGGTCACATCGTCCGCCGTGGGCTTGTGCCGGGCGTCCACGATCTGGATGCCCAGAGTGATGGCGCCGGGGGCGGCAAAGAACTGCTCCATGAGGGCACCCCAGCGATCCCGCTCCGCCTTGGCCACATTGGCGTATCCATAGCCGGGCAGGTCCACGAAATAGACCTTGCCGTCGATGTCAAAATAGTTGATGTGGACGGTCTTGCCGGGGGTGTTGCCCACCCGGGCAAAGTTCTTCCGGTTCAGCAGCCGGTTGATCACCGAGGACTTGCCCACATTGGACTTTCCGGCAAACACGATGGCGGGCCGGTCGGTCATAAAGTCCTTTCGGGAGACCACGCTCTTGCGGAACGCGGCGTTATGCAGGTTCCAGTCTGCCATTGTGTCCTCCTTTTACTGGCTCACAGCCACGCTCTTGCCCTTGCGCTTGCTTTTGGGTGCGGCGCTCTCCGGCTTTTTGTGTCCGGCGGGCATGGCGCACAGGGCCACATCCAGAATGTGGTCCACATGATCCGTGGTCACGAATTTCAGTGCCCGGCGCACATCCGGGTCGATCTCTTCCAGATCCTTCTCGTTCTCGGCGGGGATGATCACGGTGCTGACGCCGGAGCGCATGGCGGCCATGGTCTTTTCCTTCAGCCCGCCGATGGGCAGAATCCGGCCCCGGAGGGTGATCTCACCGGTCATGGCCACATCCCGATGGACCGGGATGCCCGTCAGGGCGGAGATCAGGGCGATGCAGATGGTGATGCCGGCAGAGGGGCCGTCCTTGGGCACGGCGCCTTCCGGGAAATGGATGTGCACATCTTTGGTCTTGTAGAAATCCGGGTCCAGGCCCAGCAGATCGGCCCGGCTGCGGATATAGGTCATGGCGGCCCGGGCGGATTCCTTCATCACATCTCCCAGGTTGCCGGTGAGCTCCAGCTTGCCGGTGCCTTCCACCACGCTGACCTCCACATCCAGCACTTCGCCGCCCACGCTGGTCCAGGCCAGGCCACGGACGAGACCCACCTCGTCCCTGGGATAGAGCAGGTCCTTGCTGTACCGGGGCACGCCCAGGTATTTCTCCAGACCGCCGGCACGGACGGTCACGGACTTGCAGCTGCCCTCGGCAATGCGGGCCGCGGTCTTCCGGCAGATGGCCGCCAGATTCCGCTCCAGCACACGCACGCCGGACTCCCGGGTATACAGGGCGATGATCTCCCGGATGGCGTCGTCGGACACCTTCAGCTGGCTGGCCTTCAGGCCGTGCTTTTTCCGCTGCTTGGGCAGGAGATGATCCCGGGCAATGTGCAGTTTTTCCTCGTCGGTATAGCTGGACAGCTCGATGATCTCCATCCGGTCCCGGAGAGGCCGGGGCACAGTGTCCAGGGTGTTGGCGGTAGTGATAAACAGGACCTGGGACAGGTCAAAGGGAATCTCCAGGAAATTGTCCCGGAACTGGCTGTTCTGTTCGTAGTCAAAAACCTCCAGCAGGGCCGCGGAGGGATCGCCCTTGTAGTCGGCGCCCACTTTGTCAATCTCATCCAGCACCATGACGGGGTTCATGGTCCCCGCCTGCTGCATCCCGGTGATAATCCGGCCGGGCATGGAGCCGATATAGGTCTTGCGGTGACCCCGGATCTCCGCCTCATCGTGGACGCCGCCCAGGGACACCCGGCACAGCTTCCGGTTCATGGCCCGGGCCACGCTCATGGCGATGCTGGTCTTGCCGGTGCCCGGAGGGCCTACCAGGCACAGCACGCCGCCCTTCATATCCGGTGCCAGCTGGCGCACAGCCAGGAATTCGATGACCCGCTCCTTCACTTTTTCCAGACCGTAATGGTCCTCGTCCAGGATTTTCCGGGCCTGGGCAATATCCAGGGTCTCCTCGCTCACCTGATTCCAGGGCAGTTCCAGACACACATCCAGATAGTTGCGGATCACGCTGCCTTCGGAAGAGCCCATGGGCTGTTTGGCCAGGCGATTGACCTCCTTCAGCAGCTTCTCCTCGATCTCCGGAGCCAGCTTCAGTTCCCGGATCTTTCTCCGGTATTCGCTCAGCTCCTCATCGTCGCCGTACTCGCTCTCCCCCAGCTCCGCCTGAATGGCCCGCATCTGTTCCCGGAGGTAGAACTCCCGCTGGGAGCGGTTCATCCGCTCCTGGGTGGCGTTGCCGATGGTCTGCTCCAGCCGGGCAATCTGCACTTCCCGGTCCAGCAGGTCCGCAAGCAGCTGCAGCCGCCGGGAGGGCATGGTCTCCTCCAGCAGGGACTGCTTTTCCTCCGGCTTCAGGTAGATGCTCTGGGCAATCACATCCGCCACGCTGGCAGGTTCCTGGCAGGTGGCCACAAACAGAAAGCTCTCCTGGGACACGGAATTGGTCACTTCCGCATACTCCGTGAACAGCGCGGCGCACCGGCGCAGCAGGGCTTCAGCCAGAATGGGATTCTCCTCGGCAGCGTCCTCAATGGGTTCCACATCCGCGAAATAGCAGGCGGTGCGCTTGGTCATCCGACGCACCCGACCCCGGGCCAGACCATCCACCAGCACCCGGACGGTTTTCGTCCCGGGGGTTCGAAGCAGCTGTTTGATCCGGCACACTGTGCCCACCTGATACAGGTCCTGCTCCTTGGGAGACTCCACGGACGCATCCTTCTGGGCGGTCAGGAAAATGATCTGATCGTCGTTCATGGCCACATGGAGGGCTGCCTTGGACATGGGGCGCTCCACATCAAAGGTCAGCATGGTGCCGGGAAACACGGAGATGCCCCGGATGGGCAGCACCGGCATCCGTTTTTCGGCGGTGAACTCAAATTCTTCCATAAAAATACGATTCCCTCCTTGGGAAAACAGAAATGGGACGGAGCTTCGCCCCGTCCCGTTCATTACTGAAAAGGGCTTTCGCCGTTTTACTGATTGGTTGCAGGCTGAGTCTCCCGGACAATCTCCGGCGCCCCGCCCTGCTCCACACATTCCTTCGTGACGATCACCTTCCGGATGGACTTATCCGAGGGAACGGTGTACATGATGTCCCGCATGAGCTTTTCCATGACGCTCCGCAGACCCCGGGCGCCGATGTTCATGGCGATGGCCTTGTCGGCAATGGCCGCCAGGGCGTCGTCCTCAAACACCAGATCCACATGGTCATAGCCCAGCATGGCCTGGTACTGCCTGGTCAGGGCGTTTTTCGGCTCCGTGAGCACCCGGATCAGGTCCTCCCGGGTCAGACTCTTCAGGCTGGTGAGCACCGGCAGACGGCCGATCAGCTCGGGGATGATGCCAAACTTCAGCAGGTCGTGCTGCTGCACATGCTCGAAGATTTCGCCGGTATTCTGCTCCTTCTTGCTGCGGATCTCCGCGCCGAAGCCCATGCTCTTTTTGTCCAGACGCTGCTCGATGATCTTCTCCAGACCGTCAAACGCGCCGCCGCAGATGAACAGGATATTGGTGGTGTCCACCTGAATGAACTCCTGCTGGGGGTGCTTTCTGCCGCCCTGGGGCGGGACATTGGCCACGGTGCCCTCCAGGAGCTTCAGCAATGCCTGCTGCACACCCTCGCCGGACACATCCCGGGTGATGGAGGTATTTTCACTCTTCCGGGCGATCTTATCCAGCTCGTCGATGTAAATGATGCCCCGCTCTGCCCGGTCCACATCAAAATCCGCGGCCTGCAGCAGCTTCAGCAGGATGTTCTCCACATCCTCGCCCACATAGCCCGCCTCGGTGAGGGTGGTGGCGTCCGCGATGGCGAAGGGCACATCCAGCATCTTCGCCAGGGTCTGGGCGAACAGGGTCTTGCCGGAGCCGGTGGGTCCGATGAGCAGGATGTTGCTCTTCTGCAGCTCCACATCGCTGCTGTCACCGTACAAGATGCGCTTATAGTGGTTATAGACTGCTACGGACAGGGTGATTTTCGCGTCCTCCTGCCCGATGATGTACTCATCCAGCCGGGCCTTCATCTCCATGGGCGTGGGCAGGTTCTCCGCATCCAGATCCAGTTCCGGTGCGTGGCCCCCATCGCTGTCATACAGATCCTCCTGGATCATGTCCATGCACAGACGCACGCATTCATTGCAGATGTAGACCCCGTTGCCGGCAATCAGCCGGTCCACCAGGGCCTGGGGCCTTCCGCAGAACGAGCATCTGAGTGCTTTTTCGTCATTTTTTGCCATTCGTGTTAACTCCTCAACCACACCGCCTTTGCCGCGGCGGAAAGTCCGCCGGACAGCCGTCTCCTCCGGTCCGTCCGGGGCTGAAAATAGCAGTTTCGGGGGATTTTGCAATCCCCCGGAACCTCTTTATCGTTTCGTGATGACCTGATCGATCAGACCAAACTCCAGCGCCTCCTGCGCCGTCAGGAAGTTATCCCGCTCGGTGGCGGCCTGCACTTCTTCCAGCGTCCGGCCGGTATTGGCGGCCATGATCTCATTCAGATGCTTCTTCATTCTGAGAATGTATTCCGCATGAATCTGGATGTCCGTTGCCTGACCCTGGAATCCGCCGGAAGGCTGATGGATCATGATCTCGGAATTGGGCAGGGCAAAGCGCTTGCCCCTGGCGCCGCTGGACAGCAGAAATGCGCCCATGGATGCGGCCATACCGATGCAGATGGTGGACACATCGCACTTCACATACTGCATGGTGTCATAAATGGCCATGCCGGAGGTGACGCTGCCGCCGGGGGAGTTGATGTAGAACTGGATATCCTTATCCGGGTCCTGGGCCTCCAGATACAGCAGCTGGGCCACCACCAGAGAGGCGGTGGTGTCATTCACTTCCTCACTGAGGAAGATGATGCGGTCATTGAGCAGACGGGAAAAGATGTCATAAGACCGCTCTCCCCGGGAAGTCTGCTCCACAACATAAGGGACTAAACTCATTTTGACTCTCCTTTGTTTTACTTGCTTATCCAAGAGAGCATAGCCGTTCTCCAGCCTTTTTATTCCTCTTCACCGGAGACATTGGCTGCGGACTTCAGGATCTCTTCCACCTGTGCTTCCTCAGACCAGGGCAGGTCGGTGCCGGTGGAGTAGATGACATCGGCGGCCATGCGGAACTTCACATCGTCCCGGGCGGCGTCCATGTTCACCTGGGCCTTCACATCCTCCAGAGTCATCTGGTAGGCGTCGGCGATCTCCTGGAGCAGCTTCTCGACCTCTTCCTCGCTGGGCTCCAGACCCTCGGCCTCGGCAACAGCCTTCAGCAGCACATCCAGCTTGGCGTTGCGCTCAGCGGTGGGACGGGTGACCTGGTCAAACATTTCCTCGGTCATGCCCATGGCCTGGACGAACTGGGCCTTGCTCATGCCGCCCATGCCGAAGCTGGAGGCATAGTTTCTGGCGATCTCTTCCAGTTTGTCCTCGATCATGCCCTCAGGGATCACGACCTGCATATTCTCCACAGCCTTATCCAGCAGACGGCTGTGATACTCGTCGTCAGCCTGCTCCTGGCGGGACTTCTTCAGATTCTCACGGATGGAGGCCTTATACTCCTCCACGGTGTCGAACTCGGAGACATCCTTCACGAACTCGTCATCCAGTGCGGGCAGCTCGGTCTCCTTGACCTCGCACACATGGCACTTGAAGACGGCTTCCTTGCCGGCCAGATCGGCCTCGTAGTTCTCGGGGAAGGTGACGACGACATCCTTGTCCTCGCCGGCCTTCAGGCCCACCAGCTGCTCCTCGAAGCCGGGGATGAAGGTGCCGGAACCCAGCTTCAGGGCGTACTCGCTGCCGGTGCCGCCCTCAAACTCTTCGCCGTTCACAGAGCCAACAAAGTCGATGACAGCGGTGTCGCCCAGCTGGGCTTCCCGCTCCACGGTGTTGATCCGGGCGTTGCGCTCACGGACGGAATTGATCTCGCCGTCCACTTCCTCGTCGGTGATCTCCACGATCTGGTGGGGAGCGGCCAGGTTCTTGTACTCGCCCAGGGTGACCTCGGGATACACATCCACCACAAAGGAGATGGTGCAGGTCTTGTCGTCGGCCACATCGTAGTCGGTGATGCTGGGCATACCCACAGCCTCAATGCCGGCTTCCCTGGCGCCGAACTCAAACGCATCATAGCCGATGGCGTTCACAGCGTCTTCGTAGAAAATATCCTTGCCGTACATGCCTTCGATCACGGCGCGGGGAGCCTTGCCCTTTCTGAAGCCCTGGATGAAGATATCTTTCTTGTTCTTCTGATATGCGGCGGCAACGGCTTTCTCAAAAGCTTCGCCGTCCACTTCCACCTGGAAAGTTACGGTGCTCTTTTCGGTCTGTTTCTCAAAATTCTTAAAATTCATGGGGTTGACTCCTCCTATGTATCTTTTTGTCGTACCGGACAAAATTGCATACGCAAATAACCGCAAAAAATTTGCAGCTTAAGTATTATATCATAACATTTTAATAAATCAATGATTATTTCACCGGATTTACAATCAGTCCACAATTTTCTGGGGGATAAACCATACATGATCCGCCGAGACCAGACGGTATTCCGTGCCCTCGAAGTTTCCGGTGAAGGCATAGGCACAGCCCTTGTCGTGGATATGGCCGTACACGCACATGGGCACTTCATACTGCCGGAACAGGTCCAGGATCTCCCGGCACTCATAGCCCTGGTATTTCGGGGGATAATGGAGAAAGACATATTTCTTCCGGTCCCCCGCCGCTTTCAGGGACGCTTCCAGCCGCAGAATCTCCCGGTTCATCACCTTTTTGTCGTGCTCACTGCCCTTCTCTTCCTCAAAGAACCAGCCCCGGGTGCCGCAGATGGCGATGTCCTCCCCGTAGAAATAGCAGTTGTTATGAAGGATATCCAGATTTTCAAATCCGTATTCCCGGAAAGCGGTATAGGCCTTGTTGGCAGTGGTCCACCAGTAATCGTGGTTGCCCTTGAGGATGATCTTTTTCCCGGGCAGGGCGTTGATGAAGGCAAACTCCTCACGGGCCTGCTCCAGCGTCATGCCCCAGGCCACATCCCCGCACAGCACCACCGTATCCTCCGGCCGGACGACCTGGGCGAAGCCGGCTTTGATTTTTTCCATATAGTCCATCCACCGGCCGCCGAAAACCTCCATGGATTTTCCCGTGCCGATGGACAGATGCAGATCGCCGATCGCGTATAATGCCATCCTATCCCTCGCATAATTCCCGGAAATTCCGGGCAGACTACTGACAGGAAGCGGGGAGTCCGTGCTCCCCGTCCCTGAAATTCTTCAACTTACAGGAGTGATTGAATCATGTCCAAACAGACCTGTGACCAGTCCATCGGCTGCGATGTGACCAACTGCACCTACAACGAAAACGGCACCAAGTGCACCGCGCAGCACATCGTTGTGGAAAACAAGCGCGCCACCACCCAGGCTGAGACCTACTGCTCCACCTTCAAAAACAAGGGCAGCGGCCTGTACGACTGAGCCGATGCTGTTCCCGGGGCGGTCTTCGCCCCGTACATATCACCGCACGAAAGCGTCCACAGCGGGGAGCATCTCCGTTTTCTCCACGCATTCGGTGAACCGGACGGCTTTGTTCTTCAATGCCGCCAGGGGGGCCGGGGCGGGCACGCCGGTCTTTGCCGTCAGCTGCTCCAGCAATACGGTGCCGGGGGCGTCGGTCTCCTCCCCCAGCGCCCGCAGGACGCTGTCGCAGAACTTGAAGGGGCTGGCCGTGGACAGCACCGCCGTGGCAGTCGTGTCGCCGGTCTCCTTCCGGTAGTCCTCCAGAACGGACCAGGCCACCGCCGTGTGAGTGTCCATGAGGTAGCCTTCCTCCTCGAACCGGGCACGGATGGCCGCAAAGGTGCGCGCATCGTCACAGGATCCGGCCCAGAACTCTCTGGACACAGCCTGCCGGAGGTCTTCGCCCACGGTGTAGCTGCCGGTCTCCTTCAGGGCCTGCATATAGCCCGCCACCAGTTTGTCATCGCCGGACAGGCAGTACAGCAGACGCTCCAGATTGCTGGACACCAGAATGTCCATGGAGGGGGAACTGGTGGTGTAGAAGGGGCGGTTTTTATCGTAGGTGCCCTGGCGGATGAAGTCCGTGAGCACATTGTTGGCATTGGAGGCACAGATCAGGGTTTTGACAGGCAGGCCCATCTGCTTGGCGTACCACCCGGCGAGAATATCGCCGAAGTTGCCGGTGGGCACCACGAAATTGATGGGCTGGCCCATCTCCAGCCGTCCCGCGTTCACGAAGTCGCAGTAGGCGGAGAAGTAGTACACGATCTGGGGCAGCAGACGGCCCCAGTTGATGGAGTTGGCGGAGGACAGGAACCAGCCCCGCTCCGTCAGTTTGTCTGCAAAGGCCCGGTCGCCGAAAATGGTCTTGACGCCGGTCTGGGCATCGTCAAAGTTGCCGGCCACAGCGGTGACACACACATTGTCCCCGGTCTGGGAGGCCATCTGCAGTTTCTGCACATCGGACACGCCGTCCCGGGGGTAGAACACCTGGATCTTCGTCCGGGGCACATCCGCAAAGCCCTCCAGGGCGGCCTTGCCCGTGTCGCCGGAAGTAGCCACCAGGATGCACACCTGCCGCTCCTCGCCGCACTTTTTCAGGGATGCGGTGAGCAGATAGGGCAGCATCTGCAGGGCCATATCCTTAAAGGCGCAGGTGGGACCGTGATACAGTTCCACCACGCCGGTGCCGTCCCGGAGGAAGCGCACCGGAACAATGGCAGGATCGTCATAATTGGCGCCGTAAGCGTTTTTCACATCTTCTTCCAGTTCTTCCCGGGTGAAATCCTCCAGGTACAGCTCCATCACGGCAACTGCCCTCTCCCGGTAATCCATGGTGCACAGCTTCTTCAGGAAACTCTCGTCCACGGCGGGGATGGTCACGGGAACAAACAGGCCGCCGTCAGGGGCCAGACCAGAGGCGATGGCTCTCGCCGCGGTCACCTGTGTGCTGCTGTCTCTTGTGCTTGCGTACTTCATAGCTTTCTTTCCCTTCTCAAAAAGCATTTTCCATATGCCGGATCGTCTGCCGGCGCCCTTGCCCGACGATCTCGATCACATCAAACCGGGGCTGCAGGTCCACATCGTTCTGCTGCAGCCAGAGCATGGCGGTTTTCCGCACCCGCTCCTGTTTCGCGGGGGTGACAAATTCCCGGGCGGCGGCGAAGGATTCGTCCTTCCGGGTCTTGACCTCCACGAACACGATATACGGCCCCTTCCGGGCGATCAGGTCGATCTCCCCGTAGCGGCAGGAATAGTTCTGACCCACCACGGTGTACCCCTGGCGTTTCAGATACCGGGCAGCGGCGGATTCTCCCTCGCTGCCGATGAGATGTTTCAGATCCATTAGCTTATCAAACAGCCTCGCAGAGTTCGCACCGCATGGTGCGAATGAAATTCAATCCATTTTTCCTGACGAAATGCATGGCAGAAAAAATACTTTTCGGCCTGCAAGTGTGCGAGCAAAGCGAGTGCGCGCAGCAGGACGCAATTTCCTCCTGAAAAGCCCGGCAGGGGTTTTCAGGAATTTTAGTGTAATTTCTTCAGAAAGGACGGCCGGTGGACGGGGCTGGGCCCGTATTCCCGGATGGCCGCATAGTGGGCCTTGGTGCCGTAGCCTTTGTGCTTTTCAAATCCGTACTGGGGGTAGTCCTTTGCCAGCTCCAGCATCAGCCGATCACGGGTGACCTTGGCCAGAATGGAGGCGGCGGCGATGTCCGCGCAGAGGGCGTCCCCGTGGATAACGGTGCGGCTGGGGTATCCGATGCCCGCATTCCGGTTTCCATCGATGAGAGCCAGTTCCGGCGTCACGGTCAGCTGCGCAATGGCCCGGTTCATGGCCAGATAGGTGGCGCCGAGGATGTTCAGCTCCTCGATCTCCTCCACCGTGGCAAAAGCAATGCCGTAGCTGACGGCTTTTTCCGCGATCACATCGTACAACGCCGCCCGGCGTTTTTCCGTCAATTTTTTCGAGTCGTTCAGGCCCTCGATCTGCAATCCTCTCGGCAGGATGCAGGCGGCGGCGCATACCGGGCCCGCCAGAGGGCCCCGTCCGGCCTCGTCCACGCCGCACAGGCAGGCGATGCCGGAATCGTACAGTTCATTTTCCAGTTCCCACAGGTCCATGTCAGGCCTCCGGGGGATATTCCAGGGTCAGCCGGCCCAGCTTGCCGCCCCGGTATTCGTCCAGCAGGATGGCGGCCATGCGCTCGGTGTCCAGCTCACCGCCGGAGATCAGGAAGCCCCGCTTCCGGGCGGCAGCCTCCAGCAGTTCCCAGCCCTGGGCCCCAGGGTCCGGGATGAACTTATACCGCTGTTCAATGACCGTGGGGTAATGATCCCGCAGGCGCACCAAAAAGTTGGCGGCCAGGGTCTCCCGATCCAGGATATCGTCCTTCACGGCGCCGGTAAGGGCCAGAACCTGGCCCACTTCCTCATCGTCAAATTTGGGCCACAGGATGCCCGGGGTGTCCAGCAGGTCCAGGGAATCGTCGATGTGAATCCACTGCTTGCCCCGGGTGACGCCGGGACGGTCTCCGGCCACGGCGGCTTTCCGTCTGGCCACCTTATTGATAAAAGTGCTCTTGCCCACATTGGGGATGCCCACCACCATGATCCGCAGCGGCCGGCTCCCCTGCCCTTTGGCGGCGTATTCGGCCAGTTTGTCTTTCAGCGCCGTGCGGACGGCCTGGGGAAACTGGTTCACACCCTTGCCGGTCTTGCTGTCCGTCTCCAGCACGGTCATGCCCTGGCTTTTGAAGTATGCCCGCCACTGCTTCGTGACCTCCGGGTCCGCCTGATCCGCCCGGTTCAGCACCACCAGACGGGGCTTTCCGGCAGCCAGACGATCAATGTCCGGATTACGGCTGGCATTGGGGATGCGGGCGTCGATCACCTCACACACGCCGTCCACCAGCTTCATATTCTCCTCGATCATCCGCTCAGCCTTGGTCATATGACCGGGGAACCACTGGATGTTGATTTTTTCGTATCCGCTCATGGGCACCTCACAGTTTTCCAAAGGATTTCAGCGGGAAGAGCACCAAATAGGCCTTGCCCAGAATCTCCCGGGTGTCCACACAGCCGATGGAGTTGGTGCGGCTGTCGGTGGAGTGATTGCGGTTGTCACCCATGCAGAACACATGGCCCTCCGGAACGGTGATGGGCTTTTCATAGTCCTGCAGGTCCACAATGGGCTCGGCGATATAGGGCTCGTCCAGGGCTTCCCCATCCACATACACAGTTCCGGTCTCCTTATCAATCTCCACGACCTGCCCCTCTGTGGCGATAACCCGCTTCACCAGCGGACCGCTGGCATAATCAAAATCCGGGGCATCGAACACCACGATGTCCCCCTGCTCATAATTTTTGAACAGGTTGCTGACAATCAGTTTGTCCTGATCGTACAGCGTGGGGTTCATGGAACGGCCGTCCACCGTGACGATCCGGCACACGAACACAAATACCAATACGCACAACACGATGACAAACACGATGCTCTGAAGCCAGTCGTACAGTTCCTCCCGCAGGCTGGGCTTCTGCTCTTTGGTCTGTTCTTCCATGTGACGCACCTCGCAGTTTCATAGTAATTGGAATATCAGGTTATTATACACCAGATCCGCCGGTTCTGGCAACAAAAAAATCAGACCCGCGGACCATTCCGGTACACGGGTCTGACTTTTCTGCAGGATTACAGTCTCTCCTTGACCTTGGCAGCCTTGCCCACGCGGTCGCGCAGGTAGTACAGCTTGGCTCTGCGGACTTTTCCCTTGCGGGTGGTCTCCACAGAGACGATGGAGGGAGAGTGGACCGGGAAGACCTTCTCGCAGCCGACGCCGTAGGAAATGCGGCGGACGGTGATGGTCTCCTGGATGCCGCCATGCTTCTTGGCAATGATGGTGCCTTCGAAAGCCTGGGTACGCTCGCGGTTGCCTTCCTTGACGCGCAGGGTGACACGGACGGTGTCGCCCACATTCATGGCAGGCAGTTCGGGTTTCATGTACTGTTCGTTGAGTGTCTGGATCAGATCCATTTTTGATTCCTTCCTTTTCTGAGGCGTTCGTGCCGGAGCTGTTTCACCGGCAGAGGACCGTCGTGATTACGGGTTTCCCCGCATAAGCTTTGATATTTTAACACACGGAGTATGGGAATGCAAGGGTTTTTTCACTTTTTACCGGAAAATTTCCATGGTCTCGTCATACACTTCCAGCCGGGTGAATTTGGCGAAGTCCGGGGCCAGTTCGGGGGCGTTCTGCCGCAGGGCCGCGGCCAGCAGCTCCGGGTTGATGGACGGCTCATTCACGGACACGGTGGCCGTCAGCCGGACGCCTTCCGCATCCGCGCTCACCGACAGGTCCCGCACATGGGGGACAATGTCGATCACGCCTTCGCCCCGCTTGGTCCGGCGGTTCACGGGGATCTCAGGCCGGGCATAAAAGTCTGTCAGCGCAGGGACCAGGGCCGCGGCATCCTTGTTATCATATTCGAAGATGCCCGTGACCTTCATCCAGCGGATGGCGCTGGCCTTCCGCTCGGGGACATAGATCTCCGTTACGGTGATGCCCTCGGGCATGGAGCGGTTCAGGTCCTCCCGGAGCTTCTGGAAATCCACTTCCTCATCCAGCAGGGAGAAATCCATGATCTCGCACACACTGGCGCAGCCCACGGACAGGGGCACGGCGATGGACACCACGGGATGGGGGTTGAAGCCCTCGGAATATTTCAGCCGGTAGCCCGCCCGGAGGAACACCCGCTGGAGGGTGTGCATCAGGTCCAGATGGGAGATATACACCGCCCGGCCGGTTTTTTCAAAGCGCATACGCAGCTTAAGCATCGCAGACGCCTCCTTTCAGCAGGCCGGCGGCGCCGCAGCCGGTGCACTGTTTCCGGCAGTCCGGGGACAGCTGGGACTGATAGGCCATCTCCCGCTCATGCCACAGGTGGTCTTTCCGCACGCCCACATCGATCACATCCCAGGGCAGCACCTCTTCTCTGCTCCGTTCCCGGCAGGCATAGAACGCCGGGTCAATGCCGCAGACCGCAAAGGCCTTCATCCACCGGTCAAAATCAAAATAGTCGCTCCAGGCGTCCAGGAAGCCGCCGGTGCGCCAGACTTCCTCAATGGCAGCGCCCACCCGGCGGTCGCCACGGGACAGAACCGCCTCGATCAGGCTGGTCTGGGCGTCGTGCCAGTTATAGGTCACATTCCGGGCCTTAATGGAATCCCGGAGGAGGGTCACCTTCCGCATATACTCCTCCATGGGCACCTGGGCCTCCCACTGGAAGGGGGAATGAGGCTTGGGAATGAACATGGAGGTGCTCACGGTGATGCGCACCCCCCGGTTCTTGTTGGGGGAATGCTCCCGCCAGGTGTGGAGCACCTGGTTGGCAATCTCGGAGATGCCCAGTACATCCTCGTCCGTCTCCGTGGGCAGGCCCAGCATAAAGTACAGCTTCACGCCGTTCCAGCCGCCCTCGAAGGCCACCCGGCAGGAGTTCAGCAGGTCTTCTTCCTTCACATTTTTATTGATGGCGTCCCGCAGGCGCTGGCTGCCCGCTTCGGGGGCGAAGGTCAGGCCGCCTTTGCGTACCTTCTGGATGCGCTGCATGATGTCCATGGAGAAGTTGTCCGCCCGGAGGGAGGGCAGGGATAGGGAGCAGGACCGGGGCTCGCACCACTCCAGCATGGCGTCACAGGTCTCGGACAGGTGGCGGTAGTCGCTGGAGGACAGGCTCATGAGGGTGGCCTCCTGATAGCCGGTGTTTTTCAGCAGCTCAATGCCCTGCCGGGCCACGGTCTCCGGGCTTTTCGCCCGCACCGGGCGGTACACATACCCCGCCTGGCAGAACCGGCAGCCCCGGATACAGCCCCGGAACAGTTCCACATTCACCCGGTCATGAACGATCTCCGTGGAGGGCACGATGGGGTGCAGGGGGAAATACACGCTGTCCATATCCTCAATGATCCGCTTTCGCACCCGCTCCGGCGCCCCTTCCAGGGGTGTGACGGAGGCGAGCGTGCCGTCGGGATTGTAAGTATGCTCATAGAGGGAGGGCACATACACACCCTCGATGCGGGAGGCGGCGATCAGGAACTGCCGCTTGCTCCAGCCCTCGTTCCGGGCCTTGCGGAACAGCTCCAGCACCTCGCAGTCCACTTCCTCCCCTTCCCCGATGACCATGAGGTCCATGAAGTCCGCCATGGGCTCCGGGTTCACACAGCTGGTTCCCCCGGCGAACACCAGAGGCACCAGGTCCGGCCGGTCGGCGGAGCGCAGGGGGATGCCGGAGAGATGAAGCATATCCAGCACGGTGGTATAGGCCATCTCATAGCCGATGGAGAAGCCCAGCACATCGAACTCCGCCACCGGGTCGCCGCTCTCCAGGGCATACAGGGGGATGCCGGCCTGGAGCATCTCCTCCCGCATATCGCCCCAGGGGGCGAACACCCGCTCGCACCACACGCCGGGCATCTGGTTGATGACCCCGTACAGGATGCGCATACCGATGTTGGACATCCCGATCTCATAAGTATCCGGGAAGCAGAAGGCCATGCGCAGGTCCACTTCCGCTTTGTCCTTGATGATCTGATTGTATTCCCCGCCGGTGTACCGTGCGGGTTTCTGCACCCTTGGCAGGATGCGTTCCAGTCGTTTATCCATTCTGTTTCTCCTGATCCGGCCGCAGGCCGTTCGATATCTGTTTATTGTACCCTAAGACACCGGATTTGACAAGGGAAAACATTTCAGTTTTGACACAGGAACTTTTCCCGTGGTACAATCGTCATAGAAACAGACCTATGAAACGGGGAATACTATGAAACAGCTCAGACGGATGATCCCGGCGGTGGTTCTGCCAGCACTGCTGCTTGCCGGATGCGGGGCCGGTTCTTCCAGTATCAGTCCGGTTTCCTTTCCCAAAGATACGCAGGAGATCCTGAGCCTGTTCGGAGATGTCGCATTTTTCGACTGCAGCATCGATCCGTCTCTGGATGCCGGACAGGTGGAGGTCTGGACCTGTCAGGACGGCATCTGGACCAGCCGTATCGTCGCGGACAATTTTTCCAATGAAGGGATCAGCCGCATCGGTCTGAATTTTGAAAAGGAGACCGGCGAACTGACGGTGTTTCTGATCAATGAGACTGCCACTGTAACAATTCCGGTTTCCGATGTGCCTTACCGGAATACCATCGCCTATGCATCTGCACCGCTGAATGAAAAGGTTTCCGTTGTTTCCGGTCAGGAAATTACACTGTACGCCTGCCTTGGGTATGAAAGCGGCCAGTGGACCGGTTCACAACTCACGGATTTTCATAATTCCGGCTGTGATGACGGCGTGGCCGTGACCATCACTTTCGATGAACTCTCCCCCGAATAAACGCATTACACCGCCCCTGATGCAGGACATCAGGGGCGGTGGTCTTTCGAGTCTCCTTCAGGTGTTTAAAAGAGCTTGATTTGCGCCTGCACAGGCAAACTCCGTGAGGCATTTTTGACAAGCTGTGATTTATGCGACATATTTTCTCCGGGGCAGACGGGCATCTTCTCCGCTTCCCTGCCACAGCAGGATTGCTCCGATCACTGCCAGGCCGATGCCTGTGCCCCGGGCCGCACACCACAGTCCCGCGGTCATGACGGTCAGGGCGGCCGCGAAACTCACCGGCTCCGCCAGCGGCGGGCACAGGGCCGTGAGCATCCGCCAGCCGTCCAGAGGCCGGGCGGGCAGGAGATTGAACACCGTCAGGATCAGGCCGGTTCCTGCACACAGGAGCAGGAACGGACTTCCGAACCAGTTGCCCCAGAAGGAGGTCACCCACGCCCCCAGCGCCCCTGCCGCCGGTCCGGCCGCCGCCACGAAAAAAGCTTTCGGCCGGGACAGCCGGGGGCCCCGGTAGTCCATGCACAATCCCGTGCCGTCCAGCCGCACCCGGGTGACCCGGCAGCCGCAGAGTTTCAGCGCCGCCCCGTGCCCCCATTCATGGATCGCCGCACTGAAAAGCAGCGCCGCGAAAATCTGCACATCTCCCAAAAAATACAGCACCGCCAGCAGGAGTATCCCGCCGGGGGTCAGGTCAAACGCCGCCCCCCTCACAGGAAAAACTCCGGGTTGGTGTACAGGCCGTTGTGGAGCAATTCAAAGTGGAGATGGGGGCCGGTGGTCTCTCCGGTGTCCCCCACCAGGGCGATCCGCTCCCCTTTTGTCACAGTCTGCCCCGCCTGAACATAGGTCTGGGAGCAATGGGCATACAGCGTGGACCAGCCGTCCTCATGGCGGATGCGGATGTAATTGCCGTAACCATCGTCCCAGTTCACCTCTGTTACGGTGCCATCAGCAAAGGAGAGAATGTCCGTGCCGCTGTTCACGGCGTAGTCGGTGCCGTAATGGAATTTCACCACATTCTCAATGGGGTGTTCCCGGTAGCCGAAACCGGAAGAGGTGGCCCCGGACACCGGGGCGGTGTAATCAAAGGGGATATCGAGGGAATCGTAGCTCACCGTGGCGGGCAGGTCATAGTCGGAATATGCCGCCTGTTCAGTCAGGAAAGCGTCCACTGCCGCCCGCACCCGTTCAGGCACCGGATCCGGTGTGGGCGTGGGGGCCGGTGTGGATTCCGGGGCAGCTGTCTCCGCCGGGATGGGCGTGCTGCTCACCCAGCCCTCGGGCAGGATGGATGCAGTCTCCTCCTGCAGATTCTTCACCGTGTCCGGCCTGTAAACCTCCTGCGCCGGTTCTTCTCCCCGCAGCCGGGCCATCACCGTCTGTACCGGATCATCCGTCATGGCGCTGCCCAGCCGGGTGATCACCGCCTGATAGTCCATATCCCGGTCAATGGCGGTCACCACCCTGCCCCGGACCGTCTCTGTGGCGTCCGGCAGCAGCAGCTTCAGGACCGTGACCAGCACGAAGATGGCGGACGCAATATACAGCTGAATGTCTTTCACAGCCCATCGCCTCCCGAAACAGGATATGCCCGCCGGGACGGGCATATGCCTGCCCTGGGGACAGGGTGTGAAAAGACTCTTGACAACCGCTGGAAAAATGACTATAATAGGAAAGCTATTTCGGGGTATAGCGCAGTTGGTAGCGCGCTTGGTTCGGGACCAAGAGGCCGGCAGTTCAAATCTGCCTACTCCGACCAGCTTTTTGCCTTGCAGCACCTGCGCTGCAAGGCATTTTTTATTGGGTATCCGGGCTTTCCGGCTTTTTCCGGATCAGAAAAATACAAAATCCACCGGGATGAACCCGTAATGGGTCATCCCGGTGGATAGTTTTTTGATGTTCCTGCCGTCAGGCGTTTTATGGTCTCAGAAGTTCAGCGCCATCAGGGCCAGAGCGATCATTCCGGCGGTCAGCAGGGAGACAGGCAGACCCCGGAACGGTGCGGGGATGGCTTCTTCATCCCACTGCTCCTCCAGCAGACGGGAGTACAGGATCAGAACCAGCGTAAAGCCGATGCCGACAGCCAGAGCGGTGATCAGGGCCTCTCCGAGGCCGAGGTCCGTATTCTGGATGCACAGGCCCAGAACGGCGCTGTTGATACCGAATTTCACAAAGTCGGCATGGCAGAATCCGTCCAGCACCTTGCAGGCAAGGGCGTGGACCAGCTCCACAACAGCGATCAGCACGACCATGAACGCCATGGTCTGCAGGTACTCCGCCTGCGCCAGCACACAGGTGTTGATGGGCCAGGTGATCAGCGTGCACAGGAGCATGACCACGGTGGTGCCCAGACCCAGAACCAGGGACTGTTTGGCGGGACGGCTGTTCTGCAGCACGGTGCCGGTGCCCAGAAATTGGAGCATCGCATAGTTGTTGGAAAGGACCCCGGCCAGCAGGATGCCGAAAATTACTTTTGCACTCATTTGCCATCCTCCTCTTTCTCAGTCTGCCGGGGTGCGGCAACGGCATTGATCACCGCCATGACGATGGCTGTCACCAGATAGCCGCCGAACGCGCCGGACAGGATCGGGACCTTGACCGGCTCCAGAAAAGCGATGGAATGTCCCCAGATGCTTGCGCTGCCCAGGGCTTCCCGGATCAGCGCGCAGACAATCATGACAGTGGCCAGAAACAGCGCTGTGGTCAGCGCCGTCCGGACGGTCATGCCCAGCCCGGCTTCCCCGTCGCCTTCCGCATTCTGAACCATCATGGGGCTGGCGGCCAGGGCTGCCAGATAGACGCCCAGAAGGTTCACTGCCACCGGAAAATGCGCCTGCATCAGCATATGGATCAGGGAGACACAGCCCGTGATGATGAGCAGATTGGCGGGCAGCCGGACGCCGTCAGGAATGCATCTGCCCAAAGCGCCCATCACGATGGCGGACAGGAGCATGGACGCAATGACCATGACACTCATCCCGACTGCGGCCCGGAGGTCCGCACTGGAGGCCATAACAAAAGCGGCAGCCAGAGTCAGCAGCGCAGCGGGGCTTCCGCCCACGAGGTAAGAGGTTTTATTCTGTTTCATTCTCATTCCCCTCCATTCTGCAGTTGCGAAAAGGCAGCGAAGGCATCCGCGATTGCCAGACGCACCGCGTTCGAGGTCATGGTAGCGCCGGAAATCACGCCGGCGTCAGCCGGGAAGCTGTCGGCGGTCATGCCGGCAAAGCCGGCCTTGTAGGCGGGCTGATCAACCGTGTCGTCCACCGGGAAATAGTCGGTGTCAAAGAAGAGCTGCTTGGCATCCACTTTGGCGATGGCGCCGGCCGTATCCAGAACGACATAGACATCCATCTGGTCAAAGCCCGTGGGACGGCAGTAGAAGATCGTGTAATCCGTGTTTTCAAACCGGAATCCGGCGGCGTAGACTACCGTGCTAAAAGTGTTCAGCTCCACGGGGTTGATGTCCGCCGCGCCTTCGTACATCCGCTGGAGCTTGCTTTGGCAGGCTTCGGCGAAATCCTGCTGGTTGGCGGCGGCAGCGGTTCTGGCCTCCTGAACCAGCGCGTCATGGCTTCCGGTCACATCGTTTCCGTCCACATCGTACACAGCGCAGCCGCCCATGGCGTTGACCATCGTCAGGAAGGAACCGGATGCTTCGTCGATAATGAAGGCAAATCCGGTGCCGTTATCGGCCTGATAAGCAGCTTCCATACTGCCGGAGGGAGTGATCTCCGTGGCCTTCAGAACGCCGCCCTGGGCCATGCCGGGGGCCACTTCGGGGATCAGCTCCGTCAGAATCTGGGCGGGGCTCTTCACGCCTGCGCTCACCAGATTATTGGCGGTCAGGGCCTCCATACCCGCCAGGACCGCGTTGCGGATCGAGGAGGAGGAGAAAGTGCAGCCCGCCACCAGACTGACTTCCGCCAGGGTGGAATCCTGACCCAGGAAGGAGGGCAGGAAATTCTCATCCTGGGTCCGGGCATCGATGGAGTCGGTGTAATTGTCCACCTGGATGCCGCAGACCTTGCCCTCGGCGTCAACGCCGAAGGTCAGTTCCATGGGATCGCCCGTATAGTTGCCAATGGTCTGGCACTGGATGGCATAGCCGTTTCCGTTTGCCTCCCGGTAGATCCGCAGGACCTCCTCGCCCACATCCGTCAGAGCGGAGGAAGCGGCGTCCTGGGCGTCATAGATCAGCGCGTCCCCGCCAAAGGCTGCCCCATCGGGCATGACAGCCAGCAGAGGCGCCAGTGCGCTTCCGGCCTGATTGGCTTCCGCCAGGGGGCCGGTGTAGAAATTCAGTCCGAACATCGCCAGAGAAAACACGGCGACAATCAGGATCAGGCAGAGTGCGGATTTCAGAACTTTCATTATTTCACACCCCCCAGTGTCTTTCTCTTGGTCAGGTCGGAAATAAAGGGTGTCAGCAGGTTCATGGT
>JALFTG010000013.1 GCA_022779345.1 Oscillospiraceae bacterium | reverse complement strand
TCACGCTGGAAAAGACCGATGAGCACCTGCTGATCACCGTGGGCGGCGCCATTCCTGAGCTGATCGTCCGTGTGAAAGAGCCGACCGCTCCGAAAACATTGGAAATCCCCGCCAAGGACTGATGTCCCCGGCGGGATTTTTATTGCCCGCTGCGGGTTATCTGCCGCAGCAATCAAAACGGGCGGGTTTGAAACCCGCCCCTACTCGCTATCAACAAATTCCAAATGATCCAAAGCAAACGCTAACGCCTGGTTAATCAATTCATTCCGGGAACGATTACTCTGTTGAGACAGACGCTCCAGTTTCGCATTGATTTCAGAATTGATCCGAATTGTCATTGTGACAGACTTTGGCTCTTTCGGAGTTACAATAAATTTTCTGTCATCAGCCACAGCAATCACCCCCTCGTCTGAATTTATTATAGTTGCCATCTGCACGAAATAATAGAACACATAAAGCAAACATTTAGATTTGCAATTATGGCGTGGAGGTGTTATGATTGAATCAAAGCTGCGAAATGGAAACCGGCAGCAGGATTTGTTCAGAGAAGGTGGGGCAGAAATGGATCAGAGTTTCGGCATTGTCCGGCGCATGAATCTCAGCGGCGGCATCGTGATTCCCAGTGAAATCCGGAACCAGCTGGGATGGGAAGCAAATACCCTCATCCTGATCTGTCCCTGTTCTGATCATGTGCTCCTGCGGACTGCTCCGGAGACGGAAACTCCCTCCGGCTTGCGGGAACTGACAGATTTATTCCGGCAGCTGGATCCGGTGAAACAGGATCTGGTTCTCCGCCTGGCCCGGTATTACGCAAAAAAACAAATAAAAAGAGCCATCCTGCCGGATGGCTCTTTTGTATTGTTACAGCAAAGTGATGCCTGCTTTTGCGAAAGTGTCGTAGGTGGGCTGATCCCAGACGCTGGCCTGGACCTCGCCGATGTGGCAGTTGCCGATGAGCAGCATACACATCCGGCTCTGACCGATGCCGCCGCCCATGGTCAGGGGCAGCTCGTTGTTCAGCACCATCTTGTGGAAAGGCAGTTCCCGGCGGGCGTCGCACCCGGACAGGGACAGCTGGCGGCTCATGGCCTCCGCGTCCACCCGGATGCCCATGCTGCTCAGCTCGAAGCTGCGGCCCAGCACATCGTTCCAGAACAGGATGTCCCCGTTCAGCGCCCAGTCATCGTAGTCGGGGGCGCGGCCGTCATGGGGCTTGCCGGATTTCAGCTTGCCGCCGATCTGCATGAGGAACACGGTTCTGGCACCGGTGTCCTTCATCAGCTCCGTCTCCTTCTGGGAGGCGGTGTACCCCTTTCCGGCGTACATATCCTCCAGCTCCTGGGTGGTGATGAACAGCACATTCCGGTCCACTTTGGTGCGGATCTGGGGGAACTCGGTGCACAGGGCGTCATGGGTGTCGCAGATGGCGGTGATGATCCGCTGGGCGGTGTCTTTCAGCGTGTCCAGATTCCGGTCCTCCCGGGTGATGACCTTCTCCCAGTCCCACTGATCCACATAGGCGGAGTGGAGATTGTCGAAGGGGGATTCCTCGGGCCGGATGGCGTTCATATCGCAGTACAGGCCGTTGCCCACATGGAAGTCATACCGCTTCAGGGCCAGACGCTTCCATTTGGCCAGGGACTGGACGATCTCCACCTGTGCCCCCAGGGCGGGGATGGTAAAGGATACGGGATGTTCCACACCGTTCAGGTTGTCATTCAGGCCGGAGTCGGCGGTGACGAACAGGGGCGCGGACACCCGCTTCAGATTCAGCTGCTTGCGCAGGTTCAGCTGGAAGTGGGACTTGATGAACTCAATGGCCCGCTGGAGATCGTAGTTATCCAGAGGGGGCTTATAGCCTCTGGGGATGTTGATAATATTCATAGAGCAAAACCTCGCATTCGGAATGGGTACAGTATAGCGGGATTTGTCCCGGATTGCAAGAGCCGCCGGAAAGAATTTCATCCCGTCGAAGTAACCCCGGTTTGCCATATGGCAGGGGGTCTTGACAAATATGTTATAATATAAGTTCAGAAGAAATGTCCAAAATACAATATAGAAAGTAAGGTTTTATGATCGTAGAAATTCTGCTGGACGCTGTGAAAGACAGCGTCATCCTCATTCCGTTCCTGTTCCTGACCTACCTGGTGCTGGAGGCCGTGGAGGCCCATGCCAGCGAGAAAATGGTGTCGCTGGTGGGCTCTGAGCGGTGGTTCGACCCGATTCTGGGCGCCCTGCTGGGTGTGGTGCCGGAGTGCGGCTTCTCCGCCGCGGCGGCCAGTCTGTTTTCTGGTGGCGCGGTGACCATCGGCACACTGGTGGCGGTGTTCCTGGCCACCAGCGATGAGATGCTCCCCATCTTCATCTCCGAGAATGTGCCCGTGTCCTTCATCGTCCGGGTGCTGGCCGTGAAGGTGGCCATTGCCGCCATTGTGGGCGTGGCACTGAACCTGCTGTTCACCCGGCGGCACAAATCCCTGGAGAACACGGAAGAGCGCATTGAGGAACTGTGCGAAAACAGCCATTGTGCCTGCACGGAGCATGAGGGCATCGTGAAGCCCGCCCTGATCCACACGGCGGAGATCGTGGTGTTCGTGCTGATCGTGAATCTGGTGCTGAACACCCTGGTGGAGCTGGGGGGCGAGGCGGTTCTGGAGAAGCTGGCCCTGGGCAATCCGGTACTCAGCTGTATGGTGACGGCTCTGGTGGGCCTGATCCCCAACTGCGCCGTGTCCGTGGCCATCACGGAGCTGTATCTCAACGGCGCGCTGTCCCTTTCCGCCATGCTGTCCGGCCTGCTCACCGGCTCCGGCGTGGGTATGCTGGTGCTGTTCCGCACCAACCGGCACGGAAAGGAAAACTTCATGATCCTGGGCATCGTCTATGTTTGCGGCGTGCTGGGCGGTCTGACCGCCGGTCTGCTGTTCTGACGGTCCGGGAAGAAAGGATGGTCTGACCATGGAAAGTATCAAAAATCTGCTGCGAAGTGTGAAAACCCGGCTGGTGATCACGGCGCTGGTGGTCATCGCCATCGGCGTGCTGTTTGTGCTGAAACCGGGCACCTCCGGCACCTGGATCTGCTATATCGTGGGCGCGGCCCTGTGCGTCAGCGGCGTGGTGCGGTTCATCACCTATTTCCTGGGGGATTTCCGGAAGAGCTTCGGCTCCTTTGACCTGGTGTGGGGCGCGGCGCTGCTGCTGTGCGGCGTCTACATCCTGGTCCGTCCCAGCCTGCTGTACGGCCTTCTGACCACGGCTTTCGCCATTTTCCTGGTGGTGGACGGTGTGCTGAAACTCCAGTACGCCATCGACCTGTACCGGATGAAGGCAAAGGGCTGGTGGTTCGTGCTGGCTGTGGCCCTGGTGATGGGGGTGCTGGGCGTGGTGGCCCTGTTCAATCCCTTTGCCACCATGGTGACGCTGATGACCTTCCTGGGCATCACGCTGATCGCAGACGGCGTGATGGACCTGGTGTCCATCGCCTATGTGCACGCGGTGGCCAAACGGGTGGAGCAGGTGGTGGATGACGCTTATGCCGCCGCCACGGCCATCGAAACCGACGGGGAAGTCAAAGAATAAGCTGTCCGGCCTGATGCAGACGCACTTGTGGCATTTGTGTCAGGCTGGATTCTTGACTTTTTCCGCCGCTTCCTGTAAGGTATCAGGGAGAATGCTGCCGCTGCGGCGGCTGTCTGAAAGGGAGAGCTATGATTTATTTTCAATGTGATTACGCGGAGGGCTGCCACCCCCGCATTCTGGAGCGTCTGACGGAGACGAATCTGGAGCAGACCCCCGGCTACGGCATGGACCCCCACTGTGAGCGGGCGCGGAACCTGATCCGGCTGGCCTGCGGGGATGAGAACGCGGATGTCCATTTCCTGGTGGGCGGTACTCAGGCCAATACCACGGTGATCGCCTCCATCCTCCGGCCCCATCAGGGGGCATTGTGCGCCGACACCGGCCACATCAACTGCCACGAGACCGGTGCCATCGAGGCCACGGGCCACAAGGTCCTGCCCCTGCCCAACACCGACGGCACCATCACCGGCGATCAGGTGCGAGCCTACTGCCGTGCCCACTGGGACGACAGCAGCCATGAGCACACCGTCCAGCCCGGGCTGGTGTACATCTCCTACCCCACGGAGAGCGGCACGCTGTACACGAAACAGCAGCTGCTGGACCTCCGCGCCGCCTGCCGGGAGTGGGAACTGCCTCTGTTCATCGACGGCGCCCGTCTGGGCTACGGCCTGACGAGTCCCGCCTGCGACATCACCCTGCCGGAGCTGGCGAGCCTGTGTGATGTCTTCTACATCGGCGGCACCAAGTGCGGCGCTTTGTTCGGAGAGGCGGTGGTCATCACCGGCGCCGCCCTGAAGCGGGATTTCCGCTACGCCATCAAGCAGCACGGCGGCATGTTGGCCAAGGGCCGTCTGCTGGGCATCCAGTTCGAGACGCTGTTTGAGGACGGACTGTATTTTGAAATCTGCAAACAGGCGGTGGATTACGCCCTGGAGATCCGCCGGGCCTTTGAGGCCAGAGGCATCCCCATGTTCGGCACCTCTGCCACCAACCAGCAGTTTGCCATCCTGACGGCGGAGCAGCAGGCCGCCTTTGCCGGGCAGTTTGCCAGTGAATACTGGGGCGATGCCGGGGACGGCCGCTCCATCGTCCGCTTCTGCACCAGCTGGGCCACCACACGGGAGAATGTGGACGCCCTGCTGAAAGTGATCAATACCCTGTAATAAAAAAGCGCCGCGACAGCGGCGCTTTTCGTTCTGAAACAGCCTCGCAGAGTTTGCACACTCGGTCGCAGCCTTTTCAACGACAAAGTCCTGGACTTTTCCAACGATTTATGTCAGCTCCCCCCGGAGACTCTGCTCCATGCGGGCTTTGATCTCTTCCTTGGGCAGATTCAGGCTGAACAGATAGTAGAGCTTGGTCAGGGCGGCCTCTGTGGTCATGTCCCTGCCGTTCACGGCACCGATGTCCTGGAGCGCCTTGCTGGTGGCGTAGGCCCCCAGACTGACGGTGCCCTGCATACACTGGGAGCACACGGCGATGATGCTGCCGCTGCGGTAGGCCTTCTGGATGATGGGCAGCAGGGCGTTCTGACTGCTGGGGATGTTCCCGGCACCGAAGGTCTCCAGCACCACACCCTTCAGCTTGTCGGTCATGATGGACTCGAACAGCTCAAACTGGATGCCGGGGAACACCTTGATGACCCCCACGGGCACATCCGCGAAGGGCTGGAAGTGAAAGGGTGCCTCCTCTGCCGGACGGAGGGCGGCGGTGTTGTACCGGATGGTGATGCCCACCTCCGCCAGATGGGGCGCGTTGGGGGACTCGAAAGCCAGCAGCTGATCCGAGGACTTTTTCGTGCTCCGGCAGCCCCGGAGAAGCACCCCGTTGAAATAGACGCACACCTCCCGGACCATGCCCGAGGCGGCGATGCGCATGGAGTGGACAATGTTGTCCCGCCCGTCGCTGCCCAGTTCGCACAAAGGGATCTGGGCCCCGGTGAAGATCACCGGTTTGTCCAGATGCTCCAGCATGAAAGCCAGGGCCGAGGCGGAGTATGCCATGGTGTCCGTGCCGTGGAGGATCACGAACCCGTCACAGGCGTCATACAGCCGGGCAACGGTCCGGCCGATCTTGTTCCAGTCCGCCACCGCCATGTCCGAGGAGTCCAGCAGGGGAGAGAATTCCACCAGATCCCACTCCGGCATATCCGGATGGTGCATATCGGAAATGGCGTCCAGGGTTTTCCGCAGGGTGTTGGGACTGGGCACATAGCCCTTGTCGCTGGGCACCATGCCGATGGTGCCGCCGGTGTAGATGATGCAGATCCGCCGTTTCACCCTTCAGCCCTCCCGCATCAGCCGGTCTGCCGTCACATACATATGCTGACAGAAGTCGATGAGCAGCGGGAATGCCTGTGCGGCGGGCAGCTCCCGGGCCACCCAGTCCGCCGCGGCGCACAGCTGCCAGGTGCCGTCCGGGGTCTCCTGGGCAAAGTGCTTGTAGTACCGGTACTGAATATTCAGCTCGTTGCAGGCCCGGACGGCGGGGAGGTAAAAGTCCTCTGTCACCTCCGCGATCACGGCGCTGGCAGACAGGGTGTCGTCCTTCACCTCCGCGATCACCGGGATGGTCTGGGCCAGATCGTTCACATTGGGTACGCTGAGCACCAGCATGGTCTCCCCGTAGGGCTCATAGCCGTCGAAGCCCCGGCGCTCGCATTCATTGATCAGATCGTTCAGATACAAGGTCATGACAGTCCCTCCTTCAGCCCAGCAGTCCGGGCAGGTTCGTGCAGATCACCTGGAGCAGGGCGGTGAGCATACTCATCACATCCTCCGCACTGCCGGTACGCAGCAGCAGGTCCATCCCGGCGCACAGATAGCCGGAATCCACCGTAAATTTCACCCAGGGGTACTGGGCGTTCAGGGTGTTGCATTGGGCGATGAAAGCGTCCGTATCCCGCTCCGGCACCTGAAACACAATGGCGGTCATCTCCAGATCCGTCTCGCTGTGGAAGCCGATATAGAGGGGGAACATGGGCTCCAGCTCCCCGCTGAGCAGGTCGATCTCCAGCTGTTCGTCCTCCTCCAGAATCTGCACCTGCTCATAGCCGAAGCGGCGGATGCAGGCGTCCAGCACCGTGTCAAATAATTTCATATTGTCTCCTCCTGGGCGGCAAGCACGCCCCGCAGATATTCCAGATAGTGTTCCCGGATGCTGTCCGGCCCCAGCACCTGAATGTGGGTGCCGTTCTGGGCCAGCCACTGATACAGCCCGGTGTTGTCGTTGACCTCCACGGTCACGGTGAAGTGGTCCGGCCCGTCATCCAGCATCATGGCGTGCTTTCCGAACCGCATCCGGATCACATCCCGGATGTAATTCCCGCACCGCAGGCGCACGCTGACCCGCTCCCCGGTCCACATATTCACATTCCGCCGGAGATAGGCCCCCACATCGAAGCCCCGGCCGTGCTCTTCCAGCGTCTCCGGATTCCGGGACGGCTCGTTCAGCATTTCCAGGCTGGTGAGCATTTCCAGCTTGAAGTGGGTCAGATGCTCGTTGCTGTCGGGGTTGCAGATGAGGAAGTACTGGTCCTGATCCAGCACCAGATAATAGGGGCTGACGGTGTAGTAATGTCCGTCCCGGCGCAGGCGCCGCCGGTTCTGGGGCCCCAGCTCGTAATACTGGAACCGCAGCTTCCGTCTGGCCTTGATGGCCCGGATCACCGTGTCGATCTTGATCTTGTTGGCCTTGTCGTCGGTCTTGATGCTCTGGTCCACCCAGGTGGTGGCGGCAATGAGGGATTCACCCTCCGCCGTAGCCAGACCCCGGAGTTTCCGCACCAGTTCCCGGGTGTCCTTCTCCGTGAGAAACGGTGCGACCCCCACCGCGTCGCACAGGATTTTCAGTTCATAGTCCTCGAAGGCCTGATCCGTCATGTACCAGCCCCTGTTGTGATCCGGACATTTGATGATGGAATATCCCGCGTCCTCCAGACAGGCGATGTCCCGGGCGATGGACTTCCGCTCGGCGGCAATGCCGTATTGCTCCAGTTTCCCGGCAATCTGGGTGGAGTTGATGGGGTGGTACTCATCAGTCTTTTTCATGATGTCCAGAATATACAGCAGCTTCAGTTTGCTGTTCTCAGCCATAGGCGCACCGCCTTTCCGTATAGTTGTACCATAATGACCCCATCCCTTGCAAGGGGGCAGGGGGGATTTCCGGGAAAAAGAAAGAAATTCCGGAGAATTGAAAATTTGTACTTGACTTTCCGGGCACTATCGTGTACAATAACATTCGCTCAATCAAATAAATGTTCGGAGATCGAACAAGCTATGGAGAAGTCGCGTAGTTTGGTCGAGCGCGCACGATTGGAAATCGTGTAGGCCTCAAAAGGGTCTCGAGGGTTCGAATCCCTCCTTCTCCGCCAATAGAACGGCCCGTCCATCAGGACGGGCTGCTTCTTTTTCTCCGGACACGACTCCCGGCTTCACACCGGGAAGGTCCGGGTCAGGGTGCCCAGGGCGGCGGCCTGGTGAATCCGGAAAGAGACCGGGTCCAGACAGCGGATCAGGTAGGCGTCCGTCTCCGCACCGAAGCCTTTGGGCAGGGCCAGATACAGGATGTCCCGGAGTTCATTCCGGGTGATGCCGTGCAGCATACGCTCCAGCCCGGTGAGCGCATCGGCGTCCAGCTCCAGCCGGTCGGTAGAGCGGCCCGCCAGTGCGCACCCCAGCGCCTGGGTCAGAACCGGCTCCAACAGGTTCGATGGTGTCTCCGCATAGTCCGGGTTCCGTCGGAGCAGCAGGGCGTGGACCGCCGCCGGGGAAAAGGTCCGGAGGAATCGGTTTTCACAGGTGAGATGCGCCAGATACCGCTCGATGAACTCCACGCCCCGCACCTTGCCCACGGGTACACAGGTGGGATAATCGGCGGTGATGTGCAGTTCCTGGGGCGCGAAGTCCGGCTGGTACAGCTTGAAAAATCCGGCGATGCCGTCGGTGAGGGTGGCGTTGCAGTACACATTGGGCGTGGGGAACAGGTCCCGCACCAGCTGCCGGTGGAGGGTCCGGGCCACCAGCAGTTTCCGGTCGATCCGCCGCCGGCCCGCCCGGTACAGCCCCTCCGGGCCGTCTGCCACCAGGGCGTCCAGCGCCGCTGCCGGGGAATCCATGGCCTTCAGTGCCACGCCGATGGTGAAGCACACTCCCTCCAGCAGGCCCTGGGCGGTCTCCACCCGGACGGAACTGCTCCCGCCCCGGGTGTACCGCTCCGTCACCTCCCGGAGGAGGTCCATGCACCCGGACAGGATGCGCTCCGTGTTCCGGTTGGTCACCAGACCAAGCCGCAGCCCCTGATCCAGCAGGGACAAAAAGTAATCCCCCTCGGACAGCATCGCCGGGTCAATACCTCTGGGTTTTTCCGGAAGAGTTGTCATAGCCGCTCCTTTCTGTCAAAAGCGTCTGCCAGCAGCTCCAGAGAGCCCCGGCAGGGTCCGTCAAAGGCGTCCTTCATGGCCTGCATGAGCGCCTCGTCGCCCGTGGTTTCCCCCAGCGTGTTTTTGAACTGGTAGAACAGCTCCAGCAGGGCGTGAAGCGCCCTTTCCCACTCGTCCGGGGCGATATAGGGGGAGTCGCAGAAAAGCGCTATGAGCCGCTCCAGCGTCCCGCTCCGGAACTGGATGCGTCCGGTGTCCCGCAGAGCCTGCCGCTGGGTCTGTGTCAGCGCCGCCGCCTGCTCCGCCGTCAGGGTCAGACCGTACCGGGCGGTCTCCCGGTTCAGGGCCAGAACCTCCCGGACAGTCTCCGACCGGGGGATGAGGGAATATTCCATCTCCGTGCTCCTTTCCGTTTGTCTGCTATTCTGATTACACCATCCCGGCCAAAAGGACAAGACTTGATTTTTTGCCCGGTTTGTGGTAATATAAGGCCGTAAAAAGTGAAAAAACCTGTGCTTTTCCAAAAAGCGCAGGTTTTTTTCGTATTCCCTCTTGACTCTCACATGATAAGAGGCTGTACCATAAGAGCGTGCACAGAAACCATTACAGATCTGAGGGTGATCACCATGTTGAAGATCGGAGAATTTTCAAAACTGTCCAGAATCAGCATCCGTATGCTCCGCCACTATGACGAGATCGGTCTCCTGACGCCTGACAGCATCGACCCCTTTACCGGCTACCGGTATTACAGCGAGGACCAGCTCCTTGCTGCCGGGCGGATCGCGGCCCTGCGGGACATGGGTTTCGGCCTGTCCGCCATCGGGGAGATCCTCGCCTGCGGGTCGGACCGGGAGGCACTGGAGGGCCATCTGTGCCGGCACCGGGCGGAGCTGACGGCACTGGCGGAGCAGACCGGCCGTCAGCTGCAGCTTCTGGACACAGCCCTGGAACGGCTGAGAAAGGAAGAAGCAATGGAATACGAAGTCACTTTGAAATCCCTGCCCCAGCGGCAGGTGGCCAGCGTCCGCATGACCCTGCCCTCCTATGAGCGGGAGGGGGACCTGTGGAGCACCCTCATCAGCGAAACGGCACCCCTGGGCGTCCGGGACACGGACCCCCGGCTGCTCACCGTCACCTATTATGACGGGGAATACAGGGAGACGGATATTGATGCCGAGGCCCAGAAAACCGTAACGGCCCCGTTCCCGGACACGGAGCATGTCCGGTGCAAGACCGTTCCGGCGGTGACCTTCGCCGCCGTCACCTACCGGGGCCCCTACAGCGGCATCGGGGAGGCCAACGCCGCCGTGGCTGCCTGGGTCCGGGACAACGGCTATGCGTATGACGGCCCGGCGTTCAACATCTACCATGTGGCGCCTCCGGACACCACAGACCCCGCCAGATTCGTCACTGAGGTGTGCTATCCCGTGCGGAAAGCGTGAATATCTGACCACGGCCCGGATAGTTCCGGGCCGGTCAGCTGATGGAAAAAGCTTCGCAGAATTTGCGCCGAATGGCGCAAACAAATCAAATCTGTTTTTTTGTGCGGCTTTGCCGTGCAAAAAAACACTTCTCGGCCGGCGGAGTGTGCCCGAAGGGTGCATGGAGCGGCCGCAAAGACTCTGTCGAAAAGCCCCGCAGGGGTTTTCGACAGACTCCCCGGCCCGGATAGTTCCGGGTCGGTTTCTCACGCTCCCAGCAGCCGGAGGTAGTGGTTGGCCTCCCGGAGCACATGGTCCGCCAGGAGCGGGAGGATGATCGATTTGATCTCGCAGCCCTCGATGCCTTCCACACCGGCCCGCTTGAAGTCCCGGAATTTTTTCGTCAGGGCCACGGTGTCGTTGCTTCGCATGACCCGTTCATTGGCATTGGACGCCGCGTCCAGCAGCCGGCGGTAGTCTTTGGCGAAACCGTCCGCCGTCTGGATCAGCTGTTCCTCGCTGGGGTCCAGCAATCCCCGCATGAACAGGGCGTGCTCCATCATGATCTGATCCCAGAACAGCTCGCTGTCCCGTAGCTCCCGGCAGCCGCACTCGGACTGGCCCTCCAGCCGCATGAGATGGGACCGGTACAGCCGGGCCTCCCGGAGAATGTGCTCGATCAGCAGGGGATAGTTGCCTGTGAACATGGTGCAGGCGGTCACGGCGTGGAGCGCCCGCTCCTTCAGGGCGATCAGCCGGTTCACCAGGGTCAGACCGTCCCGGTTCAGCTGCCGCACCTGCCGGGCCAGCGTGGGGGACAGCCACAGTCCCTCTCCGCATTCGCTGCCTTTCAGCGCCTGCACCCGGGCGGTGAGCCGCCGGTCGATGGGCACCCCTGTCAGCCGCTGGGTCTGCCGCTCGGCGCAGTCAGTGAACTCCGTGAACAGTTCCCCGGACTCCAGCACGCACCGGCGCACCACGCAGTCGCTCAGCGAGATGGCCCTGCCCAGCAGCGTCTCGAACCGGTGCATGAGCAGTTCACACTCTTTGCCCATCGCGGCGTCCGGGGGCAGAAAGCCCACTTTCAGGAACAGAGAATGTTCCTTCATGATCCGGGCGAAAAACAGATGCAGTTCCAACGCATTCAGAATGTACTCCTGATTTTGCTCCATATTCCATACGCCTCCTGAAAAATACTGTCTGACAGACCAATATATGCGGGAGGACGGGGAAATGAGAAAAGGGATGTGCCCGGCACGGCCGGGCACATCCCTTTTTCATGATTTCTGTCCGGCCGGATTTTCCTTCCTGCCGTCCACGGTGTGATAGACCTTCAGCCCTGCCTCCGAGGTGCCGGTGACAATGGGAGCGGCCTTCTGCTTCGTGTGTTTGGTCTTACCCTGGATCTCCGGTACCGGAGACACATCATTCCGGGGCTGGGTGTGGGGCCGGTCCGGCCGGGCCATGCCCTGCTTTGCCATAATAGATCACCTCACGGACAGGATGCCCCGGCTGCTGGTGTTTTAATCGGAAAACAGAAAAAGGACCTGCCGGAGCAGGTCCCTTTTTTGTTGCTCGAAAATTGTCTGAATACCGGATTACCAGGTGCGGCTGTTCAGCTCGCGCATCTGAGCGGTGGTGGGCAGGTGAGAGTTCAGACCGCCGTCCATGTTCAGGACCTGGCCGGACATGTACTCGGACTCGTCGGAAGCCAGATACACGCACAGGTAGCCGATGTCTTCGGGGCAGCCGTAACGATTGCCCAGGATGCTGTTCATGAACACCTGACGCACGGTGTCGGGGGTGTGAGCGGAGTTCTCGGGGGTGACGATCAGGCCCGGACGCACGCAGTTGCAGCGGATGTTCTGCTTGCCGTACTGCATGGCCACATAGCGGGTCAGAGTGTCAACGCCGGACTTGGCGCAGGCGTAAGCGGTGGAGCCCAGGTCGCCGCCGATGGAAGCCATGGAGCCGATGTTGATGATGGAGCCGCCCTTCTCGTTCTTCAGCATGTAGGGCAGGACAGCCTTGGTGGCCAGGAAGGTGCCGCGCAGGTCGCTCTGCAGAATGGCATCCCACATGTCAATGGTCAGCTCTTCAACGGTGCCGTCCTTCAGAGCCACGTTGGCAGCGCAGTTGACCAGAACATCAATGCGGCCGTAGTGCTCGTAAGCGCCGTCCATCAGTTCCTGAATGGTCTCGGGAACGGTGATGTCCATGCGGCAGAAGTAAGCGGTGCCGCCCTCAGCGGTGATTTCGTCAACGACAGCCTGGCCACGGCCTTTACGACGGCCGCAGACAACAACCTTAGCACCTTCAGCAGCGAAGATCTTGGCCATACGCAGGCCAATGCCAGTGGTGGAGCCGGTAACGATAGCAACTTTGTCTTTCAAACGGTTCATGGGAAATTCCTCCTCAAAAAATGTGTTTTATGGAATTAAAAGGCATTTACCGCATCTGCCTTGTTCCATCAGGTCAAGTCCCTCACTGAACCGCTCCAGAGGCAGCTCATGAGTGACAATATGGTCCAGACGCAACCCCTGTTTCAGCAGGGAGTCCGTCTGTTCCCAGGTTTCATACAGCAACCGGGCGGCTGCGCCATGGAGGGTGATGCCTTTATAGGCAAATTCGCTGAGGTTGAAAGAGAAGGGTTCGGAGGGCAGTCCCGCAACGACGAACTTGCCTTCCGGCCGGATATAACGGGTGGCCTGTTCTTCAGCGATGACGCTGCCGGACATCTCAATGGCGATGTCCACGCCCACGCCGCCGGTCAGACCCATAATGGTGTCCACCGGGTCCACCGCCATGGGGTCTACCAGCACATCCGCGCCGTTTTCCAGCGCCAGCTGTCCCCGGGCGGCGTTGGGCTCCACGGCGATGATCTTCGCCGCACCCATGCGCTTTGCCACCATAACGCACATAATTCCAATCGGGCCGCAGCCCACAATGGCGATATTCTTTCCGCACACGGGATAGTCCATCACCGCGTGCACAGCCTGTCCGAACGGCTCCAGAATGGCCAGCGTTTTATAGGAGATCCCTGCGGGAGCCACATAGGCGATGTCCGCCGGAATAGCCACATATTCCGCAAAGCAACCGTCCCGGGTGACGCCCAGCAGGCCCGTGTGCTGGCACACATGGCGGTTGCCCCGGCGGCAGTCAGAGCACACATTGCAGGGGAGATGGGACTCGGCGGAGATCATGTCCCCCACCTTCACGCCTTTCACATCGGCACCCAGCTCCACCACTTCGCCGCAGAATTCGTGGCCGATGGTCACAGGCGGTTTCATCCGCTTCTGCGTCCAGTCGTTCCAGTGGCGGATATGCACATCCGTTCCACAGATGGCCGCAGCCCGGACTTTCACCAGGATTTCATTGGCTGCAGGCTGGGGAATGGGCTTTTCCTGCAGTTCCAGAGCGCCCGGCTCCGGTTTGGTTTTCACAACGCACTTCATTGTGCCGTTCATGATCTGATCGCTGATCCTTTCCGCCGGAGTGCCGGCGCAGAATTTATTTTCCCACACAGAAGCGGGAGAAGATTCGGTTGGTCACATCCTCCCGGACGGTTTTACCTGTCAGTTCTCCCAGAGCGGCCATGGCCTCCTCCGCCTCGGTGAGGACGGCGTCGGGGGTCACACCCATCACCATGGCGTCCCGGGCGGCCCGGAGGGATTCCAGCGCCCGGCCCACGGCATCGGCCTGGCGGGCATTGGTGAGGATCTCGCCCACAGGGGCGTTGGGGGTGGGGAACAGCTCCGCCACGGCCTGCTCCAGTGCGTCCAGTCCGGTCTGTTCCCGGGCGGACAGTGTGCAGACCCGGGAGAAGCTCCCGGAAAACTCCGCCGGATCCACCACCAGGGACCGGTCGGATTTATTGATAACGGCGATGCTCTTTCCTGCACCTGCGGCTGCCCGGATGGTCTCCCGGTCCTCCTCCGTCAGCGCCGCGGAGCCGTCAAACACAGCGATCACCAGATCGGCGGCGCGGGCGGCATCCAGCGCCCGGTCCACTCCCAGCTTCTCCACCGTGTCATCAGTGCTGCGCAGTCCGGCGGTGTCCGTCAGACGGATCAGCACGCCGCCCAGCCGCACCCGTTCCTCAATGGTATCCCGGGTAGTGCCGGCGATGTCAGTGACAATGGCCCGTTCATAGCCCAGCAGGGCATTGAGCAGGGAGGATTTGCCGGCGTTGGGCTTGCCGATGATGGCGGCCTTCACGCCCTCGGTCATGATGCGGCCCCGGTCAAAGCTGTTCTGCAGGCGGGTGAGCTGTTCAATGGCGTCATCCAGGGTGGCCTCGTAATCCCGGAGCCGGAAGTCCTCGATGTCCTCATCAGGGTAGTCCAGAACCGCATGATAGTGGGAGCAGATCTCCACCAGCGAGGCATAGATGGCGTCGGTTTTATGTAAGATGGCGCCGGAGAGCTGGCCCACGGCGTTTTTCGCCGCTTCCGCCGTCTCGGCATGGATGATGTCGATGACAGCTTCCGACTGGGTCAGGTCCATGCGGCCGTTGAGGAAAGCGCGTTTACTGAATTCTCCGGCCTTTGCCTGCCGGGCACCGGCGGCAAACAGGGCCTCCAGGCCCTGACGCAGCACGGTGGGGGAGCCGTGGCACTGGAGTTCAGCAGTGGTTTCCCCGGTATAGCTGCCGGGGGCGCGGCTGATGGTGCACAGGCACAGGTCCAGTTCACTGCCGTCGCTGTCCAGCATGGCCCCGTACACCAGCTGACGGTTGGGATAGGAGGACATGGGCCGGCCGGATGCAGGACGGAACACTTTGTCAATGATGGTCAGCGTATCGTCTCCGGACACCCGGAGGATGCCGATGGCGGCAACGACTCCGCCGGTGGCGATGGCGGCAATGGTATCGGACATGGTCTGCTCCTTTGCAAAAGATTCCGGTCAGATGGTGAAGCTGACCCGGGCGTCCGCTTCCATCATGCGGACCACGATGACGGCCACTTCACTTCTGCGGATATTGGAGTCCGCGCCGAAAGCGTGTTCGGCGTAGGGGGGCGTGCCGGTATAGCCCGTGAGGATGCCGGCACGGTACATGGCATAGATTTCATCGGCCCAGGTGTCGCTCATGGGCACATCGGGAACAGCGCCGTCGGCAATGGCATTGACGGCCGTGTAGCTGTCCTCCGGCAGGGCGTGATAGAAAATGTGGACGAACTCGCCTCTGGAAATGGCGGCGTTCATCTGGGCATCGGTATAGCTGCCGTATCCGGCGTCGATGATGCCCTCTTTGATGCAGTAGGTACGGTAGACATCGTACCATTTCGTGCCGGAGCCGGAAATGGTGGTGCTGCCGGTGGTATTCAGACTGTGCATCCGGGCGGCCAGGGTGATGGCCTCGGCCCGGGACAGGGTCTTGTTCGGTTCATAGGTGTTTTCCGTCATGCCCTGAATCAGGCCCAGGGACACGCCCCGGGTGACGGCGTCATAAAACCAGTCCGCAGCCTTCACATCCGTGAAGGTCTGGGTGATGGCGGCGGTCACTGTGCCGCAGGCCAGAATCGTGCTGGCAGAGGCGGCGGTGACGGTGACGGAGGAGTTTTCGCAGACGATATACTGCTCCTGGGCCTTGAGACTGCCACTGGAAACAGCGGAACCTGCGGTGGCGTTCACCAGCGTGCCCCGCTGGATGCTCACAGTCGCGGAGCCGGAGGAGAGGACCAGCGTGGAACCGGTGCCCAGCGTCATGGTGTCCCCGGCAGCGAGGCGGTAGGCCTTCGGGCCGGCGACGGTTTTCTGACGGGAGGCGGCGATGGCGGTGGCGCCGAAGGCATTCAGCTCGGCGGACGCCTTGTCCGATGCGGTTTTCACTGCCTGGGATGCCCAGTTCCTGGCCCAGCTGAGGGATACCAGCGGATCCTCCGCGCTTCCGGCGGTGGCCGCTGCGGCGGTGACACCCGCCAGCAGGGCGAGGGTCAGCAACAGGGATAGGATGCGTTTTTTCATGGGGTTCTCCTGTTCCCGGCATTGCCGGGGGAATGGGGGAGGGATTACAGCCGTTTTCTGGCGGCCCTGGCCTCCATCTCATCAATGCGCTCGGACAGGTAATAGCCCAGCGCCAGCAGGCTGTCGGAAAAATAGATGTTTTCGATGACCATGGCGGTCTCAGGAATATCCAGCTCCACATTGGTGAAGTTCCAGATACCCTTCACGCCGGTGTCCAGCAGGGTATGTGCCACGGTGTTGGCATAGGTACGGGGAACGCACAGTACGGCGATGTCGGGCTTCATTTCCGCCACATCCCCCCGGAGATCCCGGATATCGTACACCGGCACATCGCCGATATTGGTTCCCACCACTTCTTTTTTGACATCAAAGGCCGCCACCAGGCGGAATCCGTAACGACTGAAGCTGAAATGATCAATCAGAGCGTGTCCGATATTGCCCACACCCACCAGGACGGCGGTGAAGTTCCGGTCCATTCCGAGAATTTTGGCGATCTCCGTGCGGAGCGCCAGTACATTATATCCGTATCCCTGCTGTCCGAATTCGCCGAAGCAGCTGAAGTCCTGACGGATCTGGGAGGGGGTGAGCCCCATCTGACGGCCGAGCTCGCCGGAGGAGATCCGGTCGATTCCCGCATCGCTCAGTTCATCCAGTTTCCGCAGGTACCGGGGAAGACGGCGGATGACATTGTTGGATACTTTGATTCTTTTCATGTTCCTTACTCCTGTCTGTGCAAGGGCCATTTCATGATAGGCAGAAGCCTCGCGCTAGTTTGTGAAATAATTATTACTAAGAATCATAGCACATTCCGAACATAAATTCAATAGTCCCATCGGTGAAAATGGCCGGTCCAATTTTGGTATTCTTAGCAAAAAAATACCAAAATCGCCCGGCAGTTGTCGCCTGCCGGGCGTAATCGGGGAGAAGATTCCCCTGAATTGGATGTTATTCAGTAAAAACTGCCAGAAGATCATCTGCTGTTCCGACGGCGTAATAGGCCGTCTCCGTGGCCGGATCCTGGCAGTACAGGGCGGTGCCGTCCACCCAGATCAGCAG
>JALFTG010000012.1 GCA_022779345.1 Oscillospiraceae bacterium | reverse complement strand
CAGGCTGTTTTTCCACCAGCCCTTCACCTTCAACCGGGCGGCTACGCTCATCATGGTCACGACGCCCACCAGGGCGCATCCGGCGGCGACGGCGGCAAAGACCAGCAGAATGCCCTGCAGATGCAGCACCACCGCCGTGGGCGTCCGGTCAAAGAAATAGAGCGATAACTCCACCACGCCCACAGCGCACAGGCACCACACGGTCACCCACAGGCACACAAACGCATCCCAGGGCATCCGGTCCAGCAGGCGCAGGACGATACCGTCCTCCTCCCGCCGGTGGCCCGCCGCCGTCATCAGCAGTGCCAGCAGTACCAGACACAGGATCAGACACCCCACCAGCACCGGGAACACATAGCCCTTCACCTCGTTCAGCCGCTGCACGGCGGCGGCGATGGCGATATAGTCGTCCCCCATCACCAGATCGGCGGCCACATAGCCGTACAGTTCCCGGTCCGTGTCCGGCAGGGAGTACAGGGTCATCACCGACGCCGGTTCCCCGGTGTAGGTACCCATGACCTGTTCTCCCGTCTCGTCCAGAATGGCGAAGCGGAAGCTGGTGCTTTTCGGGTCGAACTGTTCCTCATATTCCCGGAGTTCCTCCTGATACCAGGCTTCCCGGGCGGGGTTCGTGTTGGCCTGGGCCTCCTGGACCAGGGGGTAATACCCGTAGGCCACCAGGCTCAGGTCCTGCTCCATCCGCTCCTCCAGCACATTCCGGGCGTCGATGGGCTGGGCGCTTTGCAGGTCGTTGTAGCCCCCCAGGGCCATGCACACCACCAGCAGTACCAGGCACACCGTGGCCACCGCGGCGGAGGCCATGCACACCACCGCCATACCCACCTTCACGGCGGTGTTTTCCTTCATGACTTTCATGTTCCCGCCTCCTCGATCTTATAGCCGTGGCCCCAGACCACCTTCAGATACCGGGGATTGGCCGGGTCGATCTCCAGCTTTTCCCGCAGGTGCCGGATGTGGACGGCCACGGTGTTTTCACTGCCGGTCCAGGTGTCCTTCCACACATTGCGGTAGATCTCCGCCGAGGAGAACACCTTCCCCGGGGACTGCATGAGAAATTTCAGGATGCTGTATTCCAGGGGCGTCAGGGCCACTTCCTCCCCGTCCACGGTCACCTGCTTGCTGTCGTCATCCAGGGCGATGCCACCCACCTGCAGGGCGGTCTGCTTCTGCTCCACGCCTCCCAGCTTCATATACCGGCGCAGGTGGCTGCGCACCCGGGCGATCAGCTCCACCGGGTTGAAGGGCTTGGTGATGTAGTCGTCCCCGCCGATGTTCAGCCCCAGGATCATGTCCGTATCCTCGCTCTTGGCGGTGAGGAACAGCACGGGGATGTTGCTCTGCTCCCGGAGCTTCGCCACGGCGGACAGGCCGTCCATCTCCGGCATCATGATGTCCATGAGCACCAGATCCACCCGCTCCCGGTCCAGAATGTCCAGAGCCTCCCGGCCGGTGCCCGCCTCCAGCACCTGATAGCCCTCGGCGGTGAGATATATTTTCAGCGCGGCGACAATGTCTTTTTCGTCGTCGCATACCAGAATGTTATACATGGTCCTCTCCCCTTTTTCTGCCCCTATCCTATCACATCCGCCCTTAAGATAACAGAGCAGAATTCCTTAAGAACTCCTTAAGATCACCCGGCGGCGAAAACCAGACGGGAACGGAGCCGGGCAGCCCGGTCCGCCAGGGGCGGGTAATCGTTCAGCACACCCTCATAGACGAGCTCCCCCTCCGGGAGCTCGTCCAGCAGCTGCTGGGGCTGGGTCACCGGGCCGAACCGCCGGGCGGGAACCACATCGTAGCGCACCAGCACATCCCGGACGAACTCCGAGCAGTAGTACCGGTCCCGGCAGGGACAGGGCAGTCCCAGCGCTGCCAGAAACAGGCCCAGGTAGTTGTATCCGAACCGGCCGGCGCACCGGTCCATCTCCTCCAGACAGTCCCGGATCACCCGGTACTGCCCCTCCGTCACCGGCAGGCGCACCACCCGCACCCGGGTGTCCGGAAACCGGGCCAGGGTGCCGTACCCCGGCTCCTCCCGGACGAACCCGCCCCAGAAGGGACACCAAGGCAGCCGTCGGCCGAAGGAATACATGGTGTGCAGGGTGCCGTTCAGGGCGATGGACACATGGTTGTATTTCGCCCCTGTGAACTGCCGGATGGCCCGGGACACGATGGACCCGGTCTCGCTGGCCACAATATAAAGATATCGGGAAGGTGTCGTTGTCATAGTTCCGCTCCGTTTCCGCCGCTGTGCGGCTCTCCCTGGATGATTGTATTATTTATTTAGTACAATATTACAGTAACACAATCTTCCAGTCCTGTCAATAGATTCTGATAACAGGATACCGGAACGCAGATTAAGA
>JALFTG010000002.1 GCA_022779345.1 Oscillospiraceae bacterium | reverse complement strand
GCACACGATGGCGATGAAAATGAACAGCATGAGAAACACCGCAACGGTCTGGACAAAATCCGCCTTGTCCAGCACCTGGAACTGGGGCATATACGCCCAGTACAGCCGGAATTCCGAGCTGTTGCGCTGGTCATAGGAGAGCATTTCCCCGTCCGCCCAGTAGCTGCCGGTCTGGGCGATCTCCCGGGCGCGGGTGACGGGGTCCCAGTAACTCCCCACGGCCACCTCCGGCCCGGAGGCATCCACGATGGCGTTGAACAGCGCTTTGGCGAAGTCATAGGTGTCCGCCCGGTTTTCCACATTGAAAAATACCTGTTCCTCCCGCCACTCCGGGGTCAGGCCCTCCGCCAGCATGGCAAAGTCCCCGTCATCCAGAATGTACCGGCCGAAGAGCATATCGTCCCAAAGCTCCCCGGCGGGGGTGACGGACAGCTGCTGCCCAGTGACGGGGTTGGTGAGCAGGGAGGCGTTCCCACCGAAAATCCCGCCGCTGCTGCCCTCGCTGTCAAATACGGGCACCGCCGTGCCCGGGGCCACCTCCAGCGTCTGCCCGGTGAGGGCGGCGTACCCGGATTCGGACAGGAACCGTTCGGACTGGAGCTGCTCCCGGTATTCCTCGTGCCAGGTGGTGCCCACGGCACCCTTGGTCTCCACGGATTCCCAGCCGTCCACCGCCAGCCGTACCATGGGGGCCTCGCCCCAGGCGGTGATGGTCACGCCGTAGTCCGCCGCCATGGAGCGGACGGCCGCTTCATCGGGGATGCTCTGGTCGCAGCGCCAGTGGTAGGCGTAGTCCACCGTGCGCTGGTCAAAGCCCAGCATGGCCCCGGTGCCCAGCATGGGGGTATAGAAAGAGGCGAAGTACGCCCCGGCGATGAGCAGGGTCATCACCAGCATATTCCGCACGGTCTGACGGCCCTGAAAGCGCATCATGCTGGTGGAGATCAGGTCTTTGTACCGGTGCCGCTTCCGGCCCCAGCCGTTCACCACCGTGTGGAGCAGGATCCAGTACAGGCCGACGAGGGCCGGGAGATAGAAAATGGCCGTCAGCCCCTCCGGGGGATACCAGTGGAGTCCCCGGATGAAAAAGGAGGGCGTCAGATACCCCAGCAGGCCCCCGCCGATCACCAGCAGGATGCCCGCGGGGCCGTACCACCGGGGCACCGCCCGGATGGGTTCGGCAGTGTGGGACTCCCGGATGACGGAGAGAATGTCCGTCCGCCGGACGGCCCGGGCGCCCAGGATCAGGAGCATCCCCAGCACGAACAGGATGAACGCGGCGGAGAGGACATAGCACCGGGGGTCAAAGGACAGGCGCATCTCCTCCGTGTCCACCAGGATCAGCCGGAACAGCTGCCAGATGCCCCAGGCCAGGGGCCCGCCCAGCACCGCCCCGGCGCCGCAGGCCAGGACGGCCGTCAGACTCAGCTCCCTGGCCAGCACCCGGCGCAGCATGGACCGGGGGGTGCCCAGAGCCAGGAATATGCCCATCTCCCGGGATTTCTCCCGGAAAAACAGCCCGGCGGCGTAGGTGGTGAACACGGCGCAGCCGATGACCGTGAGCACGAAGATCATCATCACCTGCTTCCGGCTGTCGCCCCCCTCCGGGAGCACGGACAGCACCGTGGGGGAGCGCATCATGCAGGCAAAGGCTGTGATGAGCAGCACGGAGAAGAAGCAGCACCCGGCCAGCAGGAGATACTGCTTCCGGTTTTTCCGCCGGAGTTTGGCGGTCACATCCGCAAAGGTCATGCTGCCGTCCCCTCCTTGTCCAGCAGTTTGATGGTGTCCAGCAGCTCATCCTGAAACGCGGAGCGCTCCTTGTCCCCCCGGACCAGAGTGCGGTTCACTACCCCGTCCCGGAGCAGCACCACCCGGTCGCAGAAGGAGGCGGCAAAGGAGTCGTGGGTGACCATGAAGATGGTGGCCCCCAGGGCGTCCCGGGCCTGAAGAAAGCTGTCGATCACCGCCCGGGTGGACTTGGAGTCCAGATTGCCCGTGGGCTCATCCGCCAGGATCAGCAGGGGCTGGTTGATCAGCGCCCGGGCCACGGCGGTGCGCTGCTTCTCCCCGCCGGAGATCTCGGCGGGGTATTTGTCTTTGATGTGGCCGATGCCGAAGATGCCGCACAGCCGGTCCGCAGCGGCCTCCATGTCCCCGCCCGTCTCCCCGGCAATGATCCGGGGCAGCAGGATGTTTTCCCGGACGGTGAGGCCGTCCAGCAGCAGGAAGTCCTGAAACACGAAGCCCAGCTTCCGGTTGCGGACCTCAGCCAGCGCGTCCCCGTCCAGCCTGGCCAGATCCCGCTGGCCCAGCCGGATGCTGCCGCTGTCGGCGGGGATGTAGCAGGAGATGCAGTTGAGCAGGGTGGTCTTGCCGGACCCGGACGGCCCCATCACTGCCACGAACTCCCCGTCCTCCACGGTCAGGGACACCCCTTTGAGCACTTCATAGGTGGCCGGACCCACCTGAAAGGATTTGTGTAAATCTGTTACCGTCAGCATAATGGTTCCTCCATGATTGGTTTGTGCGTTCAGTTTACACGAACCATGGACTCCCCGCTGTTCCCGCTGTCAAAACCGGCAGCATTTCCGTCAAGTTCGGCGGCGGGACGCTATGGAATGTCATAATTGACGGTCTTTCCGTCAAGTTTGGTTTGGCCCCGGCGGCGGGGTATGGTACAATGGAGAAAACGGGAGGAGGGATGGCCATGCTGCGGATCGGGATCTGTGACGATTCCGCCGACGCCCGGTGCGCTCTGGCGGGGCGGCTGGAGCAGGTGCTGGAAAACCGGGGCACGGAAGGCAGCCTGCTGGAGTTTTCCTCCGGCGAGGGCCTGATTGGATGGATGGAGCGCCACGCCGGGGAGCTGGATCTGGTGTTTCTGGACATCGAGATGGGCGGCATGAGCGGCATGGACACGGCGAAAGTCCTCCATGGGATGGACCCCACATTGCTGCTGGCCTTCGTCACGGGGTACGCTGACTTCGTGTTCGACGGCTACGGCGTGGGCGCCATCGGCTATGTGCTCAAGCCCGCCCAGGCGGACCAGCTGGACGGGATTCTCGGCCGGGCGCTGGAGCGGCTGCACAGGGATGCTGGGGAAGTGTTTGTCTGCCGCAGCGGCCAGACGCTGTACCGCATCCCCCGGGCCTCCATTCTGTATTTCGAGTCCGACCGGCGGAAGCTCCGGTGCGTCACCACCGGGCGGACTTATGAATTTTACGGCAGGCTGGATGAGGTGGAGCGGCAGCTGGACAGCCGGTTCGTGCGGATTCACCAGCGGTATCTGGTCCGCTGCGCCGCCGTGGAGCGGGCAGAGAGCGGCAGTGTGACC
>JALFTG010000141.1 GCA_022779345.1 Oscillospiraceae bacterium | reverse complement strand
CCTGATCCGGGCGCTGGAGCAGGACCGGACGGCGCTGAAAGACGGCGGCGGGTTCGCCGTGCTGAAAGCTGACTTTGACGCACGGGTGGCCGCCATGAAGTCCGCCGCCCAGGAGACCGGAGAACACCTGAGCAACCTGTTCCGGTTCTGCGAGGAAGTGTTCCCCGAGGGTCAGGAGCTCCTGATTCTGGTCACGGAGCTGACCGTGAGCTATTACAGCGCCAAATTCATCAGCCGCTACGGCTGCAAGGAATATTTCGCCCACAACAGGGAATTGCTGTTCTATGAGCGCCAGCAGGAGATTCTGGAACAGCTGGACGCGCTGGAGCTGTGACCGATGAGCAGTCTGTGGCTTGACGGCGGCGTCCTCCGGGGCTATTACGGGGAAGGCGGGGACATCGTTCTCCCGGATTTCATCTACGATGTGGGGGGCTATGTGTTCCGGAACCAGACAGCGGTACGCAGTGTGGTCATCCCCGACGGTGCCATCGATGTGGGATACGGTACCTTTTCCGGCTGTTCCGGCCTGACGAAAGTGGTCCTGCCGGACAGCATCCTCCGGATCGATATGTATGCCTTCTCCGGCTGTGAGCGCCTGCCGGAGGTGCGCCTGCCCGCGAAACTGAAGATTCTCCGGGACAGCACCTTTATCCATTGTGCGTCTCTGCGGAAAGTGTATATTCCTGACGGCGTGGAGAAGATCGAGTTTCACGCCTTCTATGGCTGCGACAGCCTGACGGAAATCCGGGCGCTGGGTGTCACGGAGGTGGAGGACCCCATCATCGACCGGACGGCCCGGTGCATCCTGCCCCGGGTACCCATTGAAATGCTGGAATCCGCTCCCATGAAGCGCAACGGGGCCCTGGGCTTCTGCTCCGAGCCGGCGCTGTATACGGACACCGCCGCCGGGTATGAAGCCTATGTCCGGGACCACGCCCAGGAGCTGGCGGAGAGCGCCGTCCGGTGCGGCTTTGCCGGACCCCTGCGGTATCTGGACCGGCAGGACCTGCTGGAGACGGACCGTCTGCCTGGTTACATTGAGCTGGCCCAGAAATCCGGCAACACGGAGGCCACCGCCTTCCTGCTGGATGTCCAGTCACGCCGGGGCAACACCGTCTGGGACGAGATCGACAAGGAATTTGAACTGTAATGATGGATGAAACGACTTATCAGAGACAACAGGCCGAAGAGCTGGCAAAAGAAATACTGACCCTCTCCCGGAATACCCTGCTGGTGAACCTCCGGTTTCTGGACGCGGCCCTGTGCAAATTCGTCCGGACCCCGGTGCCCATCACGGACACCCTGGCCACCGACGGAGAGCACCTGTATTACGACACCCGCCATATCCTGTCCCTGTACCGGGAGGGCAGGGAAGTGCCCGTGCGGGATTACCTCCATGTGACCCTCCACTGCGTGTTCCACCACCCCTTTATCCACACCCTGGTGGATATGGACCTGTGGGACCTGGCCTGCGACATCGCCGTGGAGAATGTCATCAATGAGCTGGGGCTGAAGGCCGTGGAGGCCCCCCGCCAGTCCGCTCAGGCAGCGCTGATCGGGGATCTGAAGGAGCAGCTCACCGTGCTGAACGCGGAGAAGATCTACCGCTGGCTGCTGGATGCCCAGCTGCCCCCGGAGACCGTCAAACGCTGGCGGGAGGACTTCCTGGCGGATGACCATGACATCTGGTACATCCGGGGCAAATCCGCCCCGGAGGGGGACGGGGAGGCCACCGGCAGCGACACGAAGCGTGCCCCGGACCAGACCGGCAAGGGCAGTCCCCGGTCCTCGGACGACAGCCGTCTGGCCGGGAACCAGCACAGCCGGGAAGAGCTGGAGCAGGAGTGGGAGGACATCTCCCGCAGGTCCCAGGTGGAGCTGGAGACCGCCAACCGCCAGTGGGGCGATCAGGCCGGGTCCCTGGTCCAGAACCTCCGGGCGGTGAACCGGGAGAAATACGACTACTCGGATTTCCTCCGCCAGTTTGCCGTGCTGAACGAGGCCATGAAGATCAACGATGAGGAGTTCGACTATATCTATTATACTTACGGCCTGGAACTGTACGAAAACCTGCCCCTGATCGAGCCGCTGGAGTATCAGGAGATCCGCCAGCTCCGGGAGTTCGTCATCGCCATCGACACCTCCGGCTCCGTGTCCGGGGAGACGGTCCAGCGGTTCATCACCAAGACTTACAACATTCTGCGCTCGGCGGAGAATTTCGCCTCCCGGGTGAACATCCACATCATCCAGTGCGACGCGGAGATTCAGGAGGACCGGAAGATCACCACCACCGAGGAGTTTGACGAGTATCTGAATACCATGACCCTCCATGGGTTCGGCGGCACGGACTTCCGCCCGGTGTTCCAGTATGTGGACGAGCTGATCGCGCAAAAGGAGCTGACGAATCTCCGGGGCCTGATCTACTTCACCGACGGCCGGGGTGCCTTCCCGGAGCGGCCGCCCCAGTACCACACCGCCTTCGTCTTTCTGGACGATGGCTTCACCGATCCCAAAGTGCCCGTCTGGGCCTCCAAGCTGATCCTCCAGCCCGAGGAACTGTGAGTCTGCCGGAACAACCCTTTGGGGGTTCCTGATAGAGAAAGCTGCGGCCGACTGCGCACACGCACTTCGTCCGCACGCCTGCGGGCGCAAACTCTGGGCGGCTTTCAATGGCAAACAAAGTCCGCAGCTGTGCAAAACAGCTGCGGACTTTTTATATGCTGCGGTACCGGATTCAGGCGTGTTCTCCGTCACCGTCCCCGATGTGGCGGATGGTCTCAATCTCAAAGGGCGTGGACTGGTAGACGAAATAATTCAGCCAGTTGGAATAGAGCAGATTGGCGCTGGAACGCCAGGTGCACACCGGGGGCTTTGTGTCGTCATCATCCGGGAAATAGTTGGCCGGCACGGGCACATCCAGCCCGGCGTCCCGATCCCGGCGGTATTCCAGCGCCAGGGTCTCCGCGTCATACTCCGAGTGGCCGGTGATGAAGATCTGCCGCCCGCCGTTGGTGGACACGGCGTAGACCCCCGCCTTCTCACTCTCCGCCAGAATCTTCAGGGCAGGCACGGCGGCCACATCCTCCCGGCGGACGGTGGTGTGCCGGGAGTGGGGGACGAGGAACACATCGTCAAAGCCCCGGAACAGAATGGATCCCTTGTGGGTGACCCGGTGGTGAAACACCCCGGACAGCTTTTCCGGCAGGAGCACTTTCCGGATGCCGTAATGGTAATACAGTGCCGCCTGGGCCGCCCAGCAGATGTGGAAAGTGCTGTGCACATGGGATTTGCTCCATTCCATGATCTCGCACAGCTCGTCCCAGTATTCCACCTCCTCGAACGCCAGCAGTTCCACCGGGGCGCCGGTGATGACCATGCCGTCAAAATACCGGTCCCGGACCTGGTCAAAGGTCTGGTAGAAGGCCAGCATATGTTCCTCCGGGGTATGCTTCGGGGTGCGCCCGGTGACTTTCAGCAGTTCCATCTCGATCTGCAGGGGCGTGTTGCCCAGCAGCCGGGCCAGCTGGGTCTCCGTGGTGATCTTGGTGGGCATCAGATTCAGAATCAGCAGATGCAGGGGGCGGATGTGCTGGGTGACGGCCCGCTGCTCGCTCATGACGAAAATATTTTCCGCCTCCAGCGTTTTGGCCGCCGGCAGATTTCCGGGAATCATGATAGGCATGATGAACTCTCCTCTCTGATCAAAAAAGAAACAGCCGCAGGGCTCCTGCGGCTGTGGAAGGTACCTGTATCGACCGGCCCGGGCGTCACGAATCGGGATGACACAGCACACATCGCCGCATCTCCCTGCACATGGATTCCGGATATCCGTAACGCCTCATGTTTCGTCCTACTTTCATACTATATTGATAGGATGTTATCACAAAGCACCCCGTTTGTCAATGGGGCAGAAGGAAATTTCCTACTAACCTATTGACATTGTCGGTAAATAAAGGTATCTTACAGTCATCAGCCGAAAAGAATGCCACGGCAAAGCGTTTGTGTTTGACACGGGACAGAAGATGTGGCACAATAAAATATTATACCAGAAAGAGAGACCCAGAATGAAGATCACCGAACTGCTTCAGGCAGGAAAACCCTGCCTGTCCTTTGAAGTTTCCCCTCCCACCTCCGCTGAGCGGTATGAAGAGATCACCGCCCTGGTGGACGAGGTGGCCGGACTGCATCCGGATTTTATGAGCGTCACCTACGGCGCCGGCGGCGGCACCAATGACTTCACCGTTCCCGTGGCC
>JALFTG010000138.1 GCA_022779345.1 Oscillospiraceae bacterium | reverse complement strand
GAACAGACCCTGCTGAACGGTCTTGAGCAGCTCGTGTATCTTCTCGCCTATCTCGTCGAGCGAGACGGGGATCTTCTCGCCGTTGTCACGGCGCACGGCCATGCACATGCCGTTTTCGATATCGCGGGGGCCGATCTCGATGCGCAGGGGCACGCCCTTCATCTCCCACTGGGCGCACTTCCAGCCCAGGGAGTTGTCGGACACATCCATCTTCACCCGGATGCCCGCGGCGTTGAGGGCGTCATACAGCTCGGTGGCCTTCTCCACCACGCCGGGCTTGTGCTGGGCCACGGGGACGATGATGACCTGGATGGGGGCCACTTTCGGGGGCAGGACCAGACCGTTGTTGTCGCCGTGGGTCATGATGATGCCGCCGATCATGCGGGTGGACACGCCCCAGGAGGTCTGGTGGGGATAGTGGAGCTGGTTGTCGGTGCCGGTATAGGTGATGTCAAAGGCCCGGGCAAAGCCGTCGCCGAAGTAGTGGCTGGTGCCGGACTGGAGGGCCTTGTGGTCGTGCATCATGCACTCCACGGTGTAGGTTTCCTCGGCACCGTTGAACTTCTCCTTGTCGGTCTTGCGGCCCTTGACCACGGGCATGGCCAGGAAGTTCTCCAGGAAGTCGGCGTACACATTCAGCATCTGCTGGGTCTCAGCCCGGGCTTCCTCTTCCGTGGCGTGCATGGTGTGGCCCTCCTGCCACAGGAATTCCCGGTGGCGCAGGAAGGGACGGGAGGTCTTTTCCCACCGCAGGACGGAGCACCACTGGTTATACTTTTTGGGCAGGTCCCGGTGGGAGTGGATGATGTTTTTGAAATGTTCGCAGAACAGGGTCTCGCTGGTGGGACGGATGCAGTAACGCTCCTCCAGCTCGTCACTGCCGCCGTGGGTGACCCAGGCGCACTCGGGAGCGAAGCCCTCCACATGGTCCTTCTCCTTCTGGAGCAGGCTCTCGGGGATCAGCATGGGCATCATCACATTTTCGTGGCCCAGCTCCTTGAAGCGGCGGTCCAGTTCCTTCTGAATGTTCTCCCAGATGGCGTAGCCATAGGGACGGTAAATGAACATGCCCTTAATGGAGGAATAGTCGATCAGCTCAGCCTTGGTGCACACATCGGTGTACCACTGGGTGAAGTCTACCTCCATATCGGTGATCTGTTCCACTTTTTTCTCTTTTGCCATGGATGTATCTCTCCGTTTCGGTATATTTTAATCTGGTATCAGTCATTTAACTTATCCATTTTATAAGCGTGGCAGTCTGTTGTCAAGCACAACCGGGATTTCTTACATATAATGTAAGGAAATCCCAGGGAAAGGGGTGAGGATTTGAGTCTTTCGGGGAAGTTCTATTTCCGCCCGGCGCCGGGGGAACTGGTGAGCGCGGAATTCTCGCCGGAGCGGGAGGACCGGGCCATTCTGTGCGGACGGCTCAGCGCCGGTGACGGGGCGCCGGTGGCAGATGCGGCGGTACTGCTGTTCCTGGACACCATGGAGGTGCCGGAGCTGATCGGCCGGACTGTCACGGACAGCGACGGACAGTTCCTGTTCGGCCCGCTGGAGTGCGGACAGCTGTATGTGGTGAAGGTATTCCGCAACGACCTGCAGGAACGGCATCTGGAGCTGCGGTGCGTGTAAGGACATAAAAAGCCGGGGACCGTTTCGGTCCCCGGCGGTTTTGCGGTTATACAACGCCGGACATGAACAGGACGCTGACCGCCCCGGCCAGCCGGTCGGTGGCAAAGGTGATCACATCGGTGATGCTGCCGCCCAGCAGGATGCCGAAGGCCAGGCACACCACGCCCAGCACCAGCAGACAGGCGATGACGATCATGCAGATCTTATGGGCCAGTTTCATGGGGTCTCCTCCTTTGCATAGCCGTGCTTCTTTCCGAATTCCAGCAGGAACCGGGGGAAGCCCAGGGTGGCATTTTTCACAAACCACACGCCCAGCACGCAGATGGCGGCGGCTGCGGTGACAAACAGGATGGACAGGCCGATGATCACCAGCTTGTCTCCCGGCAGGACGAACTGGGGCAGGGGCAGGAAGGTCAGGAAATAGACGCCGCTGACCAGCGCTGCCACGGCGATGCCGAAGATCAGAAGGTCCACGGCAAACAGCACGACGGTCACCGGAACGCCGATGAGCACGCAGGCGACGGTGTAGGGGATGAGTACTCCCAGCCGGGCTTTTTCCGCCGGCGCGGTGGTAGTTTGGTCATCCGTGGACATGACAATGGCGGACTGGGCCATGGTGGCGGCATTGAAAATCTCCGAGAAAATTTCTTCCCGGGGCTCGGGACGGACGGGCGTCTGCCGGGCCGGGACAGGGGGTGTTTCCTCCTGAATGGGGGCAGGTGCGGGGACTTCCGGTTCCTCCGCCTCCGCCAGAATTTCTTCCAGGGATTCCATCTCCGGCTCCGGGGCGGATTCCTCCGCTTCCGGCTGGACCGGGGCGGGCGGCTCCTCCGGAGACACGGGGGCTTCTGCTTCCGGTGCGGTGTCCGGCTCCGGGACAGTTTCCTCCGCCGGGGGCGGGGCTGACATCTCCGGCTCCGGCATGGGCGGCAGGGGAGAAGGCGCCGATTCGCCTTCGGCAGGCTCCGGTGTGGGCTGGTATGTACGGTGCAGGGTCACGGCCAGCTTCATGGGAGAACCCAGGACCCGGACGATCTCCTCCGGATCGTCACAGCTGTCAAACCTCTGTCGGCATTCCTCAACGGCCGCATCCCGGTCCCAGTCGGTCATGTAGTACAGCAGCTGGGTGAGCTCGGCGAGGTACGCGTTTTTATTCAAGGAGAACCCTCCTTTCGGGGGCTGTGTTGATACTTATTCTACATTATATCTCAAAATGTCCGGCGGGTCAAATACTTCATAAATGTTTCACAAAGAAGAGCGGTAGAGATGGATGACCCCGGCGTCGTTCAGCTGCCGGATGACCACCGCCGCCAGGGGGAACAGGATCATCCCCGCCAGACCGCACAGCTTCCAGCCCATATACACGGTGATCAGGGACACCACCGGGTGCAGGCCCATGTGCCGGTCCATGAGCCGGGCCTGGATGGCGCTGCGGACGGAGGTGATGATCCCGTAGGCCGCCAGCAGACCCAGCCCCCGGGCGGCCTCCCCGGACAGCAGGCACCACCCCGCCCAGGGCAGAAGCACCGTCCCCGACCCCAGCACCGGCAGGGCGTCGATCACCGCCGTGACCGCCGCGGCTGCCAGGGCGTGGGGAATCCGCAGCAGGAGAAAGGCCAGCAGCAGCTCCCCGAAGGTGATGACAGACAGCAGTCCCTGCACCCGCAGATACCCGCCGGAGGCACTTTTCATCGCCCGCCAGGCCCGCCGCGTTTTCTCCCGCCAGGGGGCGGGCAGCTGCCGCCGGACGAAACCGGTGATATCCGGATAGTAGGCGGAGAAAAAGTAGATGCCGATGGCGGTGGTGGCGGCAAACAGCAACGCGTCCGGGGACTGCTTTGCCCAGTCCGTGACCAGTTCCAGCAGTTTCTCCGACAGCCGGGCGGGAATGGCGGACAGCTCCCCCGCCACCCCGTCCAGGGCGGCGGACAGCGTCCCGGACAGGCCGTCCGGCACCGTGCGGGCCAGGGACAGCAGCCGCTGTTTCAGATCCCCCAGCACCCCGTCGATCATCTCCAGCAGCTCCGGGGTGCGTCCGGCCAGATCCGACAGCTCCCGGAATGCCCCGGAGACCGCCAGCACCGTTCCGCCCCCCAGCACCAGCAGGACCAGCGCCGTCAGCAGTCCGGCGGCCAGGGAGCGGGACATCCCCCGGCGGCAGAAAGTCTCCACCGCCGGCTCCATGGCCGCGGCCGCGGCAAAGGCGATGAGAAAAGGGGCTGCCAGGGGCAGCAGGTACACCGCGGCGATCCCCGCAGCGGCCGCCAGCGCGCCCCACAGCACAACACTCAGAACAAAACGCATAGACACACCAGAATACCCCGGTTTCCGGGGCGGAATGTTTGGGGGATTGTAAGATCAGTCAATGAAACGGGACGGGAAATGGAAATTTTCATGGAAATTTGTGCTTGAACTGCGGACATTTGTATGGTATAAATAATCATCCGCCGCTGGAACACATCCGGCCGTGGAAGAAGTACCAGGAGGAACAGCTATGACAGAGACAGATCAGCCCAGATTTTATCTGGTACAGGCAGATATGCTGCCGGAAATTTTTCTGAAAGTGGTGCGGGCCAGAGAGCTGCTGAACACCGGCGAGGTCAAGACCGTGTCCGAGGCGGTGGCCCAGGTGGGCATCAGCCGCAGCGCCTTTTATAAGTATAAGGATTCCGTGATGCCGTTCCGGGACATGACCCGGGGCCGGATTTTCACCTTCAACACCATGCTCCGGGACAAGATGGGTATTCTGTCCTCGGTGTTATCTATTTTTGCCGGTGTGGGCGCAAATATTCTGACCATCAACCAGAACATCCCGTCGGACGGCGTGGCGCTGGTGACCATCTCCGCCCGGCTGGACCATGCGGATGTGACGCCGGACGAGCTGGTCGTACGGATGCGGGAGACCGACGGCGTGGTGTCCGCAGAGCTTCTGGCCGGCTGACAGGAGGAATCATTATGACGAAAATTGCCATTCTGGGCATCGGAACCGTGGGCAGCGGCACGGCGGATATCTTTGAGGATAACGCCGATGTCATCCGGAAAAACACCGGGGAAGAGGTCCAGGTAAAATACATCCTGTGCCGCCGGATGCGGCCGGAGAGCCGGTTTGCCGACCGGATCGTGCTGGATTTTGACACCATCGAGTCCGACCCGGAGATCCGGGTGGTGGCCGAGTGCATGGGAGGGGTCCACCCCGCATACGATTATGCCGTCCGGGCCATGAAGGCGGGCAAGCATGTGGTCACCTCCAACAAGCAGCTGGTGGCGGAGTGCGGCCTGGAGCTGACCCGGCTGGCCAGGGAACAGGGCGTGTGCTTCCTGTTTGAGGGCAGCGTGGGCGGCGGCATCCCCGTGCTCCGGCCCATCACCCGCTGTCTGGCCGCCAACCGGATCGACAGCGTGTACGGCATCCTGAACGGTACGACCAATTATATTCTCACCGAGATGATCCAATGCGGCAAAAGCTTTGCCCAGGCCCTGAGCGAGGCCCAGGAAAAGGGCTACGCCGAGCTGGACCCCACCGCGGATGTGGAGGGCATCGACGCCTGCCGGAAGATCTGCATCCTGGCGGATATGTGCTTTGGCTACAATGTGGACCCGGCTCAGGTGCGGACCCAGGGCATCTCCGCCATCACCAGTGCGGATGTGGACTATGCCCGGCGCATGGGCTACCGGATCAAGCTGCTGGGCCGGACGCTGCGTCTGCCGGACGGCCGGGTGACGGCCTATGTGGCGCCCCATTTCGTGGAAAAGGAAAACCCCATCGTGAATGTGGACGGGGTCATCAACGGCATTGTCATCCACGGCAACGCCGTGGGCAACACGGTGTTCTGCGGTCCCGGCGCCGGTGCGGCGGAGACGGGCAGCGCCGTGGCAGCGGACATCCTGGACTGCCTGACACAGCCCCTGAGCCGTCAGCCGGCGTGGGAACCCCAGCCGGAGGGCTATTTCATGGATGCGGACGAGCTGCCCATGCGGTGGTTCGTGCGGGTGAAGGCGGACCTGGGCGGAATCGAGGCGGCCTTCGGTAATGTACACTTTGTATCCATCCCCGGGGCGGACCCGGCGGAGTATGCGTTCCCCACGGAACCCATGTCCGCAAAGGCCCTGGCGGAAGCCGGGCAGGGGCTGGAGATCACGGCGGCCTACCGGATTCTGGATGAATGAACCCCCGTGGCGGGCAAACATCCCCGCCCGCCGCTGCGTATGATAGACTGGTGCCGGAACCGAGTCAGCGGCACCGAGCAGGAGGAAATCGATATATGCTGATAGTTCAGAAATTCGGCGGCAGTTCTGTGGCCGATGCCGAAAAGATCCGGCGGGTGGCCGGAATAATTGCGGAGACATACGATGAGGGCAACGATGTGGTGGTGGTCCTGTCTGCTCAGGGCGACACCACCGACGATCTGCTGGAAAAAGCGGCGGAGATCAACGAGCGGCCCTCCAAGCGGGAGCTGGATGTGCTTCTCAGCACCGGCGAGCAGATCTCCATTGCCCTGATGGCCATGTGCCTGGAAAAGATGCACTACCCCGTGGTGTCCCTCACCGGCTGGCAGATCGGGATGGACACCACCTCCGACCACGGCTCCGCCCGCATCCAGCGGGTGAACACGGAGCGGATTCTCCGGGAGCTGGATAAGCGCCGGATCGTCATTGTGGCGGGCTTCCAGGGCATCACCCGGGGCAATGATATCACCACCCTGGGCCGGGGCGGCTCAGATACCACGGCGGTGGCCATCGCCGCGGCGCTCCATGCGGACAAATGCCAGATCTACACGGATGTGGAGGGCGTTTACACCGCCGATCCCCGGAAGGTGCCCGATGCCCGGAAGCTGGAGGAGATCACATACGACGAGATGCTGGAGATGGCGTCTCTGGGCGCCCAGGTGCTCCACAACCGGTCTGTGGAGATGGCAAAGCGGTACGGCATTGTGCTGGAGGTGCTCTCCAGCTATGTGAAAGCGCCGGGTACAAAAGTCAAGGAGGTCGCAAAGAAAGTGGAAGAGAACAAGATCAGCGGCATTGCAAAAGATACAGATGTGGCCCGGATCGCCGTGGTGGGCGTGCCGGATGCCCCGGGCATCGCCTTCAAGGTGTTCAACGAGATGGCCCGGAAGAAAATCAATGTGGATGTCATTCTCCAGTCCTACGGCAAGCACAACACCAACGACATCAGCTTCACCGTGCCCCTGGCAGACGCGGATCTGGCGGAAAAGGCCCTGCTGGACGCCCAGGAGGTCATTGGCTTTGACCATGTGAATGTGGATAAGACCGTGGCCAAGGTGAGCATCGTGGGCGCGGGCATGATGAGCACCTCCGGCGTGGCGGCCCTCATGTTCGAGGCTCTCAGCGACGCGAAGATCAACATCCAGATGATCTCCACCAGTGAGATCAAGGTGTCCGTCCTGATCGAGGAGTCCATGGCCGATCTGGCCGTGAAAGCCATCCACCGGAAGTTCTTCGGATAATATGTACACACAGCAGCCGGGAGACCCGCACAGGGTCTCCCGGTTTTTTCTGTGCTTCCGGCTCTTCCTTTGGGAGAGCTGTCACGGCTTTGCCGTGACGGAGAGGCGGCGGACACAGGCACAGGCATCCCCCTCCTACAAATCCCACGAAAAGCCACGGGGAAAGCGCCGGGAATTTGTACCGGTTATTTTTGCCACAGATGTTTCAATCGGACACCAAATATGGTACAATGCAGGGGCACAACTTTACAACGAGAACTTGAAAGGGGTTTGCGTATGAAAACGGATATTGAGATCGCCCAGGAGGCACAGATGCTGCCCATTATGGACATTGCGGCGGACGCGGGCATCGACGAGAAGTACCTGGAGCAGTACGGCCGGTATAAGGCCAAGGTGGACCTGAGCCTGTTCCGGGACATGGAGAGCCGGCCCAACGGCAAGCTGGTGCTGGTCACCGCCATGACGCCCACTGCCGCCGGTGAGGGCAAGACCACCACCACCGTGGGTCTGGGCGACGCTTTGCGGAAGATCGGCAAGCGCCCGGTCATCGCC
>JALFTG010000134.1 GCA_022779345.1 Oscillospiraceae bacterium | reverse complement strand
TGGAGCACAGCGCGCTCACGGATGCTGCCGGCGAATACCTGGAAAAGACCTTCAATGCCGGCGGTCTGGCAGGCAAGTACTGGGACGATGTCCGCCCCAAACTGTGGGTCAAGATCGTTTCCAACTGCTGCTTCAACGCCTTGTCCGCCCTGCTGCGGCTGCGGCTGAAGTACATTCTGAATGATCCCCACGGCCTGACGCTGGCGGAGAATGTGGTCGCGGAGTGCTGCGCGGTTGCAACCGCATCCGGCTGCCACCTGAACAAAGATGTTCTGATGGCAGATATTCTGGCCGGCAAGGACAAGGACATCGCTGACTACTATGCATACATGGCACAGGATGTGCTGATGCACCGCCGCCAGACGGAGATCGACTCCCTGAACGGCGCTGTGGTGGAATATGGCAGACGCTAGGGCGTCCCCACTCCTTACAATGAGGTCATCACCGAGATGATCTGCGCCATCCAGAACAACTACGCTGTCCAGTATGATACGGAGCAGCAGGCGTAAACACAACGGTCGGAGGAACACAAATGCCCAACATGAGCTGGAAAGAACAGTATGCGGATAAACTCGTGTCCATGGAGACAGCGGCAGGGAAGATCTCTTCCGGCGATGTGCTGGTATCCTCCATCGGAATCGGGCTTCCGTATCTGTTCCTGGATGAACTGGCAAAGCGCAAGGATGAGCTGGAAGGTGTGCGCTTCTATTTCGGCGCTGCTTCCAAGCCCTTCGCAATGCTGGACAAGGAATATAACCGCAGTTTTCAGCTGTACGATTACTTCATTTCCGCAAGTGAGAGAAACAGCATCAAAGACGGCTCCCATATCGTCTATCAGCCGATCCATCTGTCTGATACCACAAAAGACAGAACGGGACGGCACCGGGCCAATGTGGTGGTCATGGCGGGATGTGCGCCGGACGAGAACGGCATGATCAGTCTGGGCGCCTGCCCGATCGACGACAGAGTGCTGGATTCCAGCGATCTGGTGATCGTGCAGATCAATGAGAACCTGCCCTATGTCCGCGGCAAGGAGTGTATGTTCCCTGCGGACAGAGTGGACTATCTGGTGGAAGGCCTGGATGAGCTGCCTTCCGTGCGGAATGTGGAACCCTCTCCCGAAGAGGCAAAAATCGCCGCGCTGATCGCAGAGCGCATCCCCGACGGGGCCTGCATCCAGCTGGGTACCGGCGGTCTGGGAAAAGCGGTGGGCGGATTCCTGAAAAATCACAAGGATCTTGGCATTCACACCGAGATGTTCGTGGAGACCATGGTGGATCTGATGGAATGCGGCGCCGTGAACAACAGCCGGAAAACCCTGTGCCCCGGGCTGACCGAATACGGTTTTGCCAACGGCTCGGCGAGAATGTACCGCTTCATGGACCGCAACCCCATGCTGGAGTCCCGGCCCTTCCGGTGGGTGAATGATCCCAAGATCATCTGTTTGAATGACAACATGGTGTCTGTGAACGGCGCTTTACAGATTGACCTGACTGGTCAGGTTTGTGCGGAGAGCATCGGGCAGCGGCAGTTCAGCGGAACGGGCGGCCAGATGGACTTCGTCCGGGGCGCCCGGTGGAGCAAGGGCGGTATGAGCTTTATCGCCATGCCCGCCTCCCGGATCGACAAAAAGACCGGGGAACGGGTTTCCAAGATCTCCCTGACGCTCCCGGCCGGCAGCGCGGTCACCACGCTGCGCTCTGACATCCAGTATTTTGTCACGGAATACGGTGTTGCGGAGCTGGAGAATGAGCCGCTGGACGAGCGGGCAAAACGCCTGATCGCCGTGGCACACCCGGATTTCCGGGATGAATTGACCTTCCAGGCGAAAAAAGCCGGACTGATACTTTAAGAATAAGAGAAAGGAGAAATAAGCGATGGCATTGAAAGTCAAGGTGCTGGACAAATACTGCAAGAGCTGCGGCTATTGCGTGCATTTCTGCCCCAAGCACGTCCTTGAAATCGGAAAGACCAGAAACGCGATCGGCGCGTTCTACCCGGTCGCTGCCAATCTGGAAGCCTGTATCGGCTGCGGAATCTGTGCAACGATGTGCCCGGATGCGGCGCTGGAAATCAGAGAGGAGGAAGACCATGCCTAAGAAACTTGTGAAAGGCTGTAACGCCATTGCGGAGGCCGCAATTCTGGG
>JALFTG010000120.1 GCA_022779345.1 Oscillospiraceae bacterium | reverse complement strand
CAGCATTTTCTGTTCTGCCGGCGGCAATGGGCGCTGATTCATATTGAACAGCAATGGGCGGAAAATGTCCGGACGGTGGACGGGCAGCTCATGCATAAAAACGCCCATGACGCCGGGATGCGTACCCGGCGGGGGGATCTGCTCACCGTCCGGAGCATGAAGATTCACTCCGCCCGGCTGGGGTTGTCCGGGGAGTGTGATGTGGTGGAATTTCGCTGCTCCCTGGACGGAGTGCCCCTCGCTTTTACGGACGGGCTGTGGCTGCCTTATCCGGTGGAATACAAGCGGGGAAAAGCAAAGCCGACTGCCGTGGATGAGGCGCAGCTGTGCGCCCAGGCCATGTGTCTGGAGGAGATGCTCTGCTGTGACATCCCGGAGGGCGCCCTGTTCTACGGGGAGACCCGCCATCGGCAGACGGTGGAATTCTCCCCGGAGCTGCGGCAGACGGTAACGGAAGCGGCTCAGGAAATGCATCGGCTGTTCCGCAGGGGCAATACGCCGAAAGTGAAACCCACGAAGTCCTGCAATGCCTGCTCGCTGAAGGATCTGTGTCTGCCCCGGCTGATGAAAGCACAGTCTGTTTCCCAATATCTCCATGAGCATCTGGAGGAATCCCTATGAGACATCTGCTGAATACACTGTTCGTCACACTGGAGGATGCCTACGCCGCACTGGACGGAGAAAACATCGTGATCCGCCAGGGCGACCGGGAGGCGGGCCGCTTTCCCCTGCACATTCTGGAGAGCATCTATCTGTTCACTTACGCCGGAGCATCCCCGGCACTGATGGGAAAATGTGCCCGGGAGGGGATCAACCTGGTGTTTCTGACACCCCAGGGACGGTTTCTGGCCCGGACCTGCGGAGAATCCCGGGGAAATGTCCTGCTCCGCCGGACCCAGTACCGGGTGGCGGATGATCCGTGGCAGAGCTGCCGGATTGCCAGAAACTTCATTTTCGGGAAACTGAGCAACGCCCGGCAGGTGCTGGACCGTACCCGGCGGGACCATGCCATGCGCATCGATGAGGGCGCTTTTCTGGATGCGTCCGGTCAGCTCCAGGGCTTGATGGCACAGGTGCTGGAGACATCCTCTCTGGAGGAGCTGCGGGGTCTGGAGGGGGCGGGGGCCACCATCTATTTCCGGCTCTTTGACGATATGATCCTGCGGAATAAGGAGGCTTTTTTCTTCCGGGGCCGCAGCCGCCGCCCGCCGATGGACAATGTGAACGCACTGCTGTCTTTTGTATACACCATGCTGGGCAGCGATTGCGCCTGTGCGCTGGAAGCGGTGGGCCTGGACTCCTATGTGGGATTCCTCCACCGGGACAGGCCGGGCAGGACTTCTCTCGCCCAGGATCTGCTGGAGGAGCTGCGTCCCTGCATGGCGGACCGGTTCGTGCTGACGCTGATCAATGACCGGATCGTGTCGCCGGAGGATTTTCAGCAGCAGGAAAACGGTGCTGTACTGCTGACGCCGGAAGGCCGCCGCAGGGTGCAGAAGGAGTGGCAGAGCCGCAAGCAGCAGAAGATCACCCACCCGTATCTGAAAGAGAAGATCGAGTGGGGGCTGGTGCCCTATGCTCAGGCGCTCCTGCTGTCCCGCTGTCTCCGGGATGATCTGGACGGGTATCCGCCGTTTCTCTGGAAGTGAGGGAAAGAATGTTTGTTGTGATCACCTATGATGTGAATACGGAGGACGCCGCAGGCCGCCGGCGGCTGCGGAAAATTGCCAGGCAGTGCGTGAACTATGGACAGCGGGTGCAGAACTCCGTGTTTGAATGTACACTGGACGCCGGCCAGTACCGCTTGTTGCAGGAAAAGCTGTGTGAGATCATGGACCCGGAGCGGGACAGCCTGCGGTTTTACAATCTGGGCAATAATTACCGGACAAAAGTGGAACACTTCGGCGTGAAACCCGGCTATGATGCAGAAGATGTACTGATCCTGTAGTGCGGACCGGATGTGAACATGAATGATCGGGCCGGTTCGCGCCGAAAATTGCAGAATAAGCGGCGGCTTGATCGGCCTGTGCCTTGAGCTGGCGCATTATTTGCTCTATAATAAAACTGAAATTTGCAAAAATGGCCAAAATGTCCTTTGAAATTTTGCGCATTTTTGCTGTCGCACCCCGCCAGGGGTGCGTGGATTGAAATGCTGATAGCGCCATGAGACACTTTGTAAAGTACATGGGTCGCACCCCGCCAGGGGTGCGTGGATTGAAATAAGATCAAGGACACCATTGTGATCATAGACCGGGTCGCACCCCGCCAGGGGTGCGTGGATTGAAATAATAGAA
>JALFTG010000100.1 GCA_022779345.1 Oscillospiraceae bacterium | reverse complement strand
TGGACGCCCCCATCGGCCGCCACCCCAACGAGCGGAAGAAAATGGCCGTCACCAGCCAGAACTCCCGCCCTGCTGTGACCCACTGGGAAGTGCTGGCCCGGTACCGGGGATACACCCACATCCGCTGTAAGCTGGAGACCGGCCGCACCCATCAGATCCGGGTGCACATGGCGTACATCGGCCACCCCCTGCTGGGGGACGAGGTGTACGGCCACGCCCGTATGCCGGAAAAAGGCCTCACCGGCCAGTGCCTCCACGCCCGGGAGCTGAAATTCATCCACCCCCGCACCGGGGAGAGCGTGCATCTGGAAACCGACCTGCCCCCCTATTTCCGGGAAGTCCTGGACCGCCTGGGACAGGAGATATGAATATGAAAAAAGACGCCCTGTGGGGCGTCTTTTTTTGCTGAGAAAAATGAAGAGTGAAGAAGTGTGGTGTTCCTGCGGGACGATTGGAATACATGGGCGGGAGAACCCCGCCCGTGTCATTGCGAGGAGCGGCAGCGACGCGGCAATCCGCATCCCATTGAGTGCGGTGCGGGACGGGGAAAAAGAGAACGGATTCCCACGTCGGCCTGCGGTCTCCTCGGAATGACAGGGGAGAGAAGCACGGAGCGCAGTTCAGAATCTGTCATTGCGAGGAGCAAAGCGACGCGGCAATCCGCATCCCCTTGTGTGCGATGTGGAACACAGGAAAAAGGGAACGGATTCCCACGTCGGCCTGCGGCCTCCTCGGAATGACAGAGCATCTGGTATAATTCCTCATCTAATTCCTAATTCCCCAAACCATTCCCACGGCGCCGCCGTGGGCGGCGGGGCGGTGACGGTCACCATCTCCCCCGTGGCCGGGTGGGGAAAGGTCAGACGGTGGGACCACAGGGCGATGTCACAGGTCCCGGGACCGCCGTATTTTCTGTCCCCCAGCAAAGGGTGCTGCCGGGAGGCAAACTGCACCCGGATCTGATGGAACCGCCCGGTATCCAGCCGGACCCGGACCAGGGAGACCGGGCCGTCCGGGGTGTCCGCCGCGGCCAGCACCTGATAGCTCAGCCGGGCCGGCTTCACGCCCTTGCGCGCCCGCTTCACCACGAAAGCCTTGTTTTTCCCGCTGTCCTTGAACAGCAGGTCCTCCATGATCCCCGCCGCCGGTTCCGGCACGCCCCGGCACACCGCCAGATACTCCTTGACCAGCGCCCGGTCCGCTACGGCTTTGGACAGCTGTGCCGCCGCAGATTGGGTGCGGGCATAGACCATCACGCCGCCCACGGCCCTGTCCAGCCGGTGGACGCACCAGGCCCCGCCCCCCAGCTGTTCCCGGAGCAGGGCGGGCATCCCCGGCTCCTCTGACAGGGTCCCCACGGGCTTCACGCACACGGCGATGTCCCGGTCCGCCCGGAGAATATGCAGTTCCGGCGCCATGGCCCCGCCTCCTTTGTCAGTATTTTTCCCACTCCTGCCTTGCTGACCGGCCCGCAATGTGTTAAACTGTTCACAGGACGAACCACTTCAACGAGAAAGGAAGTTTTTGCATCATGTCAATGGAAGATGTTTATGAGATTCAGAAGCTGATGTACTCCTACTGCTGGCTCATCGACGCCGGCGATCTGGACGGCGTGTGCGAGCTGATGAAGGACGCGGATGTGGCCAGCGAGGGCCGGGTGTATGTCCGCCGGGATCCGGAGAAGTACCGGAAGTTTTTCCTCAGCGATGTGATGATCCACGATGACGGCACCCCCAAGACCTCCCATATGTGCATCAACCCGGTGGTGGAAGTGGCCCCCGACGGCCTGACGGCTACCGGCAAGTCCTACACCGTGGTGGTCCAGGGCGTGACCGGCCAGTTCTTCCCCCGGATCGTCTGGGTGGACCGGAAGCTGGACACCTTCGTGAAAGAGGACGGCAAGTGGAAATTCCGCACCCGGAATTTCGTCACCCGGGCCGAGGGCGATGTCACCGAGCACCTGAAAAGCGCCCACGCAAAAAAGAACACCTGACCCCATCGCCGCGAAAGATCCCTTTCGCGGCGAATCTTTTTGCCCAGCAGGCGTGGTCAACCCACAGCGGGCGACCGCAGGTCGGCCCTCCAGGGGAAGCCTTTGCCGCACCCATACGGCTCCCCCTCTGGGGGAGCTGGCACGGCATCAGCCGTGACTGAGAGGGCCCTCTCCGCCTCGCTATGCTCGGCACCTCCCCCAGAGGGGGAGGCTTTGTGCGGCGCAGGGGCGGGATTTCCCGCCGGAACCGATCACCACGGGCAGGGGCGCACCTGTGTGCACGCCCGATTGTCCCCACCCTCATCCGGCATGGCCGCAGGCCATGCCGCCTTCCCCCCTGTGAGGGGGAAGGCGTGAACAAGGGTAATTCCTCATTTCTCATTCCTTATTCTCCCCATATCCCATGGGGTTCTGCCGCTGCCAGTTCCAGCTGTCCCGGCACATATCCTCCAGGCTCCGCCGGGCCTTCCAGCCCAGCACCCGCTCCGCTTTGGACGGGTCGGCCCAGAACTGGGGCAGATCGCCGGGGCGGCGGGGGCCGATGGTACAGGGGATGGCCACGCCGCTGGCGGATTCAAAGGCATGGACGATCTCCAGCACGCTGTAAGGCGTGCCGGTGCCCAGATTGAACACTTCCGTGCCCGTGTGGGCCATGGCGTATTCCACCGCACGGAGGTGGCCCTCCGCCAGGTCCATGATGTGGAGGTAATCCCGGCGGCAGGTGCCGTCGGGGGTGGGATAGTCCCCGCCGAACACGGTCAGCCGGTCCCGGCGGCCCACCGCCACCTGGGTGATGTAAGGCATGAGATTGTTGGGCACGCCCCGGGGGTCCTCCCCCAGACGGCCGGAGGGGTGGGCGCCGATGGGGTTGAAGTACCGCAGCAGCACCACGGACAGGTCACTGTCCGCCTTTGCCGTATCCTCAAAGATCTGCTCCATCATGATCTTGGTCCAGCCGTAGGGATGGCTGCTGCCGCCCCGGCGCATGGTCTCCACATAGGGCACGGGGTTTTCGTCCCCGTACACTGTGGCGGAGGAGGAGAACACGATGCGCTTCACCCCGGCCGCCGCCATGCACTCCAGCAGGGTCAGGGTGGTGTCCAGATTGTTCCGGTAATACCGCAATGGCACCCTGCCGGACTCGCCCACGGCTTTCAGCCCGGCGAAGTGGATCACGCAGTCGATGGTATTTTCCGCGAAAATGGCGGTCATGGCGGCCTTGTCCGTCACATCCGCCCGGTACCGCGTCACCGTCCTGCCGGTGAGTTCCTCCACCCGGTCCACCGCGGCGGGGGAGCTGTTGATATAGTTGTCCACGATCACCACATCGTGTCCTGCCTCCAGCAGGGACACCGCCGTGTGGGACCCGATGTAGCCGGCGCCGCCGGCCAGGAGAATGGTCATGGTCTCTCACCCGATTCCCGGCGTTTCCGCCGTTGATGGGCACAGTTTAGCACATTCCCCCGGCAAATGCAATGTCACGCCCCTTCGCCCTCCGGGTACTGCGCCCGCAGACGCGCGCCGCCCTTCAGCGCCGCCGCCACGCACAGGAAAAACAGCGCCGTCAAAATGATATACACCGCCCACGCCCCGGCATAGCCCAGCAGTTTGGCCAGCAGGGCCGTGAGCACCGACCCCAGGGCCGCGCCGATGAGGAAAAACAGGTTCATCCGGGCGTACAGGGCGGCGTAGTCCAGCACACCGAACACCTCCGACAGCAGAATCGCCGGGAGCAGCCGGGGCAGGAACATGGACAGGGAGAAGAACATGCAGTAGCCGTAGGCAAAATACAGCCCCCACCGGGCCAGAATCAGGCACAGCAGCCCGGCGATGGCCAGCACCACCGCCGCCAGGGCCGTGCGCTTCACGCCGATCCGGTCCATGAGCACGCCGCCGCCCACCATCCCGGCGATGAACACCAGGGAGTAGACGGACAGCACCGTGCCCTGCATGGCGCCCCCGTCCCGGGCCAGATCCGTGATATAGTTGGGCACATGGGTGGTCACGCCGGAGGCCAGCGCCCCCACCAGCAGCACCGTGCCGATGACGGCCTTCCAGGCCGGGTCTCCCACGGCAGTGGTCAGGGACACGCCCACCCAGCCGGGGGCCGCCGCCTCTCCGGCCTCCCCGGCCACCCGGTACGGCTCCGTGCCGCACGCCTCCGGGGACCGCCGCACCAGAAACAGGGCGGTGAGGGTCATGACCACCCCCACGGTCACGGCGGAAAACACCATGGCGGTGCGCCACCCGCCGGCGCCGGCGGTGATGAACCGGGTGAGCACCGGGGACCAGATCAGCCCGCCCAGGCCGCTGCCTGCCATGGCCACGGACATCATGGTGGACCGGCGGCTCTCAAACCAGGCGGTGATGAGCATGGAGATGGGCAGCTGGGTCAGCCCCGCCAGAAACAGATTGCCCACGGCGAAGATCAGATACATCTGCCACAGGTGCCGGGCGTACACGGACAGGGCAAAGCTCACCCCCGTGCCCACGGCGCACAGCACCATGGTCCACTTCATGTTCCCCTGCTGATACCACCGTGCCGCCAGAATGGCCCCCGCCGCGCTGGCAATGGAGGCGATCAGGTTCACCACGGACCAGCCGGTGGTGCTGAAGCCCAGGTCGGCGCACACCGGGTTCATATACAGGGCGAAGCAGTTGTTCAGCAGGGCGGTGGGGATGAAGGACATGAGGAACGCCGCCGCCAGCACGCCCCAGCCCCGGAATTTTTTCGTTTCCGCTTCCATAGGGAGCCTCCTTGCACAAAAATGCGTGTTTCCGTCATTGTCCCCAAAACGGGCCGGTTCTATGATTTTTTCCCGCCCGGAACGCAGGAAATGATTTCCGGCAGAAAAAAGTCTTGACATGGGTACACACCCATGGTATACTAACTAAGCTAAAGAAATATCGCGGAGTGGAGCAGGGGTAGCTCGTCGGGCTCATAACCCGAAGGTCGTTGGTTCAAATCCAGCCTCCGCAACCAGAAGAAACAGCCGAAATCCAATGATTTCGGCTGTTTTTTGTTTTAATGCGCCTTGATGAACAGCGAAAGGAACAAACGCGCAGCCCCTTCGGGCTGCGCGTTTTCAGATCACATAGTCGTTCCCGGGGATGTCCGGGGCCATGAGATCGGCGATGGTGATGCCGTCAAAAAACTC
>JALFTG010000089.1 GCA_022779345.1 Oscillospiraceae bacterium | reverse complement strand
GGGCTTCGGCCCCGCTGCCCACAGCTGTGTGGGCAATCTGCGGTACAGCTATGTGCGGGATCTGCAGAAATACATCACCGGCGTGCTCACCGGGGGAGAGATCCTGGATGAGCGGGAGGAAATCAGCGGCATCGAGCGTGTCAATGAATATCTCATGCTGGGTATGCGTACCGCCCGGGGCATCTCCGGGGAAGAGTACTCGTCCCGGTTCCGGTTTGATTTTGCCCCCCTGGAAGAGAAGCTGGAATTTTTCCGGGAAAAGGGCTGGACACAGAAACAAAAGGACCGCTGGTCCTTCACCACCGCGGGCTTTCTGGTTTCCAACCTGCTCATTGGCGAGCTGCTGGATGTGCAGGCGGAACAGAACGCCGTGGGCAACCCCTATATCCAGGATCTGCTGGACAGCATGGAGCGGGAAGAACTGCCTTTGAGCGAGGAAGAACTGTTCCTGCGGGAAATGCGGGGAGAATGAGGACCAGGGAGGATTGGGATAGATGAAACTGTTTGGAAACAAGCACGGCGCGGAACAGAATACTGCGTCGTTTCAGGCGGTCCGGGAGCCGGACCGGAATACAGGACCGAAAAAACACCGGGGCGGCCTGATTGCCCTGGGCGTCATCGGCATTCTTGCGGCGGTGCTGGTGCTGCTGTTCGCAGTTGCCGCCGTGCTGACAACAAAGATGGATACCGTGTTCCCCAAAGTCACCATGGGCGGCTATGAACTGGGGGGACTGTCGCTGGAGGAGGCGGCGGACACCCTGGAGCGGGCCGGCTGGGGCGACCGGGACAACATCGCCGTGACCGTGGAGATGCCCGGCGGCACCTGTGAGATCACCTATGCCCAGGCGGGCATGGAGCTGGACGCCCAGGGGGCTGCCCGGGCTGCCTGGGAGTACGGCCGGGACGGCAATGTGCTGACTAACACCTTTACCTGGATCCGGAGCATGATCCGGGGCGCGGATCTGACGGACCGGGTGTTCCCGGACACGGACGAGGGCCTGATCCGGGACCTGGTGGCCCAGGCAGCCGCCCGGGCAAAGGCGGATCTGGACCAGTCCTGGACCATCGATGAGGAGGCGGAGACGCTGACACTCATCAAGGGCGCCGGGATGATCGTACTGGATGAGGACACCATCACCCGGCTGGTGCTGGACGCCATTGATCAGGGCAGCTTCGGCACCGTGACCTACGATCCGCCGGAGCAGACGGATGTGGCCCTGGATGCGGATGCCCTCCGGGAGGAGATCTGCCGGGAGGCGGCGGACGCTTATTATGACAAGGAGACGGACACCATCGTGCCCGAGCAGGTGGGCATCGACTTTGACGCAGCCGAAGCCCGGGAGAAGTGGAACGCCGCCCGGACCGGCGATGAGGTGGTGCTGGATGTGACCATCACCCGGCCGGAGGAAACGGCGGAGCATCTGGAGTCCGTCCTGTTCCAGACGGTGCTGGCGGAGAAGTCCACTTCGCTGGCGGGCAGCAACTCCAACCGGCTGAACAATGTGGAACTGGCGGCCAAAGCTGTCAACGGTGTGGTGCTCATGCCGGGCGAGCAGTTCTCCTATAACGGCACCCTGGGCCAGCGGACCCGGGAGAACGGCTATCTCCCCGCTGGCGCCTATTCCAACGGCGCAGTGGTCCAGGAAGTGGGCGGCGGTATCTGCCAGGTCAGCTCCACCCTGTATTACTGCACCCTCCAGTCCAATCTCCAGATCGATTACCGGGTGAACCATTACTTCCCGGTGGGCTATCTGCCTGCGGGTTTTGACGCCACCGTCAGCTGGAAGAGCCCGGACTTCAAATTCACCAATGACCGGGAATACCCCATCAAACTGGAGGCCTTTGTGGAGAACGGCTATATGACTGTCCGCATTCTCGGCACTGATGACGGCACCTATGTGGAGCTGTCCAGCACTTCCTGGCTGATCTACACCAACAAGGACTATCCCGAGACCGCCACGGGCTACAAGGCGGAGGCCTTCCGGGCTGTCTATGATTCCGAGACGCATCAGCTCATTGAAAAGCACTCCGAGGGTGTGAGCACCTATTACTACCACGAAGAGGACATTAAGTATCCCGAACCGGAACCCAGTCCTGAGCCCAGCCCGGAGCCGACCCCGGAACCGGAACCGACTCCCACCCCGGCACCGGAACCCAGTCCCGAACCCAGCACCGAGCCGGAACCTGTTGAGACCCCGACCCCCCAGGAAATCAGCTGAATCCATCCGCAGGATTGACCATATCACAGAGAAACGAGGAGAAAGATCATGGAAAACAAGGGCAAGTTCTATATCACCACACCCATCTACTACCCCTCCGACAAGCTGCACATCGGACACACCTACTGCACCGTGGCCACGGATGTCACGGCCCGGTACAAACGCCTGGCGGGCTACGATGTCATGTTCCTGACCGGAACCGACGAGCACGGCCAGAAAATCGAGGATAAGGCCAAGGAGGCCGGGGTCAGCCCCCAGGAATTTGTGGACAACATCGTGGAAGGTCCCCGGGGCGTGAAAGATCTGTGGAAGCTGATGAACATCTCCAATGACCGGTTCATCCGCACCACCGACGACTACCATGTGGAGGCCATCCAGCGCATCTTTAAGAAGATGTATGACAACGGGGATATCTACAAGGGCAAGTATGTGGGCAAGTACTGCAAGCCCTGTGAGTCCTTCTGGACCGAGACCCAGTTGAAGGACGGCTGCTGCCCGGACTGCGGACGGCCCGTGGTGGACGCCGAGGAGGAGGCCTACTTTTTCCGGCTGAGCAAGTATGCCGACCGGGTGCGGGACCTGCTGGTGAACACCGACTTCCTCCAGCCCCGCAGCCGTGTCAACGAGATGGTGAACAACTTCATCGACCCCGGTCTGGAGGACCTGTGCGTGTCCCGCACCAGCTTCACCTGGGGCATCCCCGTGGACTTTGATCCGGGCCATGTGGTCTATGTGTGGATCGACGCCCTGTTCAACTACATGACCGCCCTGGGCTTTGAGAATGAGAAGTACAACGATCTGGCGGAGTACTGGCCCGCCGATGTCCACTTCGTGGGCAAGGAGATCGTCCGGTTCCACTCCATCATCTGGCCCGCCATGCTCATGAGCCTGGACCTGCCCCTGCCCAAGCATGTGTTCGGCCACGGCTGGCTGCTGCTGGACGGCGGCAAGATGTCCAAGTCCAAGGGAAATGTGGTGGACCCCTATATCCTGGCCGAGCAGTTCGGCGTGGACGCTCTGCGCTTCTTCCTGATGCGTACCTTCCCCTTCGGCTCCGACGGCAACTTCTCCAATGAGCTGCTGATCCAGACCATCAACACCGATCTGGCCAACGATCTGGGCAATCTGGTGTCCCGCACCACCGCCATGGTGGGCAAGTATTTCGGCGAGGCCCTGCCTGCCGGCTGCTCCGCCTGGGCCGAGCCCCAGGACTGCGACAGGGAACTGATCGGGCTGGCTTCCGGTCTCCGGGACCGCTATGAGGAGGCCATGGAGGCCTTTGCCCCCCACAAGGCCCTGGACGAGGTGTTCAAGGTCATCCAGCGGGCCAACAAGTATATCGACGAGAACGCCCCCTGGGCCCTGGCCAAAGACATGGACGCCAACGGCGCCCGTCTGGCCCATGTGCTGTATAATCTGCTGGAGGCCACCCGCATCTGCGGCATCCTGCTCAGCCCCTTCATGCCCGAGAGCATGGACAAGCTGTTCGGGCAGATCGGCGCCTGTGAGGGCTGCCGGACCTGGGACAGCGTCGCTGTCTGGGGTTCCCGGTCCGAGACCTCCCCGGTGACCAAGGGCGACGCCCTGTTCCCCCGTGTGGATGTGGACAAGGCCCTGGCTGCGCTGGAGGCCGCTGAGGCAGAAGCAAAGAAGGCCGCCCTGCCGCCCATTGAACTGGAGCCCCAGCTCACCGAGCAGGTGGATTTCGACACCTTCTGCAAGTCCGATTTCCGGGTGGTGAAGGTGAAAGCCTGCGAGGCCGTGAAGAAGAGCGAGAAGCTGCTGAAGTTCACTCTGGACGACGGCACCGGCACCGACCGGCAGATCCTCTCCGGCATCCACAAGTTCTATGAGCCGGAAGATCTGGTGGGCAAGACTCTCGTGGCCATCGTGAACCTGCCCCCCAGAAAGATGATGGGCCAGATGTCCAACGGCATGCTCCTGTCCGCCGTCCACACAGAAAAGGGCGAGGAGAAGCTGAACCTGATCATGCTGGATGACAGCATCCCCGCCGGCGCCAAGCTCTGCTGAGCCGGACCATGAACCATCAAAACGCCGCAGTCTGATGACTGCGGCGTTTTTGTGCGCCGAAGCGGTCTTTCTCTTTATGCAGGATTTCCTGCGGCGGACAAGTGAATTTCCTGCAAATGCAAGAGTTGTATGATGAAAAGTGTGATTCAATTAACAAAATTCATCAGACAACTTTGGAATTTGGGAAAATGCCGGGCAAATACTGTGGGAACCCATGAAGTGACCGTCAAAAATGGCGAGCTAAACTGTGTGAACTATACAAAAACGGCCGAAACGATAATTTTTTATCAAAACCTATTGACATAGGATGTCTGATGAGTTAATATATAGTTGCAAGAGGGAAACGAAGACAAAACGAACCGGACGAAAGGAGCTGAACATCATGAAAATGATCGAGCGTTTCAAGTACCTGCGTGACCACGATCTGGAGACCCTGTACGAAATCAATGTCCACCTGTAAATAAAAATCCCGGATGAGAGAAAGGAGCTGAACAACATGAAGCTGATCGAGCGTTTCAAGTATCTGCGTGACCACGATCTGGAGACTCTGTACGAGATCAATGTCCACCTGTAAATAAAAATCCCGGATGAGAGAAAGGAGCTGAACACCATGAAGCTGATTGAGCGTTTCAAGTACCTGCGGGATAACGATCTGGAGACCCTGTACGAGATCAATGTGCATCTGTAAGGAGGGTACCATGGGAAAAAGAAATCAATTCATCACTTAACGCCACCGTTCTGAAGTTGTGAACGGTGGCGTTTTATATTTCCTGAGAGAAGCGCAGAAACAGCCAGCCCCGGAGCGTGCGCTCCGGGGCTGGCTGTGTTGTGTTCCGGTTTCAGGCTTCCTGATCGGGTGTTTCCTCAACGGGAGTCTCCTCCGGGGCTTCCTCCGCCGGGACTTCGGCGGCAGGCTCCGCATCGGTGACCACGCTCTCAAAGTCCGCATCATCGGCGGCGGGGATGTCCTCATCGTCAAACATCTCGGTGAACTCCACCTCGATCTCATCCATGGCGGCGCCCATGGTGTCCTTCAGGACGGCGATTTCGTCCTCAATGTCCAGAATCTTGTCATGGCTGCTCTCGATATCGCCGCACAGGTCGGCAAACACGCCTTCCGCGTCGTCCCGGTGCATATCGTAATACAGCTTGCCCAGCTGCTCATAGGCTTCCTGCATGGCGGATTCGGCTTTCTTTTTCTCCATGGTCAGCTTGGCGATCTGGTGGCCGGCCTTGGCGGTGTCCGCAGCGGTATCCGCCAGATCCAGGACCTTCTCCGCCACCATGTTGAAGGTGTCCATCAGGGTTGCTTTCAGGTCGTCAAAGTTGTTTTTTGCCATAGTCAATGCCTCCTGTACAGTTTATTTATATGTGTTCTGTCGTGTCCGTGTCATCCGGGGACGACAGTTCCCGGTCTTTCCAGAGGGTATGGGGTTTCCGGCCCAGCATAATGAGCAGAATCAGGGCCGCGGCGGCGGAGACTGCCGCCAGCAGCTGGGACACCCGGATGCCGGTGCCGCCCAGATACAGGCTGTCGGACCGCAGCCCTTCGATGAAGAACCGGCCCACGCCGTACCACAGGACATACAACAGGAAAATCTGCCCGTCAAATTTCCGTTTGCCCTTTTTCGTCCAGAAATGGAGGATCAGCAGCCCGGCCAGATTCCACAGGCTTTCATACAGAAAGGTGGGGTGGACATAAATTGTTCCCTTGGCGGTGGTGAGTCCCATACGCAGGAAGGCGGTGGTCTCGCTGCCGAAGGCCTCCCGGTTGAAGAAGTTGCCCCACCGGCCCATCAGTTGTCCGATGAGCAGGCCGAAGCACCCCAGGTCCAGGAACGCGGGAATGCGGATCTTTTTGATTTTGCACACCGCCACAGCGGTGAGCACGCTGGCGATGATGCCGCCGTAGATGGCCAGACCGCCGTTCCAGACCTTGATCCAGTTCTCCGGATGACCGGCGAAGCCGCCGGCTTCATAGTTGAAGATGATATAGTACGCTCTGGCGCCGATGACGCCGATGGGCAGGGCCCAGATGATCACATCATAGACATTGTCCGGCTCCAGGCCGAACTCCGGTGCCCGGCGGGCACAGTACAGCACCGCCAGAAGAAATCCCAGGGCGATGGCCACGCCGTACAGGTGGATGTCCAGACCGAACAGGGAGATGACCGCAGGGGGATTCATCTCCAGACCCAGAGAGGGAAAGCTGATGATTGCCTGTTCCATGCCGCCTCCTCACGCTCCCCCGGGCACGACAACGGACATGGCCAGCTTCTCCGCCGTCAGGTTTTCGGCGATGAACGCCTCGCACTCTTCCATGGAGACATCCGCCCGCTGGGTGAAAGTGTCCATCACATTATAATTATAGAAAGCGCTGCCCGCCAGATCCACCGCCAGGGACTCAAATTCCTCCAGTCCGAAGATCAGAGAGCCCAGCGTGGCGTTTTTCAGCCGCTCAAATTTTTCCCGGTCCAGCCCGTTGCGGCGCACATTGTCCGCTGCCGCCAGCACTTCTTCCAGCACCGCGTCCGGGTTGTTGCTCTGCCCGGCCAGAAACAGCGTGGAGGTATTGGCCGCATAGTCAAAATCGATCTCGAAGTCCGGGGACAGGATGTTCTTCCCGTACAGCTTGGCATAGAAGTGGGAGGAGCGGCCGAACAGGGCGTTCATGGCCAGCGTGCCCACATGCTTCTGGTGGAGTCTGGGCGTGCCGGACAGCTGGGGCGCCACCTTGGCGCCGATCATGAACTGGGGCGCGGACACCTCCATGGCCACCTCCGTCCGGTGAGTCACCGGGAGCAGGTCCTCCGGCGCACCGAAGTCCACCACAGGCTTGGGGGCCTTCTCTTTGGGCAGAATGGCGGAGGCGATCTCCACCACCTGTTCCGGGTGGACCTTGCCCACCACGGCCAGGGCCATGTTGGACGGGGCATAAAACGCCTTGTGGCAGTCATACAGACTCTGGCTGGTGATCTGTGCGATGCTGTCCACCGTTCCGGCCACGGAGCAGCGCACCGGGGAATTCCGGTACAGTGCCTGCATCAGGCGGATATACACCTGAAAGTCCGGGCTGTCCTCCACCATGCCGATTTCCTGCCCGATGATGCCCCGCTCCTTTTCCACGCTCTCCTCGGTGAAATACGGCACGGAGACAAACTCCAGCAGCATCTTCAGGTTCTCCTCGAACCGGCTGGTGCTCTCAAAGTAATAGGCGGTCATGTCCGTGCCGGTGAAGGCGTTGGGGGAGGCCCCGTTGGCCGCCAGTACATTCAGGGCGTTGCCGTCTTTCGTGTCAAACATCTTGTGTTCCAGATAATGGGCGATGCCTGCGGGGGTGTCGATCCACTCCCCGCCCAGGGAGAACCGCCGGTCGGCCCCGCCGTAGTCCGTGGCGAACACGGCGAAGGTACGGTTGAAGTTGGGCTTGGGCACCACCCGGATGGTCAGACCGTTGGGAAGGACTTCGGAATACAGCGTCTCCGCCACGGAGGGGTAATTTCTGATCTTCATGCCTCGTCTTCCTCGCTTTCCTCCCCGTTGCCCCGGAGAAAATACACGGCGTCGCACACCAGCCCGGCGGCGGCGCGGATCACATCCGCCCGGGTCACGGTGCTGACCCGTTCCGCCAGGGCCATGGGGTCCATGCGCTCGCCCCGGAGGTTCCGGATCAGCCAGTACTGCTCCAGATCCCCCTCGTTGTCCATATAGGTCCGCAGCTCCGCGGCCACGCCCCGGCGGGCGGCTTCCAGTTCCTCATCGGTGAAGTCCCCGTCCTGCACGGCCTTCAGCTGGGCAAGGATTTCGCTCAGCGCTGCGTCATACTGGTCAAAGTCGATGCCGGAATAGACGATCATCAGGCCTTTGTTCAGGTCCAGCAGGGAGGAGGCATAGTAGCACAGGCTCAGCCGCTCCCGCACATTCATGAACAGCTTGGAGGTGACGGACCCGCCATACAGCGCGTTCATCACATACAGGGCCGGCGCCGCGTCCGGGTCATCCATGATCTCCCCCAGCCGGAAGCCGATGGACAGCTTCCCCTGGGTGACGGCCATCTCATCGGTGAAATACCGGGGGCCGTCCTCCACGGTGTTCATGCGGATGTCCGTGCCGATGTCATAGTCGATCTCCCCCCGGGGCAGATCCTTCAGATCCTCCAGCAGCTGATCCCGCAGGTATTTGAACCGGCAGGAGCCGCAGTAGAAGATCTCGATGGGGCAGGTCTCCAGCAGATGGTGATACTGCTCCGTCAGCGCCCGGGCGGTGACGGCCTCGGTGGTCTCCTCGTCCCCCAGGCGGGACACGGCAAAGTCCTCATAGCAGCACATCAGCTCGATGATCCGCTGGACGGAGTAGGACCGTTTGTCATTGATCCGGGCGCGGAGCCGGTCCAGCTGCTGCTGTTTTTCGTTTTCCACATAGCTCTCCCGGAACAGGCCGTGCTCTGTGACCGGGTCCAGCAGGACCTGACAGGTGAGGCGGAGAATGTCGTTGAACATATCCACCTGGGTGGGCACAAAATGCCCGTCCACAAAATCGGCCACCAGTCCCACGCTCTGGATTTCACCGATCTTCCGTACGGCAGGGGCGATGCTGGCCCCGTACAGCCGGTCCAGTTCCCCGGCCAGCTGTTCCATGTCCGGGAACTGACGGGTGCCCCGGCGGAGCACCTGGGGGATCAGGGCGTTCATGGCCGCCGTGTCCCGCTGCAGCTGGGTGAGCAGACTGATGCTCAGGCAGCCGGTTTTAAACTTGTCCGTGGTGATGCAGGTGAGCCACACCCCGGGCAGAATCTCATTTCGAATCAGCGTCATTGTTGTCTGTCCTTTTTTCTGATTTCCAAGCCGGAATTCCCGAAATTCCGGCGGCTGAATCTGATTTGAAACATTATAACACATTCCATAGTATTTGTTAAACAAATTCTTTGGCAAAGATTTTGACGGGATCGCCCGGATCCGGGGGTGCGCCGTCCACGGTGACGGTCCCGTCCCGGACGGTGATGGTGTGCTCCCGGTCCGCCCCGTCCCGGAGCCGGGCGGTGTACCCGTCCCAGCCCGTGGGGAGCCGGGGCGTGACAGTGAGGCAGCCGTCTTCCAGCCGGATGCCCAGCAGATCCTCGGTGAACACCCGGAAGTACCACCCGGCGGAGCCGGTGTACCAGGTCCAGCCGCACGCCCCGGTGTGGTCCGGATTGGAGGACACATCCGCCGGGATGACGAAAGGTTCCCCTTCAAAGACAGACGGGTCCCGGTCATCCGGCCACAGGGTCTTCAGGATTGCCCAGCCGTCATCGGTGCGTCCGGCACGGAGGCAGGCCTGGGCCAGCCAAATAGCGGCGTGGGTGTACTGCCCGCCGTTTTCCCGGAAGCCCGGGCCGTAGCCGGATATATATCCGGCTTTCATGTTTCCCGGCGGGATGGGCGGGTCGAACAGTTTCACCAGCCCCGCCTCCCGGTCGAACAGCCGGCGCAGGGCGTTGTCCAGAGCGGCGGAGCGGCGCTGTTCGTCCCCGAAGCCGCTGAGCACTGCCCAGCTCTGGGCGATGGAGTCGATGCGGCAGCTCTCCCCGTCTTTGCTGCCCAGGGGCGCACCGTCATCGTAATAGCCCCGGAGGTACCAGCCCCCGTCCCAGGCCCGGTCCGCCGCATCGCCGTATCTGCGGGCGTACCGGCGGTATTTCTCCCCGTCCGCCTGACCCAGACGGTCACACAGGGTACCGAACCGGTGGGAAACATGGGCAAAAAACCAGGAAAGCCACACGCTCTCGCCCCGGCCCTCCCGGCCAACGGCGCCCAGCCCGTCATTCCAGTCCCCGCCCAGCATGAGGAGCAGTCCGTGCTCCCCCTCGCCCCGGGCGATCACCCGATCCAGTGCCCGGCGGGCGTGATCCAGCACGGTTCCGGTTTCTTCGCCGGCGCAGGCCAGTTCATACCGGTCCGCCTCTCCGTCCGCCAGGGGCGGGGAATCCAGATACGCCGCCTCCAGATCACACAATGCCGTGTCCCCGGTCTTGTCCACATATTCGCAAAGCGCCCAGGGCAGCCACAGCAGATCGTCACTGCACCGGGTCCGCACGCCCCGGCCCTCCGGGAGATGCCACCAGTGCTGCACATCCCCCTCCCGGTACTGCCGGGCACAGCAGGCCAGAATCTGCTGCCGGGCAATGGAGGGGTCAATGAGGATGAGATTCACCGCGTCCTGGAGCTGGTCCCGGAATCCGAAGGCCCCGCCCGCCTGATACAGGCTGCTGCGCCCCAGCATCCGGCAGGCCAGGGACTGATACACCGCCCAGCCGTTCATGGCGTGCCCGGCGGTCTCGTCCGGAGCGTCCAGGGTGAAGCGTTGGGCCGTGTCCGTCCAGCGGCGCTTCGTTTCCTCCAGGGCCAGATATGCCGCCTCCGGCTGGGTCAGGGCCAGCAGGTCCTCCGCCTCGCCGCAGCCGCACACCAGCACCGCCGTGCCGGATGCGGGGATGCGGGTACAGAAGCAGGGGAGGGCGCCCGTGCCGGTGTGCTCATCCCACCGCCCCATACGGGCGCTGTCCCGGGCACAGGTGAAAGCGTCAAAGGGGGGATCGCACACCGCCCGGAATACCATGTCCGGATAGACGGAGGCGGGATTCCTGGCGCACAGGCACGCCCCCTCCCGGAAGGTCTCCACCGTCTGCCCGTCCCGGGGATGCTCTCCCAGCAGCAGGTCCGCCCGCCACCGGAAAGCCCCGCCCGGGAGATCGGAGCGGAGGATCAGCACCCGGGCGTCCCTGTCTTCCGGGATGAAGGCCTTGAAGGTGACGGTGCCATGTTCCAGCGCCTTTTCCCTTTGGGCCCAGCCGAAACCGAAGGTGACCCGGCAGCCTAGACCGTCATTGGCGGCAAACAGGCTCACCGGTGCTCCCTGCTCCGGCAGGTATTCCAGCGTCTCCGGCCCGGCCACGGCTCGGGGATCGTTGTCCCACACGGTCAGCCGGAACAGTCCGGCGTTGCCGTACCACAGGTGACCCAGCCCGGAGTCGGCGGCCGCATAGCCCAGCATCCCGTTGGTGAGCATATCGCTCCACGCCCGGCCCGGCAGAGTGTTCCGGACGGTAAAAGCGAAGGCGTCCTCTGTCCAGCCGTATTCCGGCACGGTGCCGGGTGTCCGGGGCACGGAATGGAAAGTGGGGAAAGGTGGATCAAATGAGCGGGATTGTTCCACTGAAGTGGCGCGCAGATCGATGATTTTCGATGCAAACGGCTCCATAGTGGAGCGGTTGAGGGGGTCGTCGGACAGCAGATGCACGCCGCCCTTTGCCCCCAGACGGTCCTCCAGCCCCAGCTTTGCCAGCGTAGTTTCCAGCTCCCGGATGGACGGGCGGCGGTAATCCCCGGCTCCGGCGCACAGGAGCACCAGATCGCTCTCCGCCCCGCACAGGCTG